>CANKLD010000105.1 GCA_947483095.1 Bacteroidota bacterium
CCATCGCTCATTGTAAATAGTGGAAAAACAAAAGGAAGTGCTCCTAAAATCACTAATGCAATTAATAAATAGACCGTTTGTATTCTTTGAATCATTATTGTAAATTGTTAAAACAAAAATATTAATTAAAATTATAAAAAACACTATGATTATTAATATTATTTTGTATTATTGCATGACAATTACTTAAGTACTTCATCCTTTGGAGATTTCATTTAAAAAAATCACAAATTCTTTATTTATTATTCCACAACAATTAAATTCAAATAACATTTTATGTTTGAGATTTCTGTATTAAAAGAAATGAAGCTTTCTGAGCTTCAAGAAATTGCGAAAGCAGCCAATATTACTAAAATTACTGGTGTTAAAAAAGAAGCATTAATCAATCAGATTTTAGAAGTTCAATCTTCGTTTTCTGAAGGCAATTCTGATGCTAAAACCGAGAATTCTAACGATGCTAAACCTAAAAGAGCAAGGATTACTGTTGATAAAAAAGCAGAATCGATGTCTTTATTTTCTGAATCTTCTGAACAAGTTGAAGAAAATAAGGAAGCTGTTATAGAAGAAGTTCCTGCCGAAAATCCGAAAGAGCGCAAAGTTGTAAAGTTTAAAAAAGCAGATTTCGAAGCTAAAGTTGCGGCGAAAGCGGTTACCGAAACCAATTTAGAAAATGAAATTGAGGAGGAGAATAGTGAAGAATCTCTTGTTGAAAAGCCAAAAAATCCCAATCAGAAATTAAATCCCAATCAAAAACAAAATCCAAATCAGAACCCAAATCAGAATCCAAATCAGGGTCCTAATGGGAATATAAATCCAAATTTTAAAGGCAAGAAAAGTAATTTTGGACATTCAGATTTTGAATTTGATGGAATCATTGAAAGCGAAGGAGTTTTAGAAATGATGTCAGAAGGATACGGATTTTTACGTTCTTCAGATTACAATTATTTAGCGTCTCCAGATGATATTTATTTATCAACTTCACAGGTTAGATTATTTGGTTTAAAAACAGGTGATACTGTAAAAGGTGTGGTTCGTCCACCAAAAGAGGGTGAAAAATTCTTTCCTTTAGTTCGTATATTAAAAATAAACGGTCACGATCCGCAAGTGGTTCGAGATCGTGTTTCTTTTGAACATTTAACCCCTGTTTTCCCTTCTGAGAAATTCAGAATAGCTGAAAAACAAAGTACGATATCAACTCGAATCATCGATTTATTTTCTCCAATTGGAAAAGGACAACGTGGTATGATTGTGGCTCAACCTAAAACGGGTAAAACCATGTTGTTGAAAGACATTGCTAATGCCATTGCTGCCAATCATCCTGAGGTTTACTTAATTGTACTTTTAATTGACGAACGTCCAGAGGAAGTTACCGACATGCAACGAAGTGTTCGTGGGGAAGTTATCGCTTCCACTTTTGATAGAGAACCACAAGAGCACGTTAAAATTGCAAATATTGTACTTGAAAAAGCAAAACGATTAGTAGAATGTGGTCACGATGTAGTAGTTTTATTAGATTCTATTACGCGTTTAGCTCGAGCATATAATACGGTTCAACCCGCTTCTGGAAAAGTATTAAGTGGTGGTGTAGATGCCAATGCTTTACAAAAACCAAAACGTTTCTTTGGAGCTGCTCGTAATGTTGAAAATGGCGGTTCGTTGAGTATCATTGCTACAGCACTTACTGAAACAGGTTCTAAAATGGATGAGGTAATTTTTGAAGAATTCAAAGGTACAGGAAATATGGAATTGCAATTGGATAGAAAAATTGCCAACAGACGTATTTTTCCAGCTATCGATTTGACTTCCTCGAGCACACGTCGTGATGACCTACTTTTAGATGAAAAAACATTGCAACGCATGTGGATTATGAGAAAATATCTTTCTGACATGAACCCAATAGAAGCAATGGATTTCATCAACGACCGTTTCAAGAAAACAAAAAATAATGAAGAATTTTTGATTTCTATGAACAATTAGAATTCAAAAATTGAAATAAAAAAAACTCCGATGTAATTTCTGCATCGGAGTTTTTTATTTGGAAGAGGAAGTATTAATTTACACCAATCTTTTTAGTAATTGAATTGTTATTTGAATATAATTTCAAGAAGTAAAACCCTTGAGGTAAATTTTCTAAAGTATAGGTTTCGTTTAATTTAACTGGATTTTTTATATCATTTATCAATTGACCATTTATAGAAATTACTTGGATATCATCAATTGACGAAATTGTATTTATAGAAATAGATCCATTATTTGTTGGATTTGGAAATACAGATAAAGTAGCAAATTCAAATTCATTTGTGTTTAAAGTACAAGCACCAGCCCAAACTCGGCAAACATATTCCGGATAATCAATAAAAGGATTTCTATTGCCTTGAAATAAATAAACTTCATTATTTTTAGCAATTTCGTAGGCACTAACAGGGTCTAGATTATTCCAATTAATTAAAATATTGATGAAAGTATTTGTAAAAACTTGGGTAGAGGTACCATTGAACATATCATAAGACCATGATGTAATTTGATCCTCATAACGGGTTGCGAAATAAAGTAAACATCTTGCAATATCTCCTTTAAATTCATCTATAGGTTCAAAAACTGTCCCAGTATATCCAGTAGAGTACCCAGAATTGGTATTGTTTCCAAGTTTGGAACCATTAGTTGAAGTCCAAGTGGCTACATTTACTTTACCATAAGGATAGCTACTTCTTTTGCCATTTACATATCCATCGGAAGGTAAGACAAAATGAGCATCGGAATACATAGGATAATTTGAATTCCAAACCGATTGTGGTAATGTATGTTCTCTATTATAACAATCCCCTTCATTATTGTAATTCCCACATTGTTGAGTGGTTGCTGAAAAATTATAGCCGTCTGGCCCAGTTGGTTTTTCAGAATAGACATCTAATAGCGTATTATCATTTTCATAATATTGATCTCTGAAGGCACTTTGAGTAAATAATGTCCACAAATCTCCATAATTTGAAGAAGAGGTTAATGAATTTGTATTATTTTTAATAATATTAAAAAGTTGTGTTTTTAATGCATATCCTGTTCCTGTTGCCGTGTTATAATACCCTTGAGGTATTTGTGCAAAACTATTTAGACAAAAAAGTACAGCTAGGATAGTAAAAAATTGTTTCATAAATTAATTTTATTAGGAGGGCAAATTTATATCAAAATAAGTTAAAAAATAGCTATTTTAAAATTTAAATCTCAAGGTTTGATTAAAGTTAGTTTTGTGCTGAATTAAGAATTTCGCTCTAGTAAAGCCATATAAAATCCGTCAAAACCAGATTCTGAGGCTAGAATTTTAACATCTTTCACAAATGTAAAACTTTTACCATTTTCAGTATTCGTTAAGAAGTTTTTTATTTGTTCTTGGTTTTCAGATGGAAGTACTGAACACGTTGCATATACTAATTTTCCTCCTGGTTTTACTATTCTAGAATAACTTTCTAAAACTTCAGCTTGTACTTTTCGAATATTATCTATGAATTCCGGTTGGAGTTTCCATTTGGCATCTGGATTTCTTTTCAAAACTCCCAAACCGCTACATGGAGCGTCAATCAAAACGCGGTCTGCTTTTTCTTGAAGTTTTTTAATTACCTTAGTAGAATCAATGATCTTGTATTCAATATTGAAGGCGCCATTTCTTTTGGCACGTAATTTCAATTGCTTTAATTTACTTTCGTATAAATCCATTGCAATTAATTGGCCTTTATTTTCCATCAAAGAAGCCAAATGTAAGGTTTTTCCTCCCGCACCAGCGCAAGTATCAACTACTCTCATTCCAGGCTTTACGTCTAAAAAAGCAGCAACTAATTGAGAATTGGCATCTTGCACTTCAAACATTCCTGCTTTAAATGCATCGGTCATAAATACGTTGGCTCTTTCTTTTAGAACTAACGCATCGGGTTGGTCTTTCAAAAAAGTTGTTTCAATATCTAAATCCATTAATAATGAATGTAATTTTTCACGAGTTGTATTTAAAGTATTGACTCTTAAGATTACTTTTGCAGGTTGGTTTTGGGCAGCAATTTCTGTGGACCAAACTTTTTCACCTAATTCTTTAACTCCTAATTCGTCCATCCAATCTGGAATGGATTCTTTTAACGCTCTAATTTTTGATAATTCATCAAAACGGCCTTTTATTTTTCGTTCAGGTGTTCCTTCTAATTGTCTCCAATCGGGAATTGGATAACCACGCAATACTGCCCAAACAGAGAACATTCTCCAAAGATTATCTCTATCAAATGGCTCTTTTACTTCTGCAATTTCAGCGTATAATCGTTTCCAACGAACTATTTCGTAAATAGTTTCAGCAACAAACTTTCGATCGGAACTTCCCCATCGTTTGTCTTTTTTTAAAGCTCTTGCCACTACTTTATCGGCATATTCCCCTTCATTGAAAATCGCATTTAGGGAATCGATGGTAGTGTAAACTAAATTTCTGTGTAATCTCATTATATGTAATTGAAGTGCAAAGGTACAGCTTTTATGTCAGCAATAACAGTCGCTCTGGAGTTGTTGTTTAAAATTAGTTTTATAAAATACACCAAAGTAATAATGGCTATTGTAGTCATAATTAACTAATTCTATTCAAATGTATTTTTTCTGGTGGGTGTAAAACCATTGGAAATTTTTCAATTTTCACCGAGCTACTGTCTAAACCAAAAGCTTTTTCTTCAGATAAACTGAATTTTTTTATTAAGAAATAGGCATTCATTACAATTTTTTCATGCCATAATAAATCGCTATCGTTAGACAGGAATTTTTCTAATAATATAAATTTGAAATCTCCAAGAATATTATTTTTATTCAA
>CANKLD010000106.1 GCA_947483095.1 Bacteroidota bacterium
AGAGTAGCGCAAGGATTACCCTATTATTTAGATTTCATTTCTACTTTTCCAACGGTATTTGACTTAGCAAAAGCACCCGAAGAAAAAGTATTAAAACATTGGCAGGGTTTAGGGTATTATTCGCGTGCAAGAAACCTCCATTTTACCGCACAATTCGTTGCCAATGAATTAAAAGGAGAATTCCCTAACAACTACAAGGAGTTAGTAAAACTTAAAGGAATTGGGGAATATACCGCTGCAGCAATTGCCTCTTTTTCATTTAATGAAGCAGTTCCTGTAGTTGACGGAAATGTATTTAGAGTACTTTCTAGATATTTTAACATTGAAACCGATATTTCATTGGCAACAGCCAAAAAAGAGTTTTCTGAGTTGGCCTTGGAACTAATGCCAGAAAACGACCCCGCTACGTTCAATCAAGCCATTATGGAATTTGGAGCTTTGCAATGTGTTCCTAAAAATCCCGATTGCCAAAATTGTATTTTTAATGGTAGTTGTTTGGCATTGCAAAAGAAAAAAGTAAAAGAACTTCCAGTTAAATTTAAGAAAACAAAAATTAGTTTTCGCTTTTTTAATTATATTGTTTTTGAAGACGATAAATTAAAGACGTTGATTCAAAAAAGAGATCAAAAGGGAATTTGGCAAAATTTATATGAATTCCCTCTGATTGAAACGGAAAGGGAGATGGATTTAGATTCCATTTCGGAATTGATATCCAATAAATACCAATCGGAATTTAAAATTACCCGAATTTCAAATCTGAATTCAAAGGGTCAAATACATAAATTATCACACCAACATTTGAATATTAATTTTTGGAAGGTCAGAGTAAAAGGAGAAATTTTAGGCGGAATAAATGGAACAAAAATCAGAGAATTCCCTTTTCCAAAAGTTATTTTCAATTTTATAGAAAAGCAATACAGTTAATTAAGTTAAAAAAGCGTACATTTGAAATTACTAAAATTTTTAAAATAAGATGAACGGAACAATAAACAAGGTTATGCTGATTGGCTACCTAGGCGACGATGTTAAAATGCACTACTTCGATGGGGGTAATTGTATTGGTAGATTTCCTTTGGCAACAAATGAAACCTATATTAATAAAACTACAAATGAGAAAATAAATACAACAGAATGGCACAATTTAGTGGTTCGAAATAAAGCGGCAGAAATTTGCGAAAAGTATTTATCAAAAGGAGATAAAATTTATGTTGAAGGACGAATTAAATCGCGCCAATGGCAAACAGATGAGGGATCAACCAAGTTTACAACTGAAATTCAAGTTACAGAATTCACCTTTTTAACAACTAAAAAAGAATCTGAACCATTTAAACCATCCAATTCTGATTCGCCAGCTGCTGGTCTATTAGATGATTCGCCATACTAATTGTTTAACTAATCCCATTGAATTTGGACCCGGAACCTCCCAGTTTCATTGACTTTTTTCAAAATATAGATTCTAATTTGCTTTTTGGTACAATTGGAATTTTTATTTTGCTTTTTATATCGGCATTGCTTTCCGGTGCCGAAGTAGCCTTTTTTTCTTTGTCCCCAAAAACCCTTGATGATATTTCAAAAGCAGATTCGTCAAATGGGAAACTAATTCTATTATTGGTTGACAAACCTAAAAAATTATTAGCAACGCTTCTTGTCGCTAACAATTTTATTAATATTGGAGTCGTAATTTTATTTTCCTCTATTAGTAGTAATTTATTTTCTGCAATTGATTCTGAAATTTTCCGATTTGTTTTAGAAGTAGTCGTGGTTACGTTTCTTATTTTATTATTTGGCGAGGTACTTCCAAAAGTATATGCCAATAGAAACAATCTTAAATTTGCTGAATTCGTAGTTCGTCCTTTATATATAGTAGACAAATTACTAACGCCAATTAGCTCTCCTATGAGGGCGTTAACGATTTATTTGCATGAAAAATTAGGTAAACAAAAAGCTTATTTTACCGTTGATCAATTGTCGCAAGCGTTAGAATTAACCTCCTCAGAAGGATCGTCTCATGGTGAACAAAAAATATTAGAAGGAATTGTAACCTTTGGAAATACAGACACAAAGCAAGTCATGAGCCCTAGAATAGATGTCTTTGCAATTGAAATTAATGAAACGTTTGATAAAATTCTTCCTAAAATAATCGAAAAAGGATATTCTAGAATTCCAGTTTACAATGACAATATTGACAATATAGAAGGGGTTCTATTCGTTAAAGATTTAATTCCACATATTGACAAAGGCGATTTTGATTGGAAAACGCTTTTGAGAAAACCATTTTTTGTACCTGAAAATAAAAAATTAGACGACCTATTAAAGGATTTTCAAGGCATGAAAAGCCATCTTGCAATTGTAGTTGATGAATATGGCGGCACTTCTGGGTTGGTTTCTCTTGAAGACGTTATCGAGGAAATAGTGGGCGATATAAGTGATGAATTTGATGACGACGATATTTCTTTTTCTCAAATAGATGAAAAAAATTATCTTTTTGAGGGTAAAATAAACCTTAAAGATTTCTATAGAATTATAGAAGTTGACGAAACTTTATTTGAAGAAAGAAAAGGAGAAGCAGAAACTCTGGCAGGATTTTTATTGGAAATTCAGGGAAATTTCCCTAAAAAAGGAGACCAAATATTATTTGAAAATTGTTTGTTTAAAGTTGTTTCTGTTGATAGAAAGCGAATTAAACAAATAAAAGTAACCGTAGAATAATTTCAAATGTTTAAAAGACACCTAGCTTTAATTTTAATTTTCGTTTATACGGTTATAGTTGTTAGCTGCAAAAACGAGTCGGTTCCAAAGCAGTCAAGTTATTTAAGATTAGACTATCCAATTGCAGAATACTCCCATTATGAAAGCGAATGTTGTTATACTTTCGACAATAATTCTAATGCTATAGTTACCGAAAAAGGAAATGGCAACTTTGAAATCACCTACCCAAAAATGAAGGCAACTATTTATTTAAGCTATAAACCTGTAAATAATAACATTAATTTATTGCTTCGTGACGCCCAAAAGCTAACCTATGAACACGTAATAAAAGCAGATGATATTCTGGAACAACCGTATATAAATTTAGAAAAAAGAGTTTTCGGAATGTTCTATCAAGTAGATGGTAATGCAGCTACCAACACCCAATTTTACGTTACCGATAGCACCAAAAATTTTGTAACCGGCTCCGTTTATTTTTATGCAAAACCCAATTTCGATTCCATTATGCCCGCATCAAGTTATATTAAAAATGATGTGCAGAATTTAATAGAGAGTTTAAAATGGAAAAAATAAATTAGGATTATTTATTTGAATAAAGTTTCGAAACGTACTTCCCAATTACATCAAATTCTAAATTTACTTTGGTTCCAACTTCGAAATCATGAAAATTAGTGTGCTCATAAGTGTAGGGAATTATGGCAACACTAAATTCGTTTTTCATAGAATTTACAACTGTTAAGCTAACGCCGTTAACCGTAATTGAACCTTTCTCAATAGTTAGATTATTTAATATTGGATCGTATTCGAAAGTGTAATACCAACTTCCGTTTGCTTCTTTTATGGCTTTGCAAATTCCGATTTGATCCACATGTCCTTGAACAATATGCCCATCCAAGCGGTCGCCCAATTTCATGGCACGTTCTAAATTTACAGCATTTCCAATATTCCAATCTGATAAATTCGTTTTGTCGATAGTTTCTTGAATTGCAGTCACGGAGTATTCATTATGGTTTATCGAGGTAACGGTCAAACACACCCCGTTATGAGCAACGCTTTGATCAATTTTTAACTCATCGGTAAACGCTGAGGTAATAGTAATATGAGTGTTTCCGCCTTCTTTTTCAATTGCTTTGATTTCTCCAAGGGTTTCTATAATTCCTGTAAACATTTGTGATATTATTTTACTAAATTTGCGTTTCAAAATTAGCAATAAATAACGTGTAGTCATGATAAAAAAAGCAGAAAATATAATCGTTGGAATTTCAATAGGAGATTTAAACGGTATTGGAAGCGAAGTGGTGCTAAAAACATTTGAAGATTCTCGAATGTTAGAATTTTGTACGCCTGTTATTTTTGCCAATGTAAAAATTATATCTGCTATAAAAAAAACTTTCGAATCTACAGCTGCCATTCATGGAATAGACACTTTGGAACAAATTGTAATTGGTAAAATCAATGTTTTAAATGTTTGGAAAGAGCATTTAGAATTAAATTATGGGACCAATGACGATTCGTTAGGAAACTACGCAATTAAATCATTTATAGCCGCTACAAAAGCCTTAAAAGAGGGAAAAATCGACGTTTTAGTGACTGCACCAATAAATAAATACAATATACAGTCGGACGATTTTAAATTCCCAGGACATACTGATTATTTGAATCAAGAATTAACAGGCAACGCTCTGATGTTTATGGTTCAAGACAATCTTAGAGTGGGGCTTTTAACCGATCATATTCCTGTGAATGAGGTTGCGTCTCATCTTACTGAAAAATTAATTACTCAAAAAATAGAGACAATCAATCAATCTTTAACGCAAGATTTTAGCATCAACAAACCTAAAATTGCCGTTTTAGGATTAAATCCACATGCGGGTGATGGAGGCGTAATTGGGAAAGAAGACGATACGTTATTGAAACCGGCAATAAAAAAATTATTTGAAAAAGGAACTTTAGTTTTTGGACCTTATCCTGCCGACGGTTTTTTTGGCAATAGCCAATATGAAAAATTTGATGCTGTAATTGCGGCTTATCACGACCAAGGTTTAATTCCTTTTAAAACATTATCGTTTGGAAATGGGGTAAATTATACTGCGGGATTAGATAAAATTCGAACTTC
>CANKLD010000107.1 GCA_947483095.1 Bacteroidota bacterium
CGATATCACTAATTGTCCCGGGCAGTTATAGTTTGCAGCAACTACAACTCCATCAATTGAAGCGCAAACTTCTTCAACAACAGCATCTTCCAATCCTAAAACCGCAGCCATAGTTGAAGGTTTTATTTCACAAGCTTTTTGCATGGCTAGTGCCCTTTTTGAAACTAATTTTAATCCGTCTTCAAATGATAACGTACCATTTGCAACTAATGCAGAAAATTCTCCTAAAGAATGTCCGGCAACCATTTCAGGTTTGAAATCGGCTAATGTTTTTGCTAAAATAACGGAATGTAAGAATACAGCTGGTTGGGTAACTTTGGTTTCTTTTAATTCTTCAGGAGTTCCTTCAAACATGACATCTGTAATTCGGAATCCTAAAATTTCATTTGCTTTTTCAAATAAATCCTTAGCTAATTCAGAATTTTCATACAATTCTTTTCCCATTCCTGTGAATTGTGCACCCTGACCTGGAAATATATATGCTTTCATATTTTTATGTTTAATTAACTTATATTGGAATGCAAAAATAGTATTTTTTTGAGCAAATAAATCCCTTTTCATAATAACAATTTGTCCCGTAGCCGTTAAAGTTTAGCTTCGTTCCTGCGCATGTTCTATTTGTAATAAAACTATTTTTTCAAGGGTATCAATTTAAATGAGGATACTTTGAAACGATTGTCTATTATTTCGCCAACTACTTCGGCTTTTCTTATTGTAGTACAAAAACCGTCGCCAGCATGTGCATCCCCATGAGCATCTATGGATGTCCCATTAACAAAATAGGATTTTCCATCGATGCGTACAGCCAATTCACAATCGTGACCTTCCATTCCAAAACGGCATTGACCACAAGAGGTTTCCACAATTTGAGATTTAAGTTTTTCTTTTTTGTCTTGAGCATTTACAAGTAGCACAGAAAACAAGAAAAGTAAGGAGATTATTTTTTTCATCTTTTAATTTTTTACTAAGTTAGTAATTTTTTGATTTACTGCAATTTTGTACCCTAATTTGCGTGAGGGATAGCAGTGGAAATCCTCCCGTTTTTTCGGGAGATTGGAACGGATAGCCCGACCCTTGTGGTCACGCCAACAAAAAAAGTCTAAAATCCGAAGTTTTAAACTTCTTCCTTTAGACTATTTTGAAATTTTAAACAGGATTTTATTTATGCTACAGCTTCTTTTATTCTTCTAAGTGCTTCAGTAAGTAAATCTTCACTTGTAGCGTATGAAAAGCGAATACAATTTGGGTTTCCAAAGGCGTCCCCAGTTACAGTTGCTACATTAGCTTCTGATAAAAGGTACATAGAAAAATCATTTGAATCTTTAATAAAAGTTCCTTTTAGAGTTTTACCAAAAAAATAGGAAACGTCAGGAAATACATAAAATGCGCCTTCTGGAACGTTGATTTTAATTCCTGGAATGTCTTTCAATAATCGAACTACCAAATCTCGTCTGCTATAAAAAGCATCAACCATGTATTTCAAAACAGAAGGGTCTGCATTTACAGCAGTAATTGTTGCTTGTTGTGCAATACTGTTTGCTCCGCTGGTTACTTGCCCTTGAATTTTTGTACATGCTTTAGCAATAAATTCGGGTGCGCCAATATATCCTATTCTCCATCCTGTCATGGCAAATGCTTTTGCAACACCATTTACAGTTATCGTTTTTTCAAACATTCCTGGGATAGATCCAATGCTGCAAAAAGTACCTGAAAAATTAATGTGCTCATAAATTTCATCGGCAACAACATAGATGTTTGGGTATTTTTCAAGCACGTTGGCTAAAGCAGTAAGTTCCTCTCTACTGTATACAGAACCACTAGGATTGCAAGGAGAACTGTACCAAATCATTTTGGTTTTTGGAGTAATGGCAGCTTCCAATTGTGCAGGTGTAATTTTGAAATCGCTTTCTATAGTAGTAGGAACTTCAACAGGCACTCCTCCTGATAATTTAACTATTTCAAAGTAACTAACCCAATACGGAGCGGGTAAAATTACCTCGTCACCATCGTTTAACATTACTTGAGCTATATTGTATAAAGATTGTTTTGCTCCAGTTGATACTACAATTTGCGATGGTTTGTAATCTAAATTATTGTCTCTTTTGAATTTTCTGCAAATCGCTTCTTTTAAATCTTGGTAACCTTCTACAGGAGAATAGGTGCTGTAATTATCGTCGATTGCTTTTTTAGCGGCCTCCTTTATAAAATCGGGAGTATTAAAATCGGGCTCCCCTAAACTTAAGCTTATAATATCTTTTCCTTGTGCTTTTAATTCTCTTGCCAACGCGGCCATTGCCAATGTTTGTGACGTCGATAAATTATTTATTCTATCCGAAAGTGCATTCATTGTTGTAGTTTGTTGTAGTTATTTATTGTTGTGTTAAATTTTTATGCTGAAAGTTCAGGTTTCACCCCTAAGTCTTTCAAATGTTTGAAATGAGCTATTACGGCTGCCCTCATTGATTTATATTCGTAATAGGGAAGGTTTGCTTCTGCGGCTGCTTCTTTTACAAATTTTGAAATTTTAGTGTAGTGAACGTGACAAATATTTGGAAACAAATGGTGTTCAATCTGATGATTTAAACCACCGGTGTACCAGTTTACAATAAAGTTTTTAGGAGCAAAATTTACTGTTGTAAATAATTGGTGAATCGCCCATGTGTGTTCCATTTCTCCCAATTCATTAGGGTGTGGATTGGTTGTATCTTCGGTAATATGAGCCAATTGAAATACAATACTCAAAATTAATCCTGCGGTGTAATGCATAACAAAAAAACCAAAAAGCACTTTCCACCAAGAAACCCCAATTATCATTGGTATTACTATCCAAATAGAAAAGTAAATTATTTTTGTGATTACTAATGTAGTCCATAAAATTTTAGGACTTTTAGGATCTCCATAAGATAATTTTCTCTTCAAATAAAGACTCATTTGTTTGAAATCAGTAGTTAATGACCAATTGAAAGTCAACAATCCATATAAAAAAATGGAGTAATAATGTTGGAATTTATGCATATAAGACCACTTTGCTTCTTTAGTAAATCGAATAATTCTTCCTGCATCTAAATCTTCATCGTGGCCAGGAATATTTGTATAAGTATGGTGTAAAACGTTATGTTGAACTTGCCAGTTGTAAACATTTCCTGCTAAAATGTATATTGTTCCTCCCATAAATTTATTTACCCAGCCTTTTTTTGAATAAGAGCCATGATTGCCATCGTGCATCACATTCATTCCAATTCCAGCCATTCCAATTCCAATTACAATTGATAAGATTGTAAAAACCCAAAAAGGCATGTTGGTTAAGGTAATTATTAAAATATAAGGAGTAATAAAAATGGTAAAAAGGATTATCGTTTTGAGATACAATTTCCAATTTCCAGTTTTTTCAATGTTGTTTTCTTTAAAATAGTTGTTTACTTTGGAATTTAAAGTTCTAAAAAATTTTATTCCATCTTGTTTTGCAAATGTAGGGACAGTATTGCTCATATTTTTATTTTATATTCAACAAAGGTAATTATTATATAAATTTATTCCACTAATTTCGACTTAATATTTTAACTTTAAATAGTACTTTTGTTAAAAAATATAAATGGAATTTATTCTGAAGTACTTTCCTGAATTAACTGAGGTTCAGATCAGCCAATTCCAACAGTTGGAAACTTTATACCAAGATTGGAATTCAAAAATTAATGTTATTTCTCGTAAAGATATCGATCAATTGTATGTAAAACATGTTTTGCATTCTTTGGCTATTGCAAAAATTCAAAAATTTGAACCAGGAACCTATGTTTTAGATGTTGGAACCGGAGGCGGTTTTCCAGGTATTCCTTTGGCAATTCTATTTCCAGAAACTCGTTTTTATTTAATTGACGTCATTCTGAAAAAGATAAATGTGGTAAAATCGGTTGCGGAAGCATTGGAATTAAAAAATGTAAAAGCGGAGCAAATGCGTGCTGAAAATGTAAAAGGAGATTTCGATTTTATTGTGAGTCGCGCAGTGACCAATATGCCTGATTTTGTTTCTTGGATAAAAGACAAAGTTAAAAAGCAACAAAAACACGAACTCAAAAATGGTATTTTATACCTTAAGGGCGGCGATTTAAGGGAAGAATTGGCTTCATTTCCTAACGCAACAGAATACAACATTTCCGATTTTTTTGAAGACGATTTTTTTGAAACTAAGAAAGTAGTTCATTTGCCTTTGAAGTTTAAATCATAAAAAAACACACAAATCTTGTGGGTTTTTTATTTTTAAATCATTCTTGTCCGACAAAAACTATGTAATATAAGGCGAACCGTACATATTTAGTCCCTAAGGGACATTTTTAACAGGAACGCTTCTTTTTATTCTACCAACATTTAACTCCTATCGGAGTATATCTCGTAGAGATTATATGTTGGTAAATAGATAGTTATGTAGTTAATTTTTGTCCCGTAGGGACTATACATTTTTTATCGGACAACAATGTTCTTAAATCTAATTTCTTAAGTCTTAAATTATTTTATTCCCCTAAAAATGGATATCGGTAATCTTCAGGAGTAATAAAAGTCTCTTTGATTGTTCTTGGTGAAGCCCAACGCAACAAGTTCAATGCCGAACCCGCTTTGTCATTTGTTCCAGATGCTCTTGCGCCTCCAACAGGCTGCATTCCTACTACTGCTCCCGTTGGTTTATCATTTACATAAAAATTCCCTGCTGCATTTTGCAAAGCAATTGTTGCTTGCTCAATAGCGTAACGGTCTTGACTAAATATCGCTCCTGTTAATGCATATTCCGAAGTTTCATCGACCAATTGTAATGTAGTTTC
>CANKLD010000108.1 GCA_947483095.1 Bacteroidota bacterium
AAAGCTTTAACAATACTAATTCCTTGCATTGTTTCTTCTACGATTACTTGGCTTTCCGCAACTTGATCTTGAACTTTTTTGGAGTATTTTCTGATAAATCTTCCGAAAATTACCGCAGCAACCGCTACTAATGGGACAACGGACAACATCAATAAGGTAAGTTTAAAACTCTCACTAGCTAATAATGCGACTCCACCAATTATTAAAATAAATTGTCTCAAAAATTCAGCTATTGTTGATGTTAGTGTGTCTTGAATTTGAGTAATATCCGAACTAATTCGACTATTTAATTCTCCAACACGTTTTTGCGAAAAGAAGGTCATAGGTAATTTCACCAAATTACTATACAATTCCAAACGTAAATTTGCTAAAGTATTTTCGGTAAAATTTATAAATAACGATAATCTAAAAAAGGAGAAAAGTGATTGAAATAATAGAATTACAATCAATCCACCAGCGATTAAATTAGCTTGAGCATTGTCTTTGTTTTTTACACAATCTATTAAAAGCCCCATTAATTTTGGAAAAGCAAGTGCTGTTCCCCCTGTAAATAATAAGAAAATTAAACCTACGTAAAATTTCCATTTATGATTTTCTGCATATTTGAAAATTAATAAAGCTTTGCTAAGTGAGGATTTAGTAAGTTTTGATTTTGGTAAATCATTTTCTTTGAAACGGGCCATTTATATTTTGTTTATTCTGCAAATGTAGTCTTAAACTAAACTATAAGTATTTAATATAAGTTAAATTCTAAATCCTTATTTTGTTCTATCTAATTCGGTTAAAATTGGTTTAATTTGATCTACATCAATTCTCTTAGCTTTGATTTTTTTGTCTTTATCCAAAATGTAAATGACAGGTGTAGAGTAGATGTCGTATTTGTCTTTCAAATTATTGTAATGTACTCCGTCATAAACGTTTATCCAATCCAATTTCTTTTCCTCAACATACTTTTTATATTTGCCAAATTCTTGCCGGGTATATACACTAAATACTTTTACATCTATTTTATCTTTCAATAATTGGTGGTACAAATCAATTAATTTAGGGATTTCTAACTGGCAATGACTGCAATCTACATCCCAGAACACCAGTAGCGTGTATTTTGCTTTAATGGAACTAAGTTTTAAAAATGTCTTTTCAATTTCTGCAGCATTTGCATAGAAAATTTTGGTTAGTTCCTCACTAGTTTTAGCATTTTCAAATCCCATTTTTGCAATTTTATCATGACTTTCTATTGGAATCATAGGCAATTCCGGAGCTATTTCATCAAGTAATAGCGGTCTTAATATTTTAGCACGATTAATAATGTTATTTACAATATTATCGTCGTTATAAATAGCTTTCGCTTTTCCAGTTTTGAAATATTTATCTACAATATAAACAAACACTTTGTCAAACCCCATCACTTTGGAAGTTTCATATTTGTTTACAAAGTTGGCTAATAGCAATTTGTACATTATTGAACCTTCAATAGCTTGATTCATAATTTGGTCAATTTCTACTGAAACCGAGTCAGGATTTCGCATAACAACGGATTCAAAATAACGATTTAAGCGACCATAAAAGAAGGGCGTTCTTGCCAATCCATCGTCTTTGAAGTCAACTCCATCCCAATAATGTTTTTTATAATAGTCGAAAACAGCAATACTGTCAGGTCTTCCATTTGATGCTTTTGGTATGTCTTTTAGGTATTTCTCCATTTTTAAGTTTAAAGCATCACTAATGAAACTTCCTTTATTTTTTAATACAAAGGATTTCTCATAATTTTCAATATTTTCATTGATATCTTTTTGTTTGCTAAACATAAAATCGGTAGAATCCTTTTTGCTCTGCCCTTTTGTTTTTGTCAAATAGGATTCAAAATCACGCCTTTGAACCTCGAAATATTTGATGTAATCAAAGAAGTCGTTTTGGATTTTGGAGTTGCTACATTGTAAAGACTCCTTATAATTGGAAGTAGATTCACTGTAAATGTCCAGATTTTGATTTTCATCATCAACGATAAAGTCAAAATAAATTGATTTTCCTTGCCCTACAAGTGAGTAAATCCCTTTGTATAATTTCTTTTTACCGTTGAATACAATTTTACCATTTTTGATATTGGTACAAGTGTCCACAATCATATTTTTATCAAATTGATAAAAAGTTAAATAGGCGATGGTGTCTTTGCAATGTTTTAAATTAATTTTAATATCATAACTATTTTGAGCTTTGATAGTATTAAAAGTAAATAAAACGACTAACAATAAGATTATTTTTTTCATATAATTATACAAAATATAATAGTATTTATGTTCTAGTTATCTTAATTGCGCTCCTAATTGGGTTTGGAAATTGTTTTGAAGTTTACTCATTATCTTTTCAATTTGAGAATCGGTTAATGTTTTAGATTCATCTTGAAGTGTGAAACTTACCGCATATGATTTTTTACCTTCTGGCAAATTTTTACCTACATAAACGTCAAACAATGTGATTTCTTTTAACAAGGATTGCTCTGTTTTTCTAGCAATACTGTAAATATCTTCAAATGCAACCGATTCATCTATAAGTAAAGCCAAATCTCTTCTTACCTCAGGATATTTTGGAATTTCTACATATTTAATTTTATTTGAAATCGATTTTAAAACCGCATTCCAATCGAAATCAGCATAAAAAACTTCTTGCTTAATATCAAAATGTTTCAAGATTGTTTTTTTTACAGTTCCAAATTCAACTAATACATTATTCCCATTTGCAAAAGCAATTCCCTCAGCAAATACATCATTTTCAATCGGTTTAGTTTGGTAATTATTTATTCCTAATCTTGACAAAACAGTAATTACATATCCTTTTAATAAGAAAAAGTCCGAAGGTTTTTGGGTGTTTGTCCAACTTTCATCCAACCTATTTCCTGTGGTAAATAATGATAAATGTTTTGGTTCATCAAAACCGGATGGTAATTTATGGTAGGTTTTTCCAAATTCAAATAATTTCAAATCGGTGTTTCTACGATTGATATTGAAAGATACCGCCTCTAATCCAGAAAATAATAATGATTGTCTCATTGCTGATAAATCATTACTTAATGGATTCATAATTAACACGTTAAAATCTTCCTTTAAATTTTCAGACAATTTTACATAGTCAGGAGTAGTTAATGAATTGGCCATCATTTCATCAAATCCATGAGATGTCAATTGATTTCCTATAGTATTTTGCACTTTATAATCTTCTGTTCTTCCTGAATTGGATACTGTCGCATTTACTTTATTTGTAAAATTGATATTGTTGTATCCGTAAACTCTAAGCAACTCTTCAATCACATCAATTTCTCTTTGAACGTCCACTCGATATGCTGGAATTATAAGTCCTAAACTTGAATCTGAAACGCTAGTGACTTTAATATCTAAGGAAACTAATATATTCTTGATAGTTTCTTTAGGAATTGCTTGACCAATTATTTTGGTCACATTTTCGAAATTCAAAACGACTGAAAAATCTTCGTTTTTTGAATTATTTATATCAATGAGGTCGGAAGTTATTTCGCCTCCTGCAACTTCTAATATTAAAATAGCTGCTCTTTTCAATGAGTAATCTGTAATTTCTGGGTCAATTCCTCTTTCGAATCTAAAAGAAGCATCAGTACTTAAACCATGTCTTTTTGCTGTTTTGCGAATACAAACTGGATTAAAATAGGCGCTTTCTAAAAAGATAACATTAGTACTTTCAGACACTCCTGAATTTAACCCACCAAAAACACCCGCAATACAAAGTGGTCCTTGCGTATCGCAAATCATAATGTCTTCTTCATTTAAGGTTCTCTCAATTCCGTCTAAAGTGGTAAATTTTGTTCCTGATTTTACAGTGTCAACAATAATATTACCGTTTATTTTGGAGGCATCAAAAGCATGAAGCGGCTGTCCTAATTCATGTAAAATATAATTAGTAACATCTACAATATTGTTTTTTGGAGTTAATCCAATAGCTTTAAGTTTGTTTTTTAGCCATTCCGGAGAGGATTTTACTGTAATTCCTGAAATAGTAATTCCGCAATATCTAGGGACTAATTTTGTGTTGTTTACTTTAACATCAATCTTGAATGTTCTTTTTTCAACTTGAAATTTATTTACAGAGGGTGTTATTAATTCATATTGTTTTCCGTCTCTTTGAATTAATCCAGCTCGTAAATCTCTTGCAACACCCCAATGACTCATGGCATCAGCACGATTAGGAGTTAAACCAATTTCAAATACTTCATCGGTTTCAATTTTAAATACTTTAGCGGCAGGAGTTCCAGGCGCTAAAGTAGAATCAAGAATCATAATTCCTTCGTGACTATCGCCAAGACCTAATTCGTCTTCAGCGCAAATCATTCCATGGCTTTCTTCCCCTCTAATTTTTCCTTTTTTTATTTCAAATGATTCTCCTTCTTTGTCGTATAATTTCGTTCCTATTGTTGCTACTGGTACTTTTTGTCCAACAGCAACATTGGAAGCGCCGCAAACAATTTGGATAGGAGCACCTGTGCCAATATCTACAGTAGTCACTTTTAATTTGTCAGCATTGGTATGTTGGACGCATGTTAACACATGACCTATTACAACGCCTTCTAAGCCCCCTTTCAAACTCTCAAATTTTTCTACACCTTCAACTTCTAATCCGAGATCAGTCAATACCTCAGCAGTATCTTCCGATTTTAAATCGATATTGATAAATTGTTTTAACCAGTTGTATGATATTTTCATATTTTTCTATAATAGTGTTGCAAATATAAGGATTGCTAATTGTAGTAAGAAAGATTTTTGTTGCTTTTTTAACACCAATTA
>CANKLD010000109.1 GCA_947483095.1 Bacteroidota bacterium
AAATATTTAGCATTTCTTTAAGCAAAAAAACATTTTCTTTGTACATCAAAAAAAAGTAAAATTCATACTACATACATGACAAACTTCAATTTTAATAAATGGAATACCATTTTAGGTTGGATCACATTTGCAATAGCATTAACCACTTACACGCTTACCGTTGAACCAACCATGAGTTTTTGGGACTGCGGAGAATATATCGCCACAGCGGCTAAACTAGAAGTAGGTCACCCGCCCGGAGCACCATTATTTCAGATGATTGGAGCCTTTTTTGCCCTATTTGCTACCGATGTTCAACACGTTGCGTTAATGGTAAATATGATGTCGGTATTTTCAAGTGCCTTTACTATTTTATTCCTTTTTTGGTCGTCCACATTATTAATTAAAAAAATAGTTAATTCAATTGCCAATTCCAATGATTACGAAGGTTCAAACGCGCCAATCTCAAAAAATAACGCCATTGTAATTCTTGGTAGTTCATTTATAGGTTCGTTAGCTTTCACCTTCTCTGATAGTTTTTGGTACAATGCCGTTGAAGCGGAAGTTTATGCCATGGCCACTTTATTTATAGCCTTGTTATTTTGGCTTGGTTTGCGTTGGGAACAAGACATGAATACCCCTCGTGGAAACAGATGGTTGCTATTAATTTCATTGGTAATTGGACTCTCATTTGGGGTTCACTTCATGGCATTATTGACTATTCCGGCAATTGGATTCTTGTATTTTTTCAAAAATTATAAAACGGTGACTCTTAAAAATTTCATTATTGCCAATGTTGTTGTGGTAGCGGTTTTACTATTTATATTCAAATTATTATTGCCTTGGACGATGGCATTTTTTGGTAAGGCAGAAATATTCATGGTCAATAGCCTTGGGTTGCCTTTTGATTCAGGTACAATTTTCGTAACATTACTATTAATTGGCTTGTTTTATTATGGTATAAAATACACAAAATCAAAAGGCAATGTGCAAATAAACACTTTGGTTCTTTGTGTATTATTCCTCTTCATCGGTTTTTCTACCTGGATGATGTTGCCCATTCGCGCTAATGCAAATACCGTAATCAATGAGAATAAACCATCGGATGCAGCAGAAGTTTTAGCTTATTATAACAGAGAACAATACGGGGTGAACCCCTTGTTTTACGGGCCTCAATATTCAGATACTTTTGCTGGTTTGGACAAAGAAACGCCTTATTTAGACAAAGCGCCCAATTACGAAAGAGATTATAAAAGCGGTAAATACATCATTACCAATAATTTTAAAAATGCGGAACAAAACAGTGACGACAATCAGAAAGCAATTTTACCTCGTTTGTGGAGTACGGAACACGTAGAAAATTATATGGATTTTACAAATCCTTTAGAATTCCGAATGGATCCAAATTATGCGTATGAAGAAGAGTTAGGCGCCTACGGAGTTGATATTGAAAAACTCTCAGAAGAAGATGTTGCAAAAGCAAGCGCGCAATTAAGGAACGAAGTAGAAAAAACCGTTGATGAGTTCAGAGCTGCCTATGCTGCAAAAAAAGTAGACAACGGAGATTATATCACTTTTTTAAAGACGTATGGCGATTATCTAATAATTGAAAAACCATCAACCCTAGATAATTTCACTTTTATGTTTGAATACCAGTTTGGATACATGTATTGGAGGTATTTGATGTGGAATTTTACAGGTCGTCAAAATGACAATCAAGGAAATTATGATTTGGTAGATGGAAATTGGCTGAGTGGGATTAATTTAATTGATGAATTCCATCTTGGACCTCAATACGATTTACCTTCGGATACTATCAATAATAAAGGTAGAAATGTATATTATTTTATTCCGTTTTTATTAGGATTAATTGGACTATTGTATCACGCTTACAAAAACCAAAAAAGCTTTTATGTGCTTTTAGTATTGTTTTTATTCACTGGATTGGCACTAAAAATCTATTTAAATGAGAGGCCTTTTGAACCACGTGAAAGAGATTACGCATTAGTAGGTTCGTTTTATGTTTTTGCCATTTGGATTGGAATCGGGGTTTATGCCATTTATGATATTCTTAAAAATTACCTGCAACCAAAATTTGCTGGACCTATTGTACTAGCAACTACAATGTTAGGCGCTCCATTACTCATGGCCTCTCAAAACTGGGATGATCACGATCGTTCTGGAAAATTCACTGCAATTGCGTTGGCAAAAAACTATCTGAATTCTTGCGATAAAAATGCGATTTTATTTACCATTGGTGATAACGATACGTTCCCGCTTTGGTATGCTCAAGAAATAGAAAACGTTAGAACTGACGTGAAAATAGTGAATACGAGTTTGTTTATGACCGATTGGTATATTGATCAAATGAAGAGCAAAACGTATCAATCGGAGGGTTTGCCAATATCGTTTACCCACGAACAATATGTAGGCGATAAATTAGATTATGTGGTTTACAGCCAATTAACGGAAGCGCGTTGGGACATTAAAAACTTTATGGAATTTGCGAAAAGCACCGATCCAAAAACCATTGTTGATATGCAAAACGGACAAAAAGTTCATTTTTATCCAACTAATAAAATCCGTCTACTAATTGACAAAAACAACATTATTAAGAACAAAGTGGTCAATCCAAAATTCTATGATTCCATTGTTCCTTATATTGATATAGACATAAAAGGAAGAGCGATTTACAAAAACCGTTTGATGATGTTGGATATAGTTGCCAATAATAATTGGAAAAGACCAATCTATTTTTCCCCTGGAAGTTTTGGTGATGACGATTACTTGTGGATGAAAGATTATCTTCAGTTAGATGGAATGGTTTACAAATTAGTGCCTGTTAAAACGCCGATAGCAAAAGATGCGAGCCAACATGATATGGGTTCAATTGATTCCGATAAAATGTATGAATTAATTATGAAATGGGATTGGGGTAATGGTGATAGTCCAACTATTTATCATGATCCTGAAACTAGAAGAAACAGTATTTCTTACAGAACCAACATGTCTAGGTTAATGGAGCAATTGATTAATGAAGGTAAATTTGCAAAAGCAGAAGAAATCATTGATTTGGGAATGAAAAAAATGCCAATTAAATATTACGATTATTATACTATGGTGGAACCATTTGCAAGCGGTTATTACGCTATAGGGAAAAAGGAAAAAGCAAGAAAATTATTAACCGAACTTTCGGTTAAATACCAAGAGCAATTAAAATATTTTAGTAATTACAAACCTTCAGAATTAGGAAGTGTGGCAATGGAAGTGGTTACCAATATTGAAAGATATAGAAGTCTATTGATGGTGATGAAAGACAGTAACGATTTGGAATTTTATAATGAAAATAGAAAAGTATTCAATAGTTACAACCATCTATTCAAACTTTTTGATAGAGATGATGAGTAAAAAGAGTAAAAAAACTATAATTTTATCAAAAATAGGGTCTTATTTTTCATTTTAGGGGAATAAAAGTAAGGAAATTGCTTTTTTTGAACTTAAATTTGTTCTTGAACCAAACTAATAATAGTGTTAGCATCCAGCTCACCAGATTGTCTCCAAACCATCTGACCTTGTTTGTAAATCATCAAAGTTGGAAGACCTTTAATTCGTAAAGCATCGGCTAATTCTTGATTTTTATCAACGTCGATTTTTATCACTTTTGCTTTGTCACCAAGGGCTGCGGCAACATCTCTGATAACAGGATGCATGGAAACTGATGGCTCGTTCCATTCTGTGTAAAAATCAATTAGCACTGGTAATTGAGTATTTATAAGTTCTCCAAATTTTGACATAAAACCAAAAAATTTAATATAATTTAGACTTCTAAATAGAGATTATACGGTACAAATATAAGGATTTTAACAAATTACACTGTATATTTTCCTTTTTTTAGTTCTATAACCGTAATTTCTGGCATAATTCCAACGCGTCCAGGATAGGCGTGAAAGCCAAATCCTCTATTCACATAAACGTATCTTCCTTTATTTTCGTATAATCCAGCCCATTGTTTGTACATATATTGTGCCAAACTCCATTTAAAATATCCTGGGATTTCTATTCCAAATTGCATTCCGTGGGTGTGTCCCGATAATGTTAAGTGGAAATTTTTATCATGATTTTTAACTTCATACTCCCAATGTGATGGATCATGACTCATTAAAATTTTGAAGTCTTCCTTATTTAAATTGGCGGAAGCCTTATTAATGTCGCCGGCTTTTTTAAAATTATTTCCCCAATTTTCGACTCCTACCAAAGCAATTTTTTCATTTCCTTTTTCAATGAAAGTATGCTCGTTTAAAAGTAATTTAAAATCAATTTGACCATGTAAATCTTTAATAGCCTGAAAATTCTCTTCTTTAGCTTTTGGAGAAGGCCAAGTTACATATTCCCCATAATCATGGTTTCCAAGCACAGAAAATTTACCATATTTATGTTCCTTAATTCTTTTAAAGGAGTCAATCCAGGGATGCATTTCATTGGCATGTGTGTTTACAATATCGCCAGTAAACAAAATCAAATCGGAATTTTGCTCATTTATCAAATCGATTGCATAATTTATTTTATCGGGATTGTCGAAACTACCACTGTGAATATCTGAAATTTGAGTGATGGTGAATCCGTCAAAAGCATCGGGTAAATCCGGAAAAAATACTTGTTGCTTAATTACTTTGTAATTGTATTTTCCAAAAGTCATTCCGTAAATTAAAGATGCAAATGGAATTGCCGCCAATCCTAAAGCTATTTGACTTACAAATTTTCTTCTTTCGGGAAAAAAACTAGCGTCTTTATTGTAATTTGAAA
>CANKLD010000110.1 GCA_947483095.1 Bacteroidota bacterium
ACCAATCTTTCAAATCCAAGTCCAAATCCAGAGTGTACCGCGCTTCCAAATCTGCGGGTATCTAAGTACCACCATAATTCTTCTTCGTCTATTCCTAGCACCTTCATTTTTTCGACCAATACATCGTAGCGCTCTTCTCTTTGTGATCCACCAACGATTTCACCAATTCCAGGGAACAAAATATCCATGGCGCGAACCGTTTTTCCATCTTCATTCAATCGCATGTAAAACGCTTTAATATTCGCCGGGTAATCGTAAAGAATTACGGGGCATTTAAAGTGTTTTTCCACTAAATAACGCTCGTGCTCCGATTGTAAATCAGCGCCCCATTCGTCAATAATATAATTGAATTTCTTATTTTTATTCGGTTTGCTATTTCTTAAAATATCAATCGCTTCAGTATAAGAAACCCGTTTAAAATTGTTTTCTAAAACAAAACTTAATTTTTCCAATAGCGCCATTTCACTGCGTTCCGCTTGTGGTTTTACTTTTTCCTCATCGATCAATCGGCCTTCAAGAAATTTCAAATCGTCCTGGCATTTATCCATCGTGTATTTAATCACATACTGAATAAAATCTTCCGCCAAGTCCATGTTGTCATTCAAATCATTGAACGCCACTTCCGGCTCAATCATCCAAAACTCGGCCAAGTGTCGTGACGTATTGGAGTTTTCAGCACGAAATGTAGGTCCAAAAGTATACACCTGACCCAAAGCCATCGCGTAGGTTTCTGCTTCCAATTGGCCTGAAACCGTTAAGTTGGTTTCTTTACCAAAAAAGTCTTCTTTATAATTTACTTTTCCGTCTTCTGTTTTTGGGGTATTTTCAAATGGTAAAGCCGTAACTTTAAACATTTCTCCCGCGCCTTCCGCATCCGATCCCGTAATGATTGGGGTATTTACATAGACAAAACCATTGTTTTGAAAATAATTATGAACCGCAAACGACAATACTGAACGCACTCTCATAATTGCTCCAAAAGCATTGGTTCGCACTCTTAAATGCGCATTATCACGCAAAAATTCCAACGAATGTTTCTTAGGTTGCATTGGGAATTTCTCCGCATCCGAGTCGCCTAAGATTTGTATTTTTGTAACTTGTATTTCAAATTTTTGTCCCGCACCTTGGCTTTCTACTAAAGTACCCGTTACCGAAACCGCCGCTCCAGTAGTAATTCTCTTTAAGGTTTCCTCTGGTGTGTTTTCAAAATCAACTACACACTGAATATTATTTATAGTTGAACCGTCATTTAACGCAATAAACTGATTGTTTCTAAATGTGCGCACCCATCCTTTGGCATTCACTTCCTGCAACGTTTGGGAGCTATTCAATAAATCTTTAACTTTGGTATGTTTCATCTTGAAAATCTAATAATATTAAAATAATCCTAATAATAGATGCAAATATAATGGATTTCGACCAATTTTACTCGTTCAGAATAAACGATTTATCCGATATTTTATTTTGCAAGTGGGCTTTTTTTTGGGCGTGCCCCTCCGTAAAAACTCCGGGTCGGGCTTTATGCTGCAATCCCTCACTTGGGATAAACACCTGACAGGTTTTCAAAACCTGTCAGGTGTAAGATTTGAGAGTTTAGATTTAAGATTTCAGAATTACCGGGTAAAAAAATATAGATTTAAAAATTCGGATTTAAATAAATAGTATATTTGAAAGAAATAGGAAGTTATAAGTAGCCCCCCAGCTAGCGCGAGCGTCTCACTCGTGAGCAAGAATCAACTATTTCACAAAACGCTCAAAGAACACGCAAAGGTTCACAAAATAAATTTTTAGTGAATCTTAGTGTACCTTTGTGGTACTTTGAGTAATAATTTCAGGTCGAGATTCTCGCTAGTAAACATTAAGAAAAACCTGTCCCGTGTAAACGTAAACTATTCAATAACCATCTCCGGAATTTCTCCTTCAATTATTAAGTCGGCTTCGCTAGCCGCAATAATATGTTCTACAGAAACGCCTGGCGCTCTTTCCAAAAGTTTAAATCCTTTTGGGGTAATTTCTAAAACGGCCAATTCAGTTACTACTTTTTTAACGCAGCCCACACCCGTTAATGGCAACGTACATTTTTTTAGAATTTTGCTTTCTCCTGCTTTGTTAACGTGCATCATCGCCACAATAATATTATCGGCAGAAGCCACTAAATCCATCGCACCTCCCATTCCCTTGACCATTTTGCCCGGAATTTTCCAGTTGGCAATATCACCATTTTCAGAAACTTCCATCGCACCCAAAATTGTTAAATCGACATGTTGCCCACGAATCATCCCAAAACTCATTCCTGAATCAAAAAAACTCGCTCCAGCTAAAGTGGTAATCGTTTGCTTTCCGGCATTAATTACATCGGCATCTTCTTCGCCTTCAAATGGAAACGGCCCCATTCCTAAAACACCATTTTCACTTTGAAATTCAACCGAAATGTCTTTCCTAACGTAGTTGGCCACTAAGGTTGGAATTCCAATTCCGAGGTTAACGAAATAATTGTTTTTAACTTCTTTTGCAATTCGTTTTGCAATATCTTCTTTTGTTAACATGTTAATTAATTTGATGATTTGAAAATTTGATGATTTGAAAATCAACCTTTCTTTGAGGATGATATGATTTTAGAAATAATCAAATTTATAGATTGTAATTTTTTAAATAATTCTTCGTTGGGCGTTGGGTAAAATTCCGAACTTTTACAGAGCTCTAACCAAAATTGTAATTCATCGGTTTCTTTTGCGGAGATTTTAAATTTATGAATAAAATCGGCTTTACTTTCTGCATTTTGTGCTTCTCTAATATTGGCACCAATTGATGTTCCACTTCTAAAAATTTGCGATGCCATTTCAAAACGATTTGATTTTCTAATTTCTTCAGAAAAACCAATTATTTCTAAAGCAAATTCAAATGTTAATTTCACAATTAGATTGTCCTTATCGTTTCTCATCTTCAAATTTTCAAATTAAATAATTTTCAAATTATTTCTGTCTCACCGTGCGTTGTTCAATTCTCTTTTCATATTTTTCACCTTGGAAAATGCGTTGTACAAATATCCCTGGAATATGAATTTGGTTTGGATCTAGCGATCCGGCTTCTACTAGTTCTTCCACTTCAGCCACGGTAATTTTTGCTGCGCCCGCCATACAAGGGTTGAAATTTCTAGCGGTTCCTTTAAATATTAAGTTTCCTGCGGTGTCGCCTTTCCACGCTTTTACAATTGCAAAATCAGCTTTAAAGGCATGTTCCATGATGTGCATTTTGCCATTGAATTCTCGTGTTTCTTTTCCTACTGCGACTTCTGTTCCAAAACCGGCCGGAGTAAAAAACGCGGGAATTCCCGCTTGTGCGGCACGGCATCTTTCGGCAAGTGTTCCTTGTGGAATTAGCTCTACTTCCAATTCTCCAGATAACATTTGGCGTTCAAATTCGGCATTTTCTCCTACATAGGAAGAGATCATTTTTTTGATTTGCTTTTTGTGTAATAGTAAACCAAGTCCAAAATCATCCACACCGGCATTATTAGAAATACAGGTTAGGTTTTCATTTCCTTTTTTTACTAATTCGGCGATGGAATTTTCGGGAATTCCGCACAATCCGAAACCACCAAGTAGTATAGTCATTCCGTTTTCAATTCCGTTTAGGGCGTCTTGAACGGTAGGTACTTTTTTATTAATCATTGTTCGTTTATTCTTAGTTTTTCTTACTTCAAAAATAACGAATTATTAATCAATTTTTCATCATTTTCTATAAAATAAGTAGCCTCAAAATCACAAATTCTGATTTTGAGGCTACTTATTCATTTATACAATAATTTTGAAGTCACCTGAATTCCTAGCCCGGATGGCAGTGGAAATCCCACGTGATTGCGAGGCACGAAGCAATCTCGTGGATTGCAACGTACAGCCGGAAATAGCTCCAAAAAACTACAAACTAAATTCGTCTGTATTTTGTTCGGTTTCTGTGGAATCTTTCTTGACTGGTGGCGACCAACAATCGACTTTTATATTCAGATTATCAGGTCTTTCGAATTCTTCTTTTGAAATGGTTAGGCTTTCGTCAGCGTAACATTTTTTCATTAGTATGCCCCAAATTGGTAATGCCGCCACGGCTCCTTGACCGTAAGTGATGCTTTTAAAACGGGCAGAACGGTCTTCGCAACCTACCCAAACTCCGGTTACGAGATTGGGCACCATTCCCATAAACCAACCGTCGGATTGATTTTGTGTGGTTCCAGTTTTTCCTGCAATTGGGTTGGTAAATACATACGGATAACCGGTAACTCTATTGTATCCGTTTCCGCCACCTTGGGTTCTCAATCGAGATCCTGAGCCTTCTTCGGTTACTCCTTCTAGTAATTTTATTACTGCAAAAGCAATGTCTTTATTCAACACATCGTGCGATTCTGGGATTGGTTCGTAAAGTACCACTCCGTTTTTATCTTCAATTCTTGTGATGAATTGTGGTTTGATATAAACCCCTTGATTGGCGAAAGTGCTGTAGGCGGCAACCATATCTTGAACGGTTATATCTACGGCTCCTAATGCAATTGAGGGCTGCAATGGAATTTCTGATTTTATACCAAGTTTATGTGCTAATTCAACTACTTTTTCTGGACCTACTTTGTCCATTAATTTTGCCGAAACGGTGTTGATGGAGTTGGCCAATGCCTTTTTTAAGGTTACCATTCCACGGTATCTATTGTCTGAATTTGCAGGCGTCCAAGTTTTTGTAACGTGGTGCCTTCCAACAGGAATTGTAAATGG
>CANKLD010000111.1 GCA_947483095.1 Bacteroidota bacterium
AAAACTATTTTAAAAAAATTAAAAAAGGAAAACCAACCGATCAAATTTGAATACGTCCCTGGGAAATTCCGAAATATCTACTACGGTAATTCCGACCGATTAAACAACCTGATTTATTTCCCAATAGCTTTTTTATTGATTATATTACTATTTGCTCTTTTAGTATATAATTTCTACAGAAGTACCAAAATGGCTACTGAAAACAAACTTTGGGCAGGAATGGCAAAGGAAACTGCGCATCAAATTGGCACACCCCTTTCGTCATTAATTGGTTGGTTAGAAATATTAAAAGCTCAAAATGTTGACGATTCTACTATTTTAGAAATTGAAAAAGATATTGATCGACTTCAAAATATAACAGAGCGATTTTCAAAAATTGGTTCAGAACCGATATTAGAAATCAAAGATATTATAGTAGAAACTGAAAACGCATTTCAATATTTACAATCTCGATTTTCAAAACAAGTGTTGTTTTCATTTAAAGCGCCAGAATTTCCGGTATTGGTTTCTTTGAATCCAATTCTATTCAGTTGGACCATTGAAAACTTAGTAAAAAATGCTATTGATGCCATGAGAGGGAGAGGAAAACTTCACGTTGTTGTAGAATTGGAAGGCGAATTTGTAAAAATAAATATAACTGATTCAGGTAAGGGTATCCCAAAAAAGGAATTTAAAAAAATCTTTGAACCTGGTTTTACAACTAAAAAAAGAGGATGGGGTTTGGGACTTTCTTTAACAAAAAGAATAGTTGAAGAATACCATGATGGCAAAATAAAAGTGCTAAATTCCGAGGTAAATAAAGGAACTACTTTTCAAATTAGCTTTAGGAAAGCAAAATAATCAAATTTTAACTACAAATTCCCTTTAATTTTCAAGGCCAAAGAAAGAAATTCCTCTTTGGATAAACTGACTTTCTTTTGAAAACGGATGTCCTCCATTTCATTCAATGGGATCAAATGGACATGGGCATGGGGAACTTCTAAACCGATAACACTCATTCCAATTCGCTTGCAAGGAACTGTTTTTTCTAAAGCAGTAGCCACTTTTTTAGAAAATTTCATTAAGCCTATGTAAAGTTCATCGTCAAGATCAAAGAGCTTGTCAATTTCTTGCTTAGGAATGCATAAAGTATGGCCTGTTGCATTAGGATTTACATCTAAAAAAGCTAAAAAATTATCGTCTTCATCAACTTTATAACACGGAATTTCTCCGTTGACGATTTTGGTAAAAATACTTGACATAGAAGAACTGTTTAATAGTTGAACTGTTTAATAGGTTAACTGAAAATCGATTAAACTATTAGTCTCTAGAAACTTCCAAAATTTCAAATTTCAAAACTCCGTTTGGAACAGTGATTTCAGCAATTTCTCCAACCGATTTCCCTAATAAACCTTTTCCAATTGGTGATGTCACAGAAATTTTCCCCGTTTTTAAATCGGCTTCACTTTCCGCAACTAACGTATATTTTAATTCCATAGAATTTGTCAAATTTTTGATTTTAACATTGGATAAAACCAAAACCTTTGATACATCTAATTGTGTTTCATCTATTAATCTAGCGTTAGAATGCACCTCTTCTAATTTAGCAATTCTCATTTCTAACATTCCTTGAGCTTCTTTTGCGGCATCGTATTCAGCGTTTTCTGATAAATCGCCTTTATCCCTAGCGTCAGCAATGTCTTGAGATGCTTTTGGTCTCAAAACACTCTTCAAATGGTCTAATTCCTCTCTTAATTTTTTTAATCCTTCTGCCGTGTAATAAGATACTTCACTCATAATTTAATCATTTATATAAAATAGAAAAAATCCCATCGGGACGGGATTTGTATTTCAAAGATAGTTGTTATTTTTTTTTAATCAAATAAATATATGTTAATCATATATAAATCAAAGTTAAATAATTTAAATTTGTTACCACTATTCTTTTAATAAAATTTCATTATGAAAAAATACTTGTTTATTCTTTTACTACTTATTCTTTGCAATTGCAGCAATGATAACTATAATAATAGCAACCCATTTATTCCAAATTATAACTTTTCAATTAGTATTAATACCGATTTGCCCACTTATAACAATCTTAAATTTGTGAGTAATGGCCTTTACATTCCTAATGCTGGGGCCAGTGGAATTATCGTTTTTAATACTACTGGCACTACTTATGTAGCCTACGACGCGGCATGTCCAAACCAAGCATTAAGTGGTTGTTCCACCATGGTTGTAAATGGGATAAATGCTAAATGCAATTGCGATAATGCCGAATACAACCTTTTTACAGGCCAAAGCCCAGGAAAAGAATATCCAATGAAACCTTATCGAGTAGAAACTTCGGGGGCATTTATTCGAGTTTACAACTAAAATTTCATGATAATTCCAGCCAAAAAATTTATTCCCGCTTGCGGAAAGTAATAGACGTAACCTCCACCATAATCTGCGCCATTTGATACATATTTAGAATTAAATAAGTTATTTACTACTACTGAAAACAATACCGACTTAAATACACTTTTAGGCTGGATTTCATAGGAAACGTTTAAATCATTTACAAAATAACTTTGCAATTCTGAATTTTCAGCCTCAATATTTCCCATAAATTGTTTGCCAACAAATTTTGATAAAATACTAAATTGCAAGTTATTGCTTGGCGCAAATGTTAGGTAGTTTCCTGCAACAACATTGGGTGAAAAAGCAATGGTTGTATTCCCAAAATCCTGTAAAACGCCATCTTTTTGAAAATAATATCTTTGGTTTTTATTTTCGCTTAAAGCGATATTTGGACGCAATAACCATTTTTCTGAAAGATATAAATCGGCATTAACTTCCAATCCCAATCTATAACTATCGCCAACATTTTCTCGAAGAGGTGAGCCTACTTCGTTCAAAGCACCTGTTAAAACCAACTGATTTTTGTATTTCATATAGTATGCAGTCACATTTAATTTTGATTTTTCAGAAATCGATCTCCAACCCAATTCAAAATCATTCAACTGCTCTGGTTTTGGAGTTCCATTTGAATAATCATCACGGTTTGGTTCTCTATTTGCTCGAGCAAAAGAAAAATAAAGGGTGTTTTTAGAATTCAGATCAAAGTTTAAACCTGCCTTTGGATTGAAAAAATTGAAATTGTCGTTTACCAAACCCGTTTCTAAACTATTGGCTTTGTAATGAACATTTCTAATTTGCAAATCACCATAAAAACTGATTTTTTCTGAAATTTGGAAGTTTGCTTTCGCAAATAAATTGGCGTCTGTTTTACTCGCAGAATCATCATAATAGCGATCTCCTAATTCACTTTGAGAGGCAAATCGAGCCCAAATTACTTTTCCAAAATGTGCTCCTTCATATTTATTGTAAGCGCCACCAATAACTAAATTTAACTTTTCCTCTTTATAATTGGATGAAAAAGTAGTCCCGTAAAAATCATTATCCAACCATTTTTGACGAATTAAATCGGTAGCAACTTCAGTGCCAACAGGCAACAATCCATAATCGGTGAAAGCGGCATTTTCTATATAGTTTTCATAATATCCTTTTCCTTTGGTATAATGAAATGCAAAATTGGTATTCCATTTATCCAAGATTTTTTCATTCCAATGCAATTGATAATGGTCTTGTTGGTAGTTATCGGTTTCATTATCATAGAAACGAATATTCCCCAACTGATCGGTAAACATCCCAGCCGAATTAAACGTTCTATTGCTTTCCAAAGTAGCCGCATCAATTCCATTCCAAGACTGGTAGGTTTTTTCTTTTCCACCAAAAGCCAATGCTTTTAGTAAGGTTGTTTTTTCAACATAAGTTCCTTGAAGAAAATAGGACTTCAAGTCAGAACTTGCTCGGTCAACATAGCCATCCGATTTCAAAACAGACAATCGACCTGCAATTTCGAAATGATTATTTAATAATCCAGTGCTAAACTTTACCGTATTTTTTCTTGAGTTAAAACTACCTCCAGAATTGGAAATTTCACCGCTGCTCTTTTTTGAATAATTATCGGTTAGCATATTTAAGCTTGCGCCAAATGCTCCCGAGCCATTTGTAGAAGATCCTACGCCACGCTGTAATTGAACACTTTCTAGCGAGGAAGCAAAATCGGGCATGTTGACCCAATAAGTACCATGACTTTCTGAATCGTTGTACGGAATTCCATTTATGGTAATATTTACGCGAGTAGCATCGCTTCCACGAACACGAATTCCTGTGTAACCAATTCCGTTTCCAGCATCTGAAGTCGTTACAACCGATGGCAAATAATTCATCAAAATGGGAATGTCTTGGCCTAAATTTCGAGTTTTAAATTCTTTTTTAGTCAAATTAGTAAAAGTGACAGGGGTTTTAGAATCGACTCGAATTGCGGCGACCAATACTTCATCAAGCGAATTGACTTTAGTAGAATCTGTTTGCTTTTCTTGTGAAAAAGCACCACAAGAGACAAGAAAAAAGAAAATAGATAATAGACGAAAAGAAGATAGATTAAAAAATCGTCTACAATTTGGTTGTAATTTGAAAATAATTTTCATTCGTAAAATAGTTACGAATAACAAGGGGGAAATTATTCTTTTGTTAAAATAATTGATTGTTATTATGGCAAATAATAGTGTGCACACTACTTTTTTGTCATTCTTTCCCTTGGCAGCATTACCTGCCCAGGTTCTTTGGGTATAATCTCAGCTGTCATTCCATTTTTGGAATCTAGCACCCCTTTGAGACAGGACAAAATTAATTATAAAT
>CANKLD010000112.1 GCA_947483095.1 Bacteroidota bacterium
GTATCTAGTTTAAACAAAGGAATCTATTTAGTTAGAATTACAAATTCTACTTCAGATGAAGTAATTACTAAAAAGCTTATCAAAAACTAATCATTTGTAATTAGTTTAATATTACTTTTAAAACCGCCAGCAATGGCGGTTTTTTTTATCGAATTTATGGTTCTAACAAAATGAAAAAAGTGAGTAGTTTTTTATAGTAAAAGGCTGTCCGAAAGGGCAACCTTTTTTATGATTATTTAAAAAACCTGCATTAATGTTACTTCAATATTCAATTCTAATTCACAGTTATGTTCAAAGAAAATAATGGCACCATTGGCTTCAGCCTGAATTAGATAGTGATTTCCCTTGAAAAAAGATTGTTTGATTTTTACCTTAAATTTTCCAAATTCTACTACCTTTAATTGGTGTGGAAATAACAATAATGTTTCGTCTCTCCCTTCAATTTCAATTAATTGAGATGATTTAAGTTCGTTAACATCACCAAAAAGAGAGGCAACATATTTATTAGTTGGATTATTATATAAATGAGCAGATTTTTGTTTAGCAACAATTTTCCCTGTGTTTAAAACTATGGTTTCGTCAGCAAATGATAAAGAATCGGAACTGTCATGTGTGGCAACCAAGCAAGTAATATCTTTCGATTTTAAATAAGAAAATAAATTTCTTCGAAGGGAGTTTTTTCTAAAATTATCAATTTGACTGAAAGGCTCGTCTAACAATAATACTTCTGGTTCTAAAGCCAAAGCTTTTGCCAAAGCCACTCTTTGCTGTTGTCCACCGCTAAGAAATTTAGCTTTTACATTAGAATATTCTGTCATTTCGACAATTTCTAATAATTCATTTATACGGCTTTGTTTATTTTCAGGATTTATATTAGAAAGGTATTTACCCACATTTTCTGAAACCGTGATAAAAGGCATCAAATCAAAATCTTGAGCTAGGTATTTCATAAAAGGCATTCCAGGAACCAAATGAAATTTTGGACCTAAAACTTCATTGTTATTCCATAGTATTCTGCCTTGATCTAAATCATACAAACCATATATTAATTTTAAAAGCGTACTTTTTCCACATCCGCTTTCGCCAATAATTGCAATATTCTGGCCTTTACTTATTGTAAAATCGATGTTTTTTATGACTTTATTTTGGCCATAACTAAACGTAATATTTTGAACTTGAAGCATATAAAATTGAAATTACATTTTAAACTACGTTTTCATTTCAGGAATCCAAAAATGCTTTTCAAAATCTACAATTTGATTTTCTTTCACAACTATTCCTTCGCTTTCAAGAAGTTGCTGCATCAAATTGGTTCCGTCAAAATGGTGTTTTCCAGTTAAAAGTCCGTTTCTATTAACCACACGATGTGCAGGAACCTCTTCTAAATTGTGGGAAGCGTTCATCGCCCAACCTACCATTCTAGCAGATTGTGCTGCACCAAGAACTTTGGCAATTGCGCCGTAGGAAGTTACTTTTCCATAAGGAATCTGGCGAGCTATATCATAAACTCTTTCAAAAAAATTATCGTTTATTTTAGGCATTTTTATTTCCAAAAAGTATTTATGAGTTTGAAAAAAGTTAATAATGAAATTAACCCTGTGATGCTTCCAATAATATTATTTCCATTTTTAATTAAGTAATCACTCTTTTTTTGATGGTTTTTAAAATAAAGAATATATAAATAAAAAACGGTAAAAGACCCAATAACAACGCCCGAAACAAACAAATATACAAACAACGAATTAAAGTAAAAAAGTCCAACTGTAGACAACGTTACACTTACAAATACATAAAATGGAATTGGAAATAAATTTAAAGAAGATAACAACATTCCAAGGAAGAATCGACTTGATTTACTGTGTATTTTAATTTCTTGCTTTGCTTTTTGGGGTTTTCTGGCGGTCCAAAAAAGAAATAAAGTAATTGCTAAGAATAGAAACAATCCAATTTCTTGAAGCAATATAATTATGTCTTGCCGACTATTAATAAATTTGGCAAATTGAATTGCAATATAAGATTGAAGTAAAACAATAATTGTTGCCCCAATTGCAAAAGAAATTGCTTGATTTCTTCCGTCAACAACGCTCACTTTTGCAGCAGTCATATTGATTAAACCCGGAGGCAAAATTCCTATAGCTGCTATTGTAAAACCTAATATAAGTGGCAATAAAAAGTCCAAATTTTACTTTATTTTAAACCGAATATACGTAATTGCTTTATTAATTTCTAAATATTGTTTTTCATAAAATGTCTGCAAACCAGTTACTTCCTCTGGACTTCCTTCGTTTACATAGACATTATGATTAGAATAAATTACCTCGTGGCCTTCACCATGCAGCAATCCTAAAGTATATCCGTGCATGAATTCGCTATCGGTTTTAAGGTTAACAACTCCTTCTGGTTTTAGGACTTTTTTATACAATATTAAAAATTGTGAATTAGTCATTCTATGTTTCGTTCTCTTGTATTTTATTTGTGGATCTGGGAAAGTGATCCAAATTTCATCTACTTCATTTTCGTTAAAAATATGATTTATTAATTCGATTTGGGTACGAATAAAAGCCACGTTTGTCAAACCAGTTTCCACTGCAGTTTTAGCACCACGCCAAAAACGAGCTCCTTTAAGATCAATTCCGATAAAGTTTTTATTTGGATATTTTTCGGCTAAACCAACAGAATATTCTCCTTTACCGCATCCTAATTCTAAAACAATAGGATTGTTATTTTTAAAAAAGTCTTGGTTCCATTTCCCTTTTAATAAAAATTGGTCACTAACTACTTCTTCTCTTGTAGGTTGGAAAACATTGACAAATGTGTCATTTTCTTTAAACCTCTTTAACTTATTTTTGCTTCCCACAGTTTGCTGTATTTTTTTGCAAAATTAAGTAATAAAATAGGATAAAATAGATTTTAGGAATCTATTTCTTCCCACTTTTGAAGGGTAAACGAAAATTGAGAGCCTTTTCCAAGTTCACTTTCTATAATTATTTTTTCGTTGTGTGCTTCAATAATATGTTTCACTATGGCCAATCCAAGTCCGGAACCTCCTACATTTCTAGAGCCACTTTTATCGACTCTGAAAAATCTTTCAAACAATCTTGGGATGTGTTTTGCATCAATTCCTTCTCCATTATCTCTAATGTCTATTTGAATCCGATTATTAACCTCTTCAAATCCAATTTCTGTAGAGCCACCAGATTTACCATATTTAATTGAATTTTCAATTAGATTGGTAACTACTTGTTGAATTTTTTCATAATTTCCTAGAACAAAGATGGGTTTTATATATTTGTCGTCAAAAGTCATTAAGATATCCTTTTTATTGGCTTTCATTTCTAATAAATCCATAACATTTTGAATAAGGGGGACAATATCAAAAGGAGCCATCGTAATTGGTTCGTCAGATATTTCAAGTTTTGATATGGTATCTAAGTCTTCAACTATATAAATTAATCTTTCAACACCATTTAAAGCTCGTGCCAGGTATTTTTTTTTGATATTTTTGTCTTTCAAACCTCCATCAAGTAAGGTTGATATATAACCTTGTACGGTAAAAAGAGGGGTTTTTAATTCATGAGAAATATTTCCTAGAAACTCTCGTCTATATTCTTCACGAACTTTTAATGCTTCGATTTCTAATTTTTTGTCGGAGGCAAATTTAGAAACCTCTAGAGAAATTAAATTTAAATCGGTAGCTGACGATTTATTAATGATAATTGTTGATTCTAAAAAGGAGAAATCATCATATATTTTTTTTACCTTTCGGAAGATAAAAAGTTGCACTTTAATGGTAAGTATTACAAAAGAGCTAAAGGCAACCAAAATTGCAAAAATAAAGCAGAATAGGAAAGAAAATTGATGAAAAAAATAGGTCAAAATGCCAATTAACACTGTTGCAAAAAAAGTTATTTGCAGGGCTGTAATAAACGCAAATCGAAAAGTTTCTTTGTTTTTAATATTCATCTAGACTTCAAACTTGTAACCCACCCCTTTAATAGTTTTGAAAAAATCGTCTCCAATTTTTTCTCTTAATTTTCTAATATGAACATCAATCGTTCTTCCTCCAACAACCACATCATTACCCCAAACTTTGTCTAAAATTTCTTCTCTTTTAAATACTTTTCCAGGTTTTGTTGCTAATAGATAAAACAATTCAAATTCTTTACGAGGCAAAACAATTTCAACATTGTCTTTCACTATTTTATATTCTTCGCGATTTATTTCTATGCCGCCTACATTAAGCGTTTCAGAATCTTTTTCAGTTTCTTTTAAACGTCTTAAAAGTGCTTTAACTTTACTAACTAATAATTTTTGCTTGATTGGTTTTGAAATGTAATCATCGGCCCCAGCATCAAAACCAGCTACTTGCGAATAATCTTCACTTCTGGCAGTTAAGAAAGTGATAATTACATTGCTTAATTCTGGAATTTTACGAATGTTTTCACACGCTTCCATACCGTCCATTTCAGGCATCATGACATCCATGATAATTAAGTGTGGAAGTACTTTTTTAGCTTTTGCAATAGCATCTCTACCATTTACAGCAGTAGAAATTTGGTACCCTTCTTGGGATAAATTATATCCAACAATTTCTAGGATATCTGCTTCATCATCAACTAATAAAATTCTAATATCTTTCTTTTTCATGATGCAAAATTAATTCATTAATTAATATAAATGTAAATATAAAACAAATCAAAAATACAATTAAGAGTAATTTA
>CANKLD010000113.1 GCA_947483095.1 Bacteroidota bacterium
ACAATCAATAATAACGAACCTAAAAATTTTCCACCTACAATTTCCCAAATACTTAATGGCTTAGTTAAAAGCAATTCTAAAGTTCCTTGTTTCATTTCGTCTGAGAAGCTTTTCATGGTTACCGCAGGAATTAGAAATAGTAATATCCATGGTGATATGGTGAAAAACGGACTTAAATCAGCAAAACCAGAATCTAAAATATTGTATTCGCCATTGAATATCCATAGAAACAATCCGTTAAGAATTAAGAAAATAGCGATTACTAAGTAGCCAATCGGCGAACCAAAAAAGGATCTAATTTCTCTAAATAATATTGCTTTCATTTTTTTTGTTTAAATGTTTAAAGTTTAATGTTTAAAGTTTCAGGTCGTCCAACTTTAAACATTAAACTAAAGAAACTAATTTTTCCACACTCCACGCTTCGGGTTTATTATTAAATAGCTTTTTTGTATCGGTCCAAATTTCGAAAAAAAGTTCGGAATTTCTATAATTTTCTAAGTCTTGTTCGGTTTCCCAATAACTGTAAGTAAAGAAAATGGTTTGATCGTTTTTGTCTTGATACAATTCCAAAAAAACGATTTCCTGGCACATTTCGTATCTTCTCTTTTATAAATTCAAAATTTTCTAAGAATTTTGAAATCTTTTCTTCGTGAAAACTCATTTTTACAATTCTAACGAACATAAACTAGATAGTTTTAAATTGTATGGTAATACTGTCTCTATAATTTAGCCCTAACAAGCTTGAAGCACTGCCAACACTCATCGGATTACTTCTAAAAATTGCAATTTCTAAAAAGCCAGCTTCATTAAAAATAGCCAATTTATCGCCTTCATAATCCTTAATAGGATATTTTGCTACATTCGCAATATCAGAATATTTAGCCCAAATGTTTTTTATGGGATTCGATTTCTTCTGTAATCTATTTTGTAATAATGGAATTTCATAAGGTCTGCCTTTTCCAACTTCAAAAAATAGTTTTTTAGTTATATTGGTCACCACATTTCCAAAATGATCAATGTAAATCACGTATCCTTTTATAGCATTTTTATCGGCTGAAACACTAGGTTGAATTTCGGTAACTTCCTTAATTTCAGTTATTTCCTTTCCAACAACGTTCAATAAACCACCTTTTGAAATATGACTCGCCACGGTCACAAACACATCTAAATCAGTGGCGTCTTCCGGCAAACGGTCATGGATATTGATAGCCACCAATTTTTGGGGAACTACTTTTTGTGTCAAAATACTTAGAATGCCATTGTCGGCACAAATAAAAAAATGATCGTTCCATTGCATCGCAATATGTTGATTTTCTTTATTTTTTTCAGCGTCAACGCCAATTAAGTGAACAGTGCCTTTTGGAAAACTCATGTAGGCAGCTCCAATTATATAACTCGCTTGAACAGTGTTAAATGGCTCAATATTATGAGAAATATCTACAATTTTAGCCTCTGAATTTTCAGTCAATATTTTACCTTTCAAAGCACCTACAAAGTGGTCTTTAATCCCGTAATCGGTCGTAAGGGTAATTATTGACATAAAATTGTTTATAAATAATTCAAGGATATAAACCTAAATTATATTAAATTTGAACTGCAAAGCTAATAATTATCGGCGACTAATTTTTAATTAAATACAACACATTTGAACGAAAGAATTATCGAGCTCATCGACATCGCTCCAAAAGACTTTTGGGGCGCTCAAGACACTCATCTTGAAACAATTAAAAAGTATTACCCAAAGTTGAAAATTGTTGCCCGAGGAACAACAATCAAAGTCTTTGGCGAAAAAGAAGCTCTAGATGAATTTGAAAAACGATTCAACCGATTGATGCTCCATTTCACCCGTTACAATACTATTGACACCAATGTTATCGAAAGAGTCATTCAAAGTGATGTTCAAGACGACCGACGAATGGATTCCAAAGACAATATTTTGGTGCACGGTGTTGGTGGAAGAATTATCAAAGCAATGACTGCCAATCAGCAATTATTGGTGGATACCATCAACAAAAATGATATGGTTTTTGCTGTTGGACCTGCGGGAACAGGAAAAACCTATACTGGCGTAGCTATGGCGGTTAAAGCATTGAAAGAAAAGCAAGTCAAAAAAATCATTTTGACACGACCGGCAGTCGAAGCAGGAGAAAATTTAGGGTTTCTTCCTGGCGATATGAAAGAGAAATTAGATCCGTATATGCAGCCTTTATACGATGCTTTGCGTGACATGTTGCCCAACGAAAAACTCGAAGATTACATCTTGAAAGGAATAATACAAATTGCCCCATTGGCATTCATGCGAGGACGAACCTTGGACGAAGCCTTTGTAATTCTAGACGAAGCGCAAAATACCACCCATTCCCAAATGAAAATGTTTTTGACCCGAATGGGAAAAAACGCCAAGTTTATGATTACGGGAGATCCAGGCCAAGTCGATTTACCAAGACGTACCATTTCAGGACTTAAAGAAGCGTTGTTGGTATTAAAAGATGTTGATGGAATTGGGATGATTTATCTTGACGACAAAGACATCGTGCGCCACCGATTGGTCAAAAAAGTAATAGATGCCTACAAGCAAATCGAGAATCACGACTGATAGAAAAGCGGTAGCGGTTAGCCGTCAGCAAAAGAACATCTTTGGAAATTAGTGTAATTCGTGGCTAAAAAAAATTCTCATATTGGCTAATAGCTAATAGCTTTCGGCTGTCAAGAAAGAATTTTTATTTATATAACTTCCGATTTTGGTTTCTACTTTAAACACGCTATTTTTGCAAGACAACAACAAACAACACAACTAAATGAATACAATTACTTCAACCAATTTTAATTTTCCCAACCAAAAATCAGTTTATCGCGGGAAAGTTCGGGAGGTTTATAACATTAATGACGACCTTTTAGTAATGGTAGCCACCGATAGACTTTCTGCTTTTGATGTCGTGATGCCAAAAGGAATTCCATATAAAGGGCAAATATTGAATCAAATCGCTACTAAATTCATGAAATTAACTCAGGATATTGTGCCGAATTGGTTAATTGCGACCCCGGATCCAAATGTGGCGATCGGGCATTTATGTGCCCCTTTTAAAGTGGAAATGGTTATTCGTGGTTATGTTTCGGGGCACGCTGCCAGAGAATATGCTTTGGGAAAACGAATTTTGTGTGGCGTTACAATGCCAGAAGGCTTGAAAGAAAATGATAAATTTCCAACTCCAATAATTACTCCATCTACCAAAGCGGATAATGGGGAACACGACGAAGATATTTCTCGTGAGGATATTCTTGCCAAAGGAATTGTATCTGAAGAAGATTATTTGGTATTGGAAAAATATACGAGAGCTTTGTTTCAACGTGGTACTGAAATTGCTGCCGGCCGCGGATCGATATTAGTGGATACTAAATATGAATTTGGAAAAACCAAAGACGGTAAAATTGTATTAATTGATGAAATCCATACTCCAGATTCTTCACGTTATTTCTATGCTGATGGTTATCAAGAAAGACAAAACAATGGAGAGGAGCAAAAACAACTTTCTAAAGAGTTTGTTCGTCGTTGGTTAATAGAAAACGGATTTCAAGGAAAGGAAGGACAGCTAATTCCAGAAATGACTGACGAGTATATTAGTACAGTTTCTGAACGCTATATTGAATTGTATGAAAATATTATGGGCGAAAAATTCGTAAAAGCGGATATTTCGGAAATCAATAATAGAATAGAAAAAAATGTTTTAGAATATTTATCTAAATAGCTAATCCCCTTATTTTATTAGAACATTATTCAATAGGTCTTCCAAAACGAACTTTTTTAAGTTCGTTTTTGTTTGTTTGAAATTGTAGTTATTAACAATTTCGTAATTATGTATTTAATAACTTTTTATATTTCAAATTATTAATTTGATTTAAATTAATTAAGTTTGATTTGATTTTAACAATTATTTATGTAATTTTGTTTTATTAGTGGAGTCCAGAAACCACTTTAATCAACGGGGCGGAACCGAAAAGCCTTATGAGTAAGAAAACCAAAATTAACCAATTTAATTATGACAAATTTAATGTTTATTCCAAGTTTGATTGGAAAGCTTGCACCTACTGATTATGTAGGATTCACTTTCTTCGTTGGGTGTATGGCTATGATGGCTGCATCTGCATTTTTCTTTTTATCATTAAGTCAATTTGATAAAAAGTGGCGTACATCTGTACTAGTATCAGGTTTAATTACCTTTATTGCTGCAGTACACTATTTCTACATGAAAGAGTATTGGTCTGAATTCCAAGAATCGCCAACATTCTTCCGATATGTGGATTGGATTTTAACAGTGCCATTAATGTGTGTTGAGTTTTACTTGATACTTAAAGTTGCTGGTGCAAAAACTGATTTACTATGGAAAATGATTTTCTTATCAGTAGTAATGTTAGTAACAGGTTACTTAGGAGAAACAGTTTACTCTGACCAAGCGGCTTTATGGGGAGGAATCTCTGGATTGGCTTATTTTGTTATAGCTTATGAAATCTGGTTAGGAAGCGCTTCTAAATTAGCTGCTGCTGCTGGAGGAAATGTATTGGCTGCACACAAAATTTTATGTTGGTTTGTACTAGTAGGTTGGGCAATCTATCCATTAGGATACATGTTAGGAACTGAAGGATGGTACTCATCAATTGTTGGAAAAGGAAGTGTTGATGTAGTTTACAACATCGCTGATGCAAT
>CANKLD010000114.1 GCA_947483095.1 Bacteroidota bacterium
AAAGAAGCTCATAAATTAAACATTCCAGTTTTTGCAATGGTTGATACCAATTCAGACCCAAGAGAGGTTGATTATGTAATCCCTGCAAATGATGATGCTTCAAAATCAATTGAGAAAATTCTAACTTTAGTAACTGCAGCAATCACAGATGGATTGGCTAACAGAACTTCTGACAAAGAAGGTGATGCTGAAGCTCCAGCTGCTGAAGAAGCTGTTGAAACTGTTAAAGTAGCTCCGGAAGTTGAAGTAGTAGCTGAAGTAGTGGTTGCTGTTGAAGTAGCTCCGGAAGTTGAAGTAGTAGCTGAAGTAGTGATTACTGAAAAAGCAGTTGAAGAAGTTGAAGTAGTAGCTGAAGTAACTGAAGAAGTGGTTGCTGAAGAAGCAGCTCCAGCGGAAGAAACTCCGGCAACTGAAGAATAATAAAAATAAATTTAAAGATTGAAAAATTTAAAGATAACTTAAAGTGTTGATTTCAAATTAACGCTACTTTTATCCTTTAAATTTTTCAATCTTTTAATCTTTAAAACAAATAATTATGGCAACAATTACTGCTGCAGACGTAAATAAATTAAGAACAATCACAGGTGCAGGAATGATGGACTGCAAAAAAGCATTAGTAGAATCTGATGGAGATTTTGATTTAGCAATTGAAAACCTTCGTAAAAAAGGACAAAAAGTTGCTGCAAACAGATCAGACAGAGAGTCAACTGAAGGAGCTGCAATTGCAGTTGTAAATGATGCAAAAACTGCTGGTGTAGTTATCACATTGAACTGTGAAACTGACTTCGTAGGAATGAACGAAAGTTTTGTAAAAATGGCCACCGAAATGGCTAATTTGGCTTTAAACTTCAATTCAAAAGAAGAATTTTTAGCAGCTGATTTCAACGGAATTACTGTTGCAGATAAATTAATTGAGCAAACAGGAGTTATCGGAGAAAAATTAGAAATCAGAACTTTTGAGAAATTAGAAGGTGCTTTCATTGGTTCCTACATTCACTCTGGAAACAAAATCGCTACTATTGTAGCTTTATCAGCAAATATTGAAGGCGCTGACGAAGTTGGTAGAAACGTATCAATGCAAGCGGCAGCAATGGCGCCAATCGCTTTGAACGAAGAAGGTGTTGATTCAGAAATCATCGCTAAAGAAATCGAAATTGCAAAAGATTTATTACGTCAAGAAGGAAAACCGGAAGCGATGTTAGAAAATATTGCAAAAGGTAAATTAGCACGTTTCTTTAAAGATAACACTTTAGTAAACCAAGATTATATTAAAGATAGCAAAATGAGCGTTGGTGCTTATGTTCAATCTTTAGATAAAAACTTAGTTGTTACAGGTTTCAAAAGAGCCGCTTTAGGTTAATCAAAATTTAAGATTTAAGAATTTAGATTTAAGAATTCTAATCCAATATAAATTCCATTTCGAAGTAATTTGAAATGGGATTTTTTTTATATTTATGTCAAATTATGATTATGACCGAAAAAAATAGATGCCAATGGTGTGTGGGCATTGCTCTTTATGAAAAATACCACGATGAGGAATGGGGAGTTCCTGTGTATGACGACCAAATATTATTTGAATTTTTTATTCTAGAAACGTTTCAGGCGGGATTAAGTTGGATTACCATATTAAAAAAAAGAGAGCATTTCAGACTGGCATTTGACTACTTTGACTATTTGAAAGTAGCATTATATTCTGAAAATAAAATTCAAGAATTGATGCTAAACCCAGGCATCATTCGCAACCAATTGAAGATTCGCTCCGCCGTTTCAAATGCTCTTTCATTTATAAAAATACAAGAAGAATTTGGTAGTTTTAGTAATTACATATGGGCTTTCACCGACAACAAACCCATTGTAAACAACCCAAACACAATAAAAGAAGTTCCGGCAACAACTGCATTATCAGACAAAATAAGTAAGGACTTAAAAAAAAGAGGGTTTAAATTTGTTGGTTCAACAGTAGTTTATGCTTACATGCAAGCAACTGGAATGGTTGATGATCACGTTGCTGATTGTTGGAAAAGAAATTAAGATTACGAATTTAATAGTTTCATGAAATCATCCCGATCGATTTCTCTACAACCCAAACTATCAAGATGCTCGTTGTAAACTTGACAATCCAATAATTTATAATTCTCGTTTTTCAACTGATTTGCCAAAGAAATAAAAGCTACTTTTGAAGCATTACTGACTTTTGAAAACATACTTTCTCCACAAAATACAGACCCTAAATCAATTCCATATAAACCTCCTACTAGTTCATTATTCTGCCAAACCTCAACAGATTTAGCAATTCCCAATTCGTTCAATTTGCAATAAGCTTCCCTCATTTCTTGGCTAATCCAGGTTCCTTGTTGACCTTCTCTTTTTACAGAACTGCAATTTGAAATTACTTCACTGAAATTTTGGTTGAAAGTAACTGTAAAAGTATTTCTATTCAAAATATTTCTCATGCTCTTGGATACCATCAATTCATCAAAATACAAAACCATTCTTGATTTTGGTGCCCACCAAAGAATCGGTTCTCCAGGATTAAACCAAGGAAAAATTCCACTTTTATAAGCTAGTAACAATCTCTCTGGAGACAAATCAGCACCTACCGCAAGAATCCCTTCTGAAGAAGCTTCGTAAACAGGAGGGAAATATAAAGCGTCAGAAAGTAGGTGCATTAATAAATTATTAGAATTTAAATCGCTAGGTTTAGGAAAAAATAAAACCCATGCCTTTATTTATCCACAAATAGGAACAAATTATAGCATAGGTTTACTAATTAAAAATTGATATTAATAAATCAATTATAGTATTAGAACGGCAAATCGTCGTGCTCTTCTTCTTTAAAATTTTCAGCTGGTGCAAATGTTTCAGCGGCTGGCATTGGAGCAGCTTGTGCAGGCGCAGCAGCGCTTAACTTCTCAACTCTCCATCCTTGAATAGCGTTGAAATATTTAGTTACTCCTTGTGGATCAACCCATTCGCGACCTCTCAAATTGATAGCTACTTTTACAGCATCCCCCACTTGATAGTTGTTTAATAAATCACATTTGTCTTGAACGAATTCAACTAAAATATGTTGTGGATATTGCTCGTCGGTAGTTACCACTAATTCTCTTTTTAAGAAACTTCCGCTTCCTACATTTTTTGATTCCCCAAGCATTTTAATTTTTCCTGATACTTCCATTTTATTTCTATTATTTTATTATAAATTATTTTGCTAATACTATTTTCCAAGCAGAATCTAAATCATTTTGATCCAAATATTCCTTTGCTTTTTTAAACTTCTTTAATTGATCATCAGAACTCAAAATGCCTTTAACAGCAAAATTCTGCTTTACAAATATATTAATTTCTTCTGTTGTAGGCAACGCTTCAATATTTCCTAATTTTCCCAAATCATTTCCGTCAAAAATAGGACTTTCCTTAATGTAATTTGGTATTTGATCCACTCCTATTCCTAAAGTTGTCATTGGTTTTGCAACTTCAAATAACCCTTGGTTGGCTCTAGAATACCAATTCCCTCCCATTCTTGATACTAAATCAATTTTTACAGGATCGATGTTCCCATTTTCATCTAAAACTGATTCGCTTATGTGCATTTTTACTATTTCGCAAATCACTAGATTCCCCGCACCACCTTGAGTTCCTAAACTAATAATTTCATTGACCTTACATTCAAATTGAACTGGAGATTGCGCCACACGATAGGGCTTTACCATTACAGAAGGTATTGCCGTGAACCCTGCTTTAATAAATTCATTTACCCCATCAGGATATTCAGAACTTGATAAAGAAGTTTGTTGGACAATATCAAAATTAACCACATTAATAACTACTTCTCGTGTCGCTTCCGCATTAATTAAAGTATGTTTTATTGTGTTGTCTCGAACCCGTCTGGCAGGTGAAAAAATTAATATTGGTGGATTTGCACTGAAAATATTAAAAAAGCTAAACGGTGATAAATTTGGAACCCCATTTTTATCGATAGTACTAGCAAAAGCAATAGGTCGCGGGCCTACAGCGCTTTGCAAATAGCCCTGTAATTTAGCTGAAGAAACGTCTTTTGGATCAATGCTTATCATAAAAATGAATTTAAACAAATATAATAAATTGGTTTCAAAAATGTTCAAATATTAATTCTAATATTGAATTTGAAATCACAATTTACATTTCTGTTACCATAGTCATATTATTTTATTATATTTATCGATATTATTGCTTTACAAAAGTAACTTATGCAGTTTTCAAATAAACGAAATTTTACTCGTTGGTTTATTATATTTTCCTCCTTTATTTTCATTGTTTTCATACTTTGGAACACCTATTCCTTTTTTCAAATTTTCAAAAATGAGGAGCGCTTAAAGATGGAATATTGGTCGGAAGCTCAAAAAACATTAATCAACTCTGATATTAATACAGAAGTAGCCTTGCCAAGTAAGATCATTGGAGACAATAAAACGATTCCAATTATTTTAACAGACGAAAAAGACAGTATAATTGGTCATAACAATATTGACGAGAAATTAATGTCGATTCCAAAGGAAGCCAAAACTATTTTAAAAAAATTAAAAAAGGAAAACCAACCGATCAAATTTGAATACGTCCCTGGGAAATTCCGAAATATCTACTACGGTAATTCCGACCGATTAAACAACCTGATTTATTTCCCAATAGCTTTTTTATTGATTATATTACT
>CANKLD010000115.1 GCA_947483095.1 Bacteroidota bacterium
ACCTAATTTGGCTCTTTCCTGAAATGACATTGTGTAGTTCATTTTTCAAATGATTTTGCATCAACAAATATAAACAAACTTTTTAATTTTACACCTGACCGATTTTGCAAATCTTAAATCTTAAATCAGAGGCTCGCGTGAGGGATGGTGGCGGAAATCCTTTGTGTAACGAAGTGGAACAAAGATTGCAGCGAATAGCCCGACCGAGATTATACCTGACAGGTTTTGAAAACCTGTGAGGTGTAACGAGGGCACGCCCAAATTAAACTGCAAAAAACGCTTCTAATTCCTTCAACGTTTCTGCCGAAGTCACGATGTCTTTTACAATTTCTCCTTTGTTTAAAGCTACAATTCGGTCACAAACCTCAACGGTGTGTTGCAAATCGTGGCTAGATACCAAAACGGTAATCTCAGGATTTTCGGCCAATTCTTTGATAATTTTCTTTAATCGGCTTACCGTTGTAGGATCTAAATTGGCAAACGGTTCGTCCAAAACGACCACTTTGGGGTTGCCAATTAACGTCGCAATAATGCCCACTTTTTTCTGGTTCCCTTTCGATAAATCACGTAAATATTTTTTATTTCTTAAGATTTCATCGTTGAAAAATTCTTCGTGTTTTACAAGCAATGCATTCACATCGGCTTTGTTTTGCCCAAGGATATCTCCAATAAAATAAAAGTATTCTTCGGCGGTTAAATACCCTATTAAAAACGATTCATCAAGAAAAGCGGAGGTGAATGGTTTCCAATCTTCACTGGTGTTTACCTGAATTTCATTGTTGGTTAAAGTCCCTGTGGTAGGTTGGATTAAATCCAAAAGCAAACTGAAAAAAGTAGTTTTCCCTGCGCCGTTGTTTCCTACTAAGCCGAAGCTTTGCCCTTTTGGGATTTCCAAGTTTGGGATATTTAATACGGTAGTTCCGTTATATGTTTTTGAAAGTTGAGTTACTTGTATCATTAAAAAAAGTTTATTCGGTTATTTGGTTATTTGTTTAGTTGGTTAATTTTCTTGTTGTTTAAATCCATTTAAAGTGGCGTATTTTCTAGTTTGATATCCTTTGGTGATGAAATTCATTAACGTATTTCTGAAAAGCAACCCAATAAATCCGATGACTGCGATGGCAATAATAGCGGTTTCGGCATTGAATAGTTCCGAGAAAATAAAGAAAATAAGTCCTGGAATTAGAAATAATGGTAGCCCTACAATCCATTGTGCGGCACCGGTTCCTTGATAATTCATAAATGGTGATTTTTCTAAATCAATGCGCTTGACATTAAAAGAACCTGCAAACATTAGAACGGGAATGTTGATTCCTAAATTATAAACGGCGCATGCCAAATTAGTCGCTAATACATTCCAACCAAAATAAACGTAGGGCGTGGTTAGTAAAGCTAATACAACTACCGAAAATGACATTAATCCTACTTTTGAATCTAAATATTTTCGGAAAGTAATGTTTTGCGATAAGATCATTCCAAAATAACTAGAATCCCATGAGGGAATAAATTGCCCGAAATTAATCATAAAAATTCCTGACATTAAAATGCCAACCACAACATTAAGAAAGGAAATTTCACTTTGTCTAGGGTTGGTGTAAATCATTAATCCGTAAAGCAAAAAGATAAATGACATAAAAACCGTAGTTCGCGGTCTTTTATTTCTCCAAATTAATTTTAAATCCAATTGCAAAAAAGGTGCAATTTCGCCGAAGCGTTTGGTCCAACTTAAATCGGTGGTTTTGGCCTCTTTGATTTTTGACTTTAAGGTATTGTCTAAGTAAAAATTGCTTTTTAGATAATTAAAATTCCAAAAATACAATCCGGATAAGAGCAATAATGGCGCAATAACTAGGATTGGATTTAATAATAAACTATTTAAAATAGAACCTATGAAACTGCTGATTTTGAAAATTTCGAAATATTCTAAACCTGCAAAAGTTCCGCCCAATATCGCAAAAACTAAGAAGGCTAAGATATTATCTGCAAATTTCTTTTTGATTAAAAAGTTAGCATAATTTACACATAAAACCAAAATATAAAGTGTGAACATCCAAACTAAAACCGCAGCTGTATCAACATTTCCTTTAATAATAGTGGTTATTCCAAAAGGCAGAATTACCAATAATGGGAATAAATTATAAATTGAAAAAACGCTTTTCAGTAAAACATAATGAATTACTTTTTCTCTTTTTATAGGCAAAATTAATAACGGCTTGATATTCATAACAGGCAAGCTTTGCATAAAAAAACGAAAAATTAATTCTATGGCCAACCAAAAAACAACTGCGTTATTGACCAATTGAATGGGTTTTTGATTGGGAAAACTTTCATGAAGAAGTGGATAAAGTGCTATTCCTAAAACCAGAAAGGAAAGGATAAAATAGAGTGCGATAAATCCTAAGAATACTTTTAAGGCAATGCTTTTTCCAACACTTGCGGATCGCAAAAAGGATTTTAATTCGAGATTGATAAAGTGTTTGAACATAGATTTGGTTGGGTTTAAAATTTTGATAAATATAGAAAAATTATTGGTTTGAAAGTTGTTGTATTAACATCCTATTAAGATAATTTTTTACAAATCTTAAGGCCTCAAAAAAACTGACAATTATCATTTTCATAAACCTAATTCGTTTCCTATCTTTGCCAAAAAATAAATCAATGTCGTCATTTTATAAATTAAACATTAAAGAAGTAAAACGCGAAACTAAAGATGCGGTTTCAATACTTTTTAATGTTCCCGCTGAATTGCAATCCAACTATAAATTTGTGGCTGGGCAATACCTCAACTTAAAACTAACTTTAGACGGAGAAGAAATTCGTCGTGCCTATTCTATTTGTTCTTCACCGGAAAGTGGCGAATTGAGAATTGCAGTTAAGGCAGTTAAAAACGGATTATTTTCGCAATTTGCTAATGCAAAATTAAAAGCGGGGGATGTACTTGAAGTGGGAAGTCCGGAAGGAAAATTCACGTTTGAACCTCAGCACGATCGTCAAAGAAATTACGCGGCTTTTGCAGCTGGTAGCGGAATCACACCTGTAATTTCGATTGCTAAAAGTGTTTTAACTAGCGAGCCAAAAAGTACTTTTGTATTGGTTTACGGAAATAAATCGCCAGAAGACACTATTTTTCACCAAGAATTACACGACTTACAATCGCAATATGTTGGGCGCTTTTTTGTGCATTATTCGTACACGCAAGCGAAAGTTGAAAACGAACTTTTTGGCCGAATTGAGAAATCAACCGTAAATTTTGTATTGAACAACAAACACAAAGAATTGTCTTTTGATAAATTCTATTTGTGCGGACCGGAAGAAATGATCAACACGGTTTCGGCCGTTTTAAAAGAGCAAAATGTTCCTGAAAAAAATATAAAATTCGAACTTTTTACAAGTGCTACTTCTGAAAATAAAATCCAAGAATCGATAAGCGGACACACTAAAATCACAATTTTGGTGGACGACGAAGAATCAACTTTCGAAATGTCGCAAAAGCAAACTCTTCTGGAAGCCGCTTTAAAACAAGGAATTGACGCTCCCTATTCTTGCCAAGGCGGAATTTGTAGTAGTTGCATGGCTAGAGTGACAGTGGGAACTGCCGAAATGAAAAAAAATTCTATTCTTACCGATAAAGAACTTGCTGAAGGTTTGGTTTTAACGTGTCAAGCGCATCCAACATCTGATACGATTTTCGTTGATTTCGACGACGTTTAGGTGATTTGAGATTTAAGAATTTAGATTGCTGATTTAAGAATTGCAGAAGAAAATTTAAGAATTTAGATTTCAGATTTCAGATTTAGTAAATTGAAATTGATTTTTTCAACTACACTTTCTGGTAAAATCGTACGCATGGCTTTTTCGTAACCTTCCACTTTTTTGTTTCCATAAATGGAGGTTGGAAGTTTTGGGTATAAATTTCTATCGGAAACCAAGCTGTTTTCTTCTGGTTGATTAAAAGGTGAAAATCCTAAATACGGATGCGTTGCGCCCCAAAGTGTGATGGTTTTTACTCCTAAAATAGCAGCAATATGTCCGTTTCCAGAATCCATGGATAACATCACGTCTAAATTGCTAATGAGCTGGATTTCCTGTTTGAATTTCAATTTTCCAGCTACAGAAATTACGTTTTTATGCGATTTAGAAAGTGCTTCTAAGGCTTCGATTTCTTTTTTCCCTCCACCAAAAAGTAGAATTTTATGGCTTGGGTTTTCCCCCAATTGATCAATTACTTTTTCCATTAAATCCAAAGGATATACTTTAGAATCGTGTTGAGCAAATGGCGCAATCCCAATCCATTTTTGGGTTTTTTCTCCTACAATGGATAAAATTTCTGGTGAAAATTTCGATTTATCAGGAAACGTAGGATTCGATAAATTGATTGGAAAACCAAGTTCGTCAAACGCTTTTGCATGTCTTTCAAAAACGGTTGGAAGTGGTCTGAAAATTTTATTTACCGCACGGGTAACTTCCTTTTTTTCTTTTCTTCCTTTATTGGTAAAAGCCACTTTTTTTCCGCTCAAGGCAAATAACCCTCTGATTACTTTGGAACGCAAAACATTATGCAAATCGGCGAAAGCATCAATATTAATTTTCCTTAAATCTAGAAACAATCGGAACAATCCTAAAAATCCTTTGTGTTTTCCTTTTTTATCAAAAGGTAAAAAATTTA
>CANKLD010000116.1 GCA_947483095.1 Bacteroidota bacterium
AGAGTAATACTTTAATTTAACTAACTATTAACACCTAAATTGAAATGGTCTAAATATTTTTGTAGGTATTGCAATTAATATTAATATGCTTAATTCTCCCTTATTAAGAATTTTTTCGACACTCATTTTTCTTTCCTTAATTTCTTGTAACAAAGATTTTAAGAAGGACGATTATAGAGCCTATTTTGGTGGAGAAGTACTAAATCCAACCAATAGATATATTTATTTTTCTAAAGATGGCGTTGATATAGATACTATCCCGCTTCAAAAGGACAATACTTTTTTCGTTCAATTTGACTCTTTAGCGCCAGGGATGTACACTTTTAAGCATGATCCCGAATACCAATATGTTTATTTTGATAAAAATGACAGTATAATGGTTCGTTTAAATTCAAATAATTTTGATGAATCAATTATTTTTTGTGGTCGCGGAGATGCAAAAAACAATTACTTAATGGAGGCGTATTTAAAAGACGAAGCCGAAAAAGAAAAAATGTTTGATGTTTTTGATTATGATTTTGGCAAATTTAATGCCGATATCGACTCTACATACAATAAAAATAAGAAAAGCTATTTGAGTCACAAAAAAGATATTAATTGGAGTCCGAAATTTGATTTATTTGCTAAAGCAGAATTAGATTTTAATTATTATTCAAAAAAAGAGTTGTATCCAATTATTCATAAAATAAGAACTGACGAAGATCTTTATGAAAAGTTGCCAAAGAAATATTATAGTTATAGAAAAAGCATCGACTTTAACAACGTGGAATTGTCTACTTACACTCCATTTGTACTTTATTTATCTCATTTATTGAATAATTTAGGTTCGGTGAAATACCACAATCATTTTTCTGAGGTTGATTTAGCATTGACTACCAATATCAACAAACTAAATGTTGCTGATACTTTAATAAGAAATGAAAAAGTAAAAAATAGCATTCTAAATAATATTGCTTTTTCTTATCTTTTAGAAGATCAAAATATGGTGAACAACCAAAAGTTTTTGGATATTTACAGAAAATACTCTACTGATAATAGTAGTAAAAACGAGATTTTAAAAATAGAAAACGCGATTCAGCTTTTAAAAGTTGGGAATCAATTGCCAGAAGTAAAATTGGTTGATAAAGCAGGAGCTACTATTTCATCTAATTCCATAATGAATAAAAAGACGGTACTGTTTTTCTGGACTAAAGAGGCGTTAACTCATTTAGCAGCAGCTCATAAAAAGGTTTTGGCTTTTAAATTACAGCATCCTGAATACCAATATATCGCTGTTAATTTAGACGAAGATCAAAAAAGTTGGATTGATTTATTAGGAAATTATAAATTTGAGGGAATTAAAGAATACCGTTGTGCCAATTTTGAAGAAGTAAAAAACAAATGGGCAATTACCAAAATTCATAGGACAATGATTTTAGATGCTGATGGCAAAATAAAAGATGCTTTTACCAACCTGTTTGAAGTGAAATTTGAAGATAAATTGAAATAGAAAAATTCAAATAAAAAAGCGGTACTATAAACAGTACCGCTTTTTTTATAATTAAATATGATCAAATTGGGCTATTTATTTCCTTTTTCAAAATCGGCGATAAACTGGGCTAAACCAATATCAGTTAAAGGATGTTTTAACAATCCAAGAATTGCAGAAAGTGGTCCTGTCATTACATCGGCACCTATTTTAGCACAATTCACAATGTGCATCGTGTGACGAACTGAAGCGGCTAGAATTTGCGTTTCAAAGCCATAGTTATCATATATCAATCGGATTTCTTCAATTAAAGCCAATCCATCGGTAGAAATATCATCTAATCTCCCAACGAAAGGCGATACATAAGTTGCTCCAGCTTTAGCAGCTAATAAAGCTTGGCCTGATGAAAAAACTAAAGTAACATTGGTTTTAATTCCTTTATCGGAGAAATACTTACAAGCCATAATTCCTTCTTTTGTCATTGGTAATTTCACCACTATTTGAGGATGTAAATCAACTAATTCTTCCCCTTCGCGTAGCATTCCATCGTAATCAATGGCGTTTACTTCGGCACTAACATCACCATCAACGCTATTACAAATTTCGACGTAATGCTTCAGTATATTATTTTTTCCTGTAATTCCCTCTTTTGCCATTAATGACGGATTGGTGGTCACCCCGTCAAGAACACCTAATGCTTGAGCAGCTTTAATCTCATTTAGGTTTGCTGTATCAATAAAAAACTTCATAATTATATGATTTAAATTTTTGCGTTAAATTTGATGCAAAGTTACAATTTATAATGATTCATTATCATTTTTTCATAGACTTTATCTGGTAAAATTCTCTTTAAAACAATAGAAAATTTTTGAATAAAACTACCCACTTTATAATGTATTTTTGGATTTTTAGTATTGATAATATCAAATATTGTTTCGGCCATTTCAATAGGATTATTTCCGCTATCTACGTGGTCGTTCATCATTTTTAGGATTGAACCGTAGGAGTTTTCATAATCAGAACCTTTTATAACTGGTGCATGAAAACGTCCGGCGGCAATATTGGTAGCATAATCTCCTGGCGCAACATTGGTAATCTTTATGCCAAATGGTTTTACTTCCATACTTAACGATTCGGTAATTAATTCTAACGCCCCTTTTGAGGCAGAATAGATACCGCGGAACGGCAATCCCATATATCCCGCAATAGAAGTGATATTGATAATTAAACCGGCTCTTTGAGCGCGCATTTGAGGTAAAACGGCTTTTATTACTTCTATAGGTCCAAAAAAATTGGTTTCGAAATTATTCTGTATTTCTTGAGATGGGATTTCTTCAATTGGACCAGTAATTCCAACACCGGCATTATTAATTACAATATCAATCGTTCCGGAAAGCTCGATTATTTTATTAACTGCATTTTGGATTGACTCCGTATTTCGAACGTCTAATTCAAGTAAAGGAAAAATAGCGTTTTCCACTTTATCGGGGTTTCTGCTGGTTCCATAAACGATGAAACCTTTATAATGCAAAAACTCACCAATGGATTTTCCTATTCCAGATGAAGCGCCGGTAATTAAAACTACTTTATTCATAAACGAAATGTTTTAGAATGTAAATATAGTTAATTCTGATATTTAGAAAAATGAAAGTTCTAAATTAGTCCCGATTGCAGTGAAAATCCCACGCTTTTTGGCGTGGATTGTGGCGGAAAGCGGGTGTAAAAGCGATTGAAAGTTGGATCAATTTACTCCAAAAAAAAATCCTCCAAAAGGAAGATTACTTTATTAAAAAAGGCAAGCGGCCTACATCGCATCGCTCAACCACGGACCCTTGCTACGTTCCCATCCTGGGGGATTTTGCAGGAGCAGATCGTGTAGGACTTGCCGTTGCAAATATACAATAAATTTGTATTTTTGCAACTCAATTATTAAACTTTTGTGTTGTAACCTTCCTCACAAATAAAAATTATTATGAAAAAACACAACTTTCTCTCCATCATTTTATTAGGCGCAATTATCGTTAGTTGCAACGGTTCAAAATCGGCAACTGAAAAGTATTTTAGTTTTGACGAAAGCAAATTTAAAAGTGAATACAACAATGACGATAGTCTTTCGTTGCGTTTATTGAATGGTGAAAATAAAAAAATTGACAGTATTGTTTACTTTGTAAATGATAAGAATATTGGTTCAAAAAAGAGATTAGACCCTCTTACATTTAGCTTGAAAGATCAAAAATTAGGGTATCAAAATTTGAAGGCCTTAGTTTATTTTGAAGGCGAAAACCAGGAAATAACTTCTCGTGTAGAATTGGTTTCGAATGTAACTCCGAAATTGTTGAACTATAAGATTGTGAATACTTATCCACACGACACTTCTTCTTTTACCGAAGGGTTAGAATTTTTTATAGATACTTTATATGAAGGGACAGGACTTCGTGGATTTTCAAAATTATTGAAAACCGATTATAAAACTGGTAAAATTTATAAGTCTTTAAAATTAGAAGATCAAGATTTTGGGGAAGGAATTACCTTTATCAACAACCAATTATTCCAATTAACTTGGGAAGAAAAAAAGGGGTTCATTTACAATGTAAATACTTGGAAAGTGGAAAAAACGTTTGCTTATGATAAACCAATTGAAGGTTGGGGAATGACCAATGATGGAAAAGTGATTTATCAATCGGATGGGACAGAGAAAATTTGGAAAATGAATCCAGCAAATCAAAAAATGATTGATTATGTGAATGTTTATTCTGGAAGCAGCAAGATAAAAAGCGTTAATGAATTGGAATACATTAACGGAAAAATTTACTGTAATATTTGGCAAAAAGACGCTATTGCGGTGGTAAATCCTGAGAATGGTAAAGTAGAAGGAATAATTAATTTGGCTGGATTACGTAAATTTATAAAATATAAAGAAGCTGAAGTATTGAATGGAATTGCCTATAATCCCAAGACGAAAACTATTTTTGTTACTGGAAAAAAATGGGAGAAACTATTTGAGATTTCTGTTTCTCAATAACGAGATAAAATTACAGCATAAAAAAACCGCCTTGTTTTCACAAGACGGTTTTTGTAAATAAGGGACCTAATTAATCTTTTTGAGATTTTTGAGCTAAGTTGTAAATTACAAGACCAAATCCAATTTTGTTGATTGCATCTGCAATGTTGTAAACT
>CANKLD010000117.1 GCA_947483095.1 Bacteroidota bacterium
AGTGACGTAATTATGCCTGAAATGGTTGGAACTGAATTGTGTGCTAAAATCAAAGAGAATATAAAAACAAGTCATATTCCAGTAATATTATTAACTTCTAGATCGTCGTTGATTTATAAAATTGAAGGATTGGAAAGTGGTGCTGATGATTACATTAGCAAACCTTTTGATTTAATGGAGTTCAAGTTGCGAATCAAAAATCTTTTGGCTTCCAAACAAAGATTAAAAACAAAATTCTCTTCAGAAAATAGTTTTACCCCAAGTGAAATAGCTGTTTCTTCGCTTGATGAACAATTATTAAAGAAAGCGTTTAAAGTAGTGGAAGAAAATATTTCTAACGAACAATTTGATATTCCTTTCTTTTGTGCTGAATTGGGTGTGAGCAGAACCATGCTATTTACCAAAATTAAAGCTTGGACTAACTTCACTCCGAACGAATTTATTCATGAAATCAGAATGAAAAGAGCGGCTCAATTATTGGAACAAAACAAAATTAATATTTCTCAAATAAGCTATAAAGTAGGGTTTAATAATCCTAAATATTTTAGCAAATGTTTCCAAAAGAAATTTGGAGAAACCCCTTCCCAATATCAAAGTAAGTTTTCTAACAACACTGATACTGCCTAATATTATTGTTTTATTACCATTTTGGATTTTTGAATACCCTATTTTGTATTTTTAAAAACCAATCTCAATTTATATTTGTAGAATAAATTAGGAAATAAATGTCCTCTATCTAACTATGATTAATAAAATTATAGTTTCTATAATTTGAAAATTTAAATGAAGAAATTAATAATAGTAGTTTTTATCAGTTTATTTTTATCAGTGAATCACAATTCGCTAGCTCAAAATAAATCTACTTATATAACATTAAATAGAAATATAAGTTCAAGATTTAGCTATCTCTTGGATTTCCCTGTTGACTCGCTTGCCATTCCTAGAAGCGTGAATATTTCGAATGGAGTTTTCAAAAAAGTAAAATCAAAAGATTGGACTAGCGGTTTTTTCCCGGGTACCCTTTGGCTAATATATAAATTAACGGGGGATGTTAACTACAAAGAAAAAGCGTCAGTTTGGAATGCTTTTATTGAAAAAGAAAAATTCAACGGAACCACTCACGACATGGGTTTCAAAGTATATAGCAGCTTTGGAAAAGGTTTGGCTTTTGAGAATAAAGAAAAGTATAAGAAAATTATCGTTAAAAGCGCTCAAACACTTATTACCCGATTCAATTCCAAAATTGGTGCAATTAGATCTTGGGATCACAGCAGAGAACTTTTCGATTACCCCGTCATTATCGATAATATGTTGAATCTCGAATTGCTATTTGAAGCATCAAAAATTTCTGGAGATCCAACTTTTAAAAATATTGCTATCAAACATGCAAATACCACACTTAAAAATCACTTCAGAAAAGACAACAGTTGCTACCACGTAGTGGATTATGATACCATTTCAAATGGGGTTAGAAAAAAAGCTACATTTCAAGGGTTTAATGATGAATCAACTTGGGCTAGGGGTCATTCTTGGGCAGTTTATGGTTTAACAATGTGCTACCGATATACCAAAAACAAGGAATATTTGAAGCAAGCTGAGGCTACTGCAAAATATTATATCAACAATGTAAACATGCCAGAAGATGGAATCCCGTATTGGGATTTTAAAGACCCTAGTATTCCTAATGCCGCTCGCGATGCTTCTTCAGCAGCGATTATGGCATCGGCATTAATCGAATTGTATACTTTCACCAAAGATAAATCCTATCTTGATTACTCAAATAAGGTAATAAATTCACTAAGTTCTGATAAATATCTTCTTGACAATTCTGTCAAAGTACCCTTTTTATTAGATCATAGCACTGGAAACTGGCCTAAAAAAGACGAAATTGATCAGCCAATAAATTATGCCGATTATTATTTTTTAGAAGCAATTATTAGAAAACAATCTCTTTAACTATTTATGAAATATTTTAATTTACAAAACCGACTTAACGTACTAACTTTTTTATTTTTATTTAGTTTTTTAACTATTCAATCCCAAAATTTAGAAAGATCGAAAACCAATATTAATTTAGGGTGGAATTACCTTGAAAATGATACTAAAAGTATTTCAGATGCAAATGCTGATTCCAATTGGGTTGCTTTAAATTTGCCTTATACTTGGAACAAAGAAGATGCAACTGATGATCAGCCAGGTTACAGACGAAGTGCAAGTTGGTTTAAAAAAAATGTTGCTATTGCAACTATCGATTCGAATAAATTATACAAATTATACTTCGAAGGGGCTAATATCACTACCACTGTTTATGTAAATGGCAAACAAGTAGGGGAACATATCGGAGGTTACATTGGTTTTACTTTTGATATTACCAATTTTATTCATGAAGGAAATAATGAAGTTCTTGTTCGTGTTGACAACAGTTATAATATTGAAATTATACCATCTCAAAAAAGTGATTTTATCATATTTGGAGGAATTACCAGAGATGTTTGGTTGCTTTCCATGTCGAAAACTAATATTGATAACATTAAAATCACCACTCCTCAAGTTTCTGAAAAAACGGCTACTTTAAAGGTTGTTGCAACTACAAAAAACCTAATTAACTTTTCTGATTTTGAATATTCTGCTCAATTAACCAATCCAAAAGGAAAAGTAGTTGCAACTAAAAAGGGGAAAATAACGGGTGAAACGACATCAATAGATTTTAGTGAAATTAAAAAACCTGAATTATGGGACGTAAATATACCAAATTTATATTCTGTTTCAGTTTCATTATTAGAAAAAGGAATCCAAAAAGACAAACTTGAAGACAAAGTAGGTTTTAGATGGTTTGAATTTAAAGACAACGGACCATTTTATCTAAATGGAAAAAGAGTTTTAATTCGTGGAACGCACCGTCATGAAGAATTGGCTGAAGTAGGAGCGGCAATGTCGAATGAGCAACACCGAAAAGATTTTGAGTCGATTAAAGAAATGGGAGCTAATTTTGTTAGACTGGCGCATTACCCTCAAGATCCTGAAGTTTATAAAGCGTGTGATGAATTAGGATTGTTAGTTTGGGACGAATTACCATGGTGTCGTGGCGGAATTGGAAATGCAGAATGGCAAACGAATTCTAAAAACATGTTGGTTGAAATAATCAATCAAAATTACAATCATCCTTCAATTATTTTATGGTCTTTAGGAAACGAAATGGGTTGGTTACCTGATTTTCCTGATGGAGACAATACCGCAAAAATGACTTCGTTTTTGAGGGAATTGAATGACATGGCTCATATATTGGATCCTACGCGTAAAACGGTGATTCGTAAATATGAAGAAGGTTCAAAAATTGTTGACGTTTTCTCCCCTTCAATTTGGTCGGGTTGGTATTCTGGAAGTTATAAAAGTTATAAAAAAGCAATCGACAAATATAAATTAGATTACAAACATTTTATCCATGCAGAATATGGTGGCGACAGCCACGTAGGAAGACATTCTGAAAACCCAATTAATGGTGAAGGAGTAATAAAATCTGAAGGTTGGGAAGAAGCAATTGTTCAAACTAAAGTAGCTAATATTGCCCAAATAGGAGATTGGAGTGAAAATTATATTGTTGATTTATTTGATTGGCACTTACATATTTCTGAAAACGATCCAACATTTGTAGGAAATATGCAATGGGCTTTTAAAGATTTTGCAACCCCATTACGCCCAGAAGATGACATCCCATATATGAATCAGAAAGGGTTGGTTGACAGAAATGGAAATCCTAAAGATGCCTATTACGTATTTAAAAGTTATTGGAGTGAAAAGCCATTTGCATACATAGAATCACATACTTGGACCGATCGTCAAGGGCCTAAAAATACTCCGAGAACAATTTGTGTTTTTAGTAACTGTCCGAAAGTGGAGTTGTTTTTAAATGGAGTTTCTCTGGGTATTAAAAACCGAGATATTACTGCTTATCCAGCATGTGGATTAACATGGGATGTAAATTTTGCTGACGGTAAAAATAATTTTGTTGCAGTTGGGATTACCAAAGAGGGTACAAAAGTAACTGATACTATCGATGTCAATTACAGATATGTTAAAAATGGCGCTGCTGATGGATTGAAATTATCTGCTGAGAAAATGAAGAACGGCAATTATTTAGTAACTGCAATTGCAGTTGATAAAAACAATATCCGATGTCTAGATTATGAAGATCGTGTTTATTTTCAATGTTTGTCAGGTGGTGAAACGATGAAAAATAAAGGAACTCCAACAGGAAGTGAATCTATAAAAATGTCAAATGGAAAAGCAGCCATAGAAGTGGTTCCAAATTCAAAAGGAGAATTTATAGAAATGAATATTCTGAATCAGAATTTTAAAGGTGAATATTTAAAGTTTAAAAAATAATTGAATTTTTCAATTCTTTCCAATGAAAAATAGCGTTTTAAAAGTTTTAATTTTATTATCATGGGTCTCTCTTTTGAGTTGTTCCAACATGAAAATGGCTTTTAATTTAAATGAAATTGAAAGAAGCCGCGAACTTGAAAATGCCAATCTTTATATAAAAGAAACTCCTAAAACAATCACTTCTTCATTTTGCGAAAGAAGTACTGGAAACAAGCACGATTTCTATTCAGAAGGAGATTACTGGTGGCCGGATGA
>CANKLD010000118.1 GCA_947483095.1 Bacteroidota bacterium
CAAGAGGATATTCTTAAAAACCGTGAAATGACAGATGCCAATACCTTCAAGGCGTCATGCAATCGTCCTAATTTGTTTTATGAAGTTCGTACAAAAACTAAAAATATTGAATCTGATATTATCCGCTTTATAAAGCAAAATAAAGGTAAATCAGGAATTATCTATTGCTTAAGTAGAAAAAAAGTAGAATCTATAGCTCAGGTTTTACAAGTAAACGGAATTAGCGCTGTTCCTTATCATGCAGGTTTAGACGCAAAGACCAGAGCAAAACACCAAGATATGTTCCTCATGGAAGATGTGGAAGTGGTTGTCGCAACTATTGCATTTGGAATGGGAATTGATAAACCAGACGTTCGATTTGTAATACATCACGACATTCCAAAATCGTTAGAAAGCTATTATCAAGAAACTGGTCGTGGGGGTCGTGACGGAGGTGAAGGACATTGTTTGGCTTACTATTCTTATAAAGATGTTGAAAAATTAGAAAAATTCTTGTCTGGAAAACCAGTTGCCGAACAAGAAATTGGATTTGCTTTACTGCAAGAAGTGGTGGCATATGCCGAAACTTCTATTTCACGAAGAAAATTTCTATTGCATTATTTCGGTGAAGAATTCGACACAGAAACTGGCGAAGGCGGCGATATGGACGATAATGTTCGAAATCCAAAAAATAAAATTGAAGCCAAAGGTCAAGTGGTTCAACTTCTTGAAATGGTTAGAGACACCAAGCATTTATATAAATCTAAAGAAATTGTTTTTGCATTAACTGGTAAAGTAAATGCAATGATAAAAGCACATAAAACGGATACCCAGCCTTTCTTTGGTTGTGGTTCTGATTTTGAAGAACGTTATTGGATGGCTTTACTTAGACAGGTGCTTGTTGATGGTTTGTTGTCAAAAGATATTGAAACCTATGGAATCATAAAAATTACCGATAAAGGATCAGAATTCATTAAAAATCCTCAGTCTTTTATGATGTCTGAAGATCACGAATACAATGAATCTGAAGATGAAGCAATTGTTACTGCAGCAAAATCTTCTGGAATTGCCGATGAAGCGTTGATGTTGGTTTTGCGAGATTTACGTAAGAAAGTTGCTAAAAAACTAGGAGTTCCACCTTTTGTGGTTTTCCAAGATCCGTCACTTGAAGATATGTCGCTAAAATATCCAATTACTATGGATGAAATGGGAAATATTCACGGTGTTGGCGAAGGAAAAGCTAAGAAATACGGTAAAGAATTTGTTGATATTATTCGAACTTATGTTGAGGAAAATGACATTCTTCGTCCGGATGATTTGGTTGTAAAGTCAACTGGTGCCAATTCAATTAATAAATTATACATCATTCAAAATATTGATAGAAAATTAAATCTTGATGATATTGCTCGAGGCAAAGGCTTGAATATGGAGATGTTGATTAAAGAAATGGAGCAAATTGTTTATTCAGGAACAAAGTTGAATATCAAATATTGGATTGATGAAATTTTTGATGACGACCAGCAAGAGGAAATTCACGACTATTTTATGGAATCGGAATCGGACAGTATTGAAGACGCATTGAAAGAATTTGACGGAGAGTACGATATTAATGAATTGCGATTAATGAGAATAAAATTCATTAGTGAGGTTGCTAATTAAGACATTTTACTAAAATACTTCGCCTCGATGTGGTTTTAATTTATCTCGAACAGCAATCATTTCAATTTCGTTAACCACCATAAAAGCGATTGAATGAAATTCATTTACTACTGAAAAACCGGTTATATCCAAGTCTAATTTTTCGGATTTAATAAATTCTTTAAGGTGAATCACATGATGTTCAGCTATTTTTTCAGCTTCCGCACCTCTAAAATCCCATATTAGTTTTATTTGTCTTGACATATTTTTGTTTGTTAGATCAAATGTAGGGTTTTACCACAAAAGACACAAAGTTATTAGCCACAGCTATAAAGATTTTTTTTCTTCAAAAGGCACAAAGTTTTTAGCCACGAATTGCACTAATTCCCACGAATTTTTAAATCTATCATCTCTTCGTCTATTATCTATTAGTCTATTGTCTATTATCTATTATCTATATTCTTTAAAATAAACCTACGTTATTAATCCGCACCAAATTACTACTTTTGTAATTCGATTAATTAAGAAATAATGCCCCAAGAACTTCTACTTCAAGTAACTCCAGAAATCGCAGTTAATAATCAACTTCTTAAAGAGTATGTTGCGAAATCGATTCGTGTTTCAGTAGCTGAAATTAAACATATTTCTATTTTGAAGCGTTCCATTGACGCTCGTCAAAAGGCAATTAAAATTAATTTAAAAGTGACGATTTATTTTCAAGAAGACGAGTTTATTGAAGAGAAAATTCAACTTCCGGAGTATAAAAATGTGTCTAATTCTCAAGAAGTAATTGTTGTAGGTGCCGGTCCCGCAGGTCTTTTTGCTGCATTGCAATTAATAGAATTGGGCTTAAAGCCAATAGTTATTGAACGCGGCAAAGACGTCCGTGGCCGTCGTAGGGATCTTAAAGCTATCAATTTAGATCATATTGTTAATGAAGATAGCAACTATTGTTTTGGTGAAGGTGGAGCAGGAACGTATTCTGATGGTAAATTATATACCCGTTCCAAAAAGCGTGGCGATGTAACTCGGATATTAGAATTGTTAGTTGCTTTTGGTGCTTCCGCAGATATTTTGATAGAAGCGCATCCTCATATTGGAACCAATAAATTACCAAAAATCATTCAAGACATTAGAGAAAAAATAATTGAAATGGGCGGTTTAGTGCTTTTTGAAACACGCCTAACGGATATTTTGATAAAAAATAATGAAGTTCAAGGAATTGTAACGCAATCTGGAGATACTATTTTAGCCAATAAAATAATATTGGCAACAGGACATTCCGCTCGTGATATTTTCGAATTGTTAGACAGAAAAAAAGTGTTCATAGAGGCGAAACCATTTGCCTTGGGCGTTAGAGCGGAACATCCACAAACTCTAATTGATAGCATTCAATACAGTTGCGATTATCGTGGGGAACTTTTACCACCAGCGCCTTATTCTATTGTAAAACAAGTCGGTGGAAGAGGGATGTACTCTTTTTGTATGTGTCCAGGTGGCGTGATTGCACCCTGTGCTACTAGTCCCGGCGAGGTCGTAACCAATGGTTGGTCGCCATCAAAAAGAGATCAAGCTACTGCCAATTCAGGAATTGTTGTCGAATTAAAATTAGAAGATTTCGCGCCCTATTCTAAATTTGGTGCATTAGCAGGATTAGAATTTCAAAAAAGCATCGAGCAAAAAGCGTGGCATTTGGCTGGGGAATCTCAAAAAGTTCCAGCACAAAGAATGGTCGATTTTACTAAAAATATAGTTTCTTCGGATATCCCAAAAACATCCTATGTGCCCGGTACAACTTCAGTAGAAATGGGGCAGGTTTTTCCTGGTTTTTTATCCCAAATATTAAGAGAAGGATTTACGGAATTTGGCAAATCGATGAAAGGGTATTTAACTAATGAAGCTATTTTACACGCACCAGAATCGAGAACGTCCTCGCCTGTTAGAATTCCTCGAGATTCTATTTTGCACGAACACCCACAAATTAAAGGATTATACCCTTGTGGGGAGGGCGCTGGTTATGCAGGTGGAATAATTTCTGCCGCTATAGATGGAGAAAAATGTGCGATTAAGATATTTGAAGCATTAAATTCATAAGAATAGTATCTGTTAAAACGAAAACGTTTTATTTCAAATTATTTTCTCCAAAAGCTACATTTTTCTTTTAATTATACATTTTTTTTGTACTTATTTCAATATAATTATGATTATGATAATTCGGTTATCTTGCTTCTTATTTATTTATTATTAGCATCTTGCAACAAGTATTATTTGTAAATTTGCAAAAAAAATCTCATGAGTTTTATACCTGAAGAATTTAAAATTACGGCTCCATTATTGCAGAACACCTATTTAGTAAATGGTGAATTAAAGGAATGGAATGGGCCAACTACCAATGTTTACTCTACTATTTCTTCTACAGAAAATTACGAGCCTACCTTTTTAGGAACGATTCCAACAATGGGAAATAATGAAGCTCAGGAAGTAGTTGCGGCAGCAGTAAATGCCTATGACAATGGACAGGGAATTTGGCCAACTATGAAAGTTACAGACCGAATTAAATGTATGGAGAATTTCGTAAATCAAATGAAATTAACACGTAATGAAGTGGTTAAATATTTGATGTGGGAAATAGGTAAATCACTTCCCGATTCTGAAAAAGAATTTGACAGAACAGTCGAATACATTTTAGATACCATTGAAGATTATAAAAAATTAGATAGAAATTGCGCGCGTTTCACAAAAAGCCAGGGTATTAATGCAATGGTTCGCCGAGGACCTCTTGGGGTTGTTTTGTGTCTTGGGCCTTACAATTATCCTTTAAACGAAACTTTTTCACTGCTCATTCCCGCTATAATTATGGGAAATACGGTGATCTTTAAACCTGCAAAACACGGTGTATTATTAATTTCACCACTTTTAGAAGCTTTTAGAAGTAGCTTTCCAAAAGGAGTAATAAACGTTGTATACGGTCGTGGTCGAGATGTAGCTTC
>CANKLD010000119.1 GCA_947483095.1 Bacteroidota bacterium
CTAATGCACCAATAAATTTGATTCACCAAGAAGATTGCATCGGGATTATTTTAAAAATTATTGAAAGTAATTGTTGGGGAGAAACGTTCAATGCTGTTGCGCCTTTTCATCCAAATCGGGAAGATTATTATTCACAAAAAGCAAAAGAAAATAAATTGGAACTGACTATCTTTGACCATTCAAAACCCTCTGTTGGAAAAACCATTTTATCCGATAAATTGGAAAACGTTTTGAAATACCAATTCATAAAAGGAAGTTTATAATTGATACCAAAATTAAAATCTATAATTCAGTCGAAAATCGCCTCAGTTGGATTGCCCATTTTGGCACTTTGCTGGGTTAGTTTTTTTTGGGGCACCACTTGGATTGCTTCCAAAGAAGGGGTGAAATACATGCCCGCGTTACAACTTGCCGCTATTCGCCAATTTTTAGGCGCCACTTTATACTTGTCTTATTTTTTATTTAAGAAAACCCCTTGGCCTAAAGGCAAACAATGGAAAACCATTATCATATTGAGTATTTTGAATTTTGTTTTAAGCAACGGTTTAAGTACTTGGGGAGTGAAATATATAAGTAGTGGTTTGGGTGCAATTATAGGCGCTTTGGTTCCGCTTTGGGTGGTAATTATAAGTCTTTTCAGAGGTGAAAAATTGGTTAAAATGGCTATTGTAGGATTGGTAGTTGGGTTTGCTGGTGTATGTGTAATTTTCTACGAACATTTGAGTGATTTCTTGATTTTTGATTTCCGATTTGGAATTATAATATCCATAATTTCTACTTTAACCTGGGCTTTTGCGACATTATACACCAAGAAAAAAGTGGCAAGTTTTAATCCTTATTTTAGTTTAGGCATTCAGATGTTTATTTCGAGTATTTTTCTTTTTGCCTATTTAGGAGCAACGGGATCGGCGGTGAGTTTATCTACAATTCCAGTAATTTCATGGGTTTCAATAGGTTATTTAGTGATTTTTGGATCGGTCTTAACCTTCATAGCTTATATCTATGCTTTGCAACATTTGCCTGCCGAAATCAATAGTATTTATGCTTATATCAATCCCATAATTGCAGTTCTTTTAGGAGCTTATATTTTTGGAGAACCGTTGTCATTAGCAATTGCGGTAGGCGGAATAATCACTTTATTCGGACTTTATTTGGTCAATAGATCCTTTCAAAAATCGAAGAACACCTAAAAAAATCCCATTTTGAAATACAAAATGGGATTTTTAAATTTATATAAAATTGGTTATTACCAAATTTTAACTCGTTTTTCAGGAGCTACAAACATGCCGTCACCTTCTTTAATATCAAATGCCGAATAGAAAGCATCTACGTTTTGAATTGGCACATAAGCACGATACATTCCTGGAGAATGCGGATCTGTTTTCACTTGATTTTTTAATGCTTCATCTCTCATCTTAGATCTCCAAATAGTTGACCACGAGATAAAAAATCGTTGTTCAGGAGTAAAACCATCGATTAAACCAGGATTTCCATTTTCTTTTAAATACAATTGCAACCCGTCGTAAGCAGCATTCACGCCGCCCAAATCTCCAATGTTTTCACCTAATGTAAATTTACCATCTACGTGAGTTCCTGGCAATGGCTCCAAAGCAGAATATTGATCAGCTAGCGCTCCACCTAGAGAAGTGAATTTTGTTAAATCTTCCGCTGTCCACCAGTCAATTAAATTTCCATCAGCGTTGTAAGTTGCCCCTTGATCGTCAAAACCATGAGAAATTTCATGTCCGATTACGCCTCCAATTCCACCGTAATTTACAGCTTCGTCCGCTTGGTAATTGTAAAATGGTGGTTGTAAGATTGCCGCTGGGAATACAATTTCGTTGTAAGAAGGGTTGTAATAAGCATTAACCGTTTGAGGTGACATTCCCCATTCTGTTTTATCAACTGGTTTTCCCAATTTTGCTAAGTCTTTTGCCCAGCCCCATTTAGAAATACTTTTGATATTTTGAAAATAGCTTCCGCCGTCTTCAGGACTTTTCACTTCTAAAGCAGAGTAATCTTCCCATTTGTCAGGGTAACCTATTTTTATAGTCAATTTATTTAACTTTTCTACCGCTTTCGCTTTAGTTTCAGCAGACATCCAAGTCAAATTATTAATTCTTATTTCATAGGCTCTCATTACGTTTTTGATCATTTTCATCGCTTTAGCTTTAGCTTCAGCTGGGAACATTTTTTCAACGTATAATTTTCCTAAGGCCTCTCCAACCGTTCCATTAACTACTTGTAATGCTTTTTCGTGACGAGGTCTTTGTTTTAAAGCACCGGTTAATGTTTTTCCATAAAACTCCCAGTTAGCAGTTTCAATTGTAGTAGACAATTGGCTTGAAGCTCCTCTTAACAACATCCAACGCATGTAGGCTTTCCAATCTTCTACTTTATTTTCAGTAAATAAAGTTTGAAGAGAAGTCATGTATCTTGGTTGAGAAACGATAATAGTATCCACTTTGGTGATTCCAATTCCTTTGATATAAGCGTTCCAATCTATTGAAGGAAGCATCTTTTGCAAATCCACAATTGAAGTTGGATTGTATTGTTTTTTACTATCTCTACGTTCCACACGGTCCAATCTTGGTTTAGACATTTGGATTTCTAAAGCAAGAATTTTTTCAGCATCCGCTTTTGCTTGTTCAGGAGATTCATTTAAAAATTGTAACATTTTTGCAACGTGAAGCACATATTTCTCGCGTTTTTCTTTAGAATCCTTATCTTCAGATACGTAGTAATCTCTGTCTGGCAATCCTAAACCACCTGGGCCAACACTAACTACATTTCGAGTACTATTTTTTTCATCGGCACCAATTCCAACACCAAAAAAACCAACGCCTCCGCCCTGAGCTTCCGTTTCCATCATCAATTTTTGTAAATCTTTGACGTTTTTCACGGCATTAATTTTAGCCAAATAAGGAGTTAATGGTACAATTCCTTGTTTGTTTCTCGCCAAAGTATCCATAGCGGCTTTGTACATAATAATCGCTTTACCTTGATCGGTAGTTGATTTGTATTTAGGATTCTTTGTTGCCTCTTTTAAAATTGCTAAGGCATCTTTATCGGTATTTTGGCGTAATTCATCAAAACTTCCCCAACGTGTTTTGTCAGCAGGAATTTCAGTATTTTTTAGCCAAGTTCCATTTACAAATTTAAAAAAATCGTCACCTGGCTTCACCGATTTATCCATATAAGGAACGTTTATTCCAGGCGTCGTGGCGGCCTCTTTTTGTGCATTTGCCGATAATCCAATCAACGCAGGAATAACGTACAACAATGTCTTATTTAATCTAAGTTTCATAATTAGCTAATATTAAGTTAGTCTTCAAAAATATTAATTATTTTTTAAATTTATGTTAAATTCTATCAAATAAATTAGGATTGTAATCTATCGATTTCCTTAAAAATTAAATCGGTAATTTCATAACTTACTCTATAACTTTTGTAAATTTGTGGAAAAATTTAATATGCTTTCTTTTTTAAAAAAATACAAGTGGTTTTTGGTTATTGTAACGGTACTTTCTACAATAATTTTATCGTTATTTTATTCTGCATTGAAGCCAAAAAAGTCACTTCCAATTTATAATCCGTCAATGGTAAATCCTGAATTGGTAGATTCTACGGTTCAATATATCAGTAAATACCATGCTATCGCTGATTTTTCGTTTGTTAATCAAAATGGAAAAATTATAACCCAAAAAGACTACGAAGGTAAAATTTATGTAGCCGATTTTTTCTTTACCACTTGCGGTTCTATTTGTCCTAAAATGACGACTAATTTAGTGGAGGTCCAAAAAGCATTTATCAATAATCCTAAAGTGATGTTGCTTTCCCACACTGTTTTTCCTGAAACAGATAACGTTGCTGTTTTAAAAGAGTATGCAATTAAAAATGGAGTGATTGATAGTAAATGGAATTTAGTCACTGGCGATAAAAAGCAAATTTATTCAATGGCTAGAATGTCGTATTTAGCTGTTAAATTAGGGAAACCCGAACAATTATATGACATGGTTCATACCGAAAACTTTGTATTGGTTGATTCAAAAAGACGGGTTCGAGGTTTTTATGATGGAACTAAAAAGGAAGACATTGAGCGTTTAATTGAAGACATTAATTTTTTGTGTACCCAATAACTAGATAATTTTTAAAAACTAAAAAACTCATAAAACTGATAATTATCATATGATTGAATAATATTATATTTACTTTTGTAATCTAAATTCAATCTAAATAAGGTTTGCGAACTACAATAAATTCTCTCAAAAAAGGCGAAACAGCAATAATCAAGGATTTTGATATTGAAGCTATTCCATTAAAGCTATTGGAAATGGGATGTTTGCCGGGGAATACCGTTCAATTACTACAAATTGCTCCTTTTGGAGACCCCCTTTATTTAAATATTAATGGCTCACATCTTGCAATTCGCATAGAAACTGCAAATGAAATTGAGGTTGAAATTCTTAAAACCAACTCAAAATGAGCAGTAATAATATAAACGTTGCTTTAATTGGGAATCCCAATACGGGTAAAACGTCTGTTTTTAATGAATTGACAGGATTGAACCAGCAAGTTGGAAATTACCCTGGAATTAC
>CANKLD010000120.1 GCA_947483095.1 Bacteroidota bacterium
ATTGCTCCAATGGTAGAAAAAATTGGAAAAGACAACAACTACGATTATTCTAAATTTGTAAATGCTGCTTTTGAAATGAGTGTTTTAACTTCATTAGATAAAGTAAAAGCATTTTTAGATTATCCAAGCGATGTTGTTTTGGCAAGCGACCCTTTGTATTTACTTTCAAATGATTTAGTTGCTCATATGAATGCTAAATCGGATGCAATTGCAAAAGCACAAAATGATTATGGTGCTGCATTCCGTTTATTAGTTGAAGGTTTGAGAGAATCAAAAATTGGCGCTATTAAATACCCTGACGCGAATTCTACATTGCGTTTAACTTATGGGAAAGTTCTTTCTTTACCTGTTGACAAAAGAAACGATGCTAAGATAAACAACTACACTACTTTAGACGGTCAAGTAAAAAAATACAAAAAAGGGGATGAAGAATTTGATTTGCCAGCTCGTGTAATCGAGTTAAACAAAAATAAAGATTATGGTCGTTTTGCAGATAAAGACGGTTCACTTCATATAAATTTCTTAACTGACAATGACATTACTGGAGGAAATTCAGGTTCGCCAGTTTTGAATGGAAAAGGAGAATTAATAGGATTGGCATTTGATGGAAACATTGAAGCAATGGCTGGGGATGTTATCTTTGATCCAAAATTACAACGTACTATTAATGTAGATATCCGTTATGTATTATGGGTTATTGAAAAATACTCAGGTGCAAAACACATTGTTGATGAAATGACATTGGCAAAATAATATCTTACGATTCTAAAATAAAAAAGTCCTAAAACGAAATGTTTTAGGACTTTTTTTATTGTGAATAATTGTTTAAGCAATTAAAGTTCTTGAAATTACAATGCGTTGGATTTCAGAAGTTCCCTCATAAATTTGGGTAATTTTAGCATCCCGCATCATTCTTTCGACATGGTATTCGGCAACATATCCATTTCCACCATGAATTTGAACCGCTTCAATTGTGGTGTCCATTGCGGTTTGAGAAGCAAATAATTTGGCCATAGCCCCCGATTGTGAAATATCTTGACCTGCATCTTTTTCAGAAGCCGCTTTTAAAACTAACATTTCTGCTGCAGCAATTTGCGTGGCCATGTCGGCTAATTTGAATGCAATTGCCTGGTGTTTAAAAATTTCTTTACCAAAAGATTTTCGTTCTTGCGAATATTTTAATGCCAATTCAAAAGCACCTTTTGCAATTCCTAATGCTTGTGATGCAATCCCTATTCTACCTCCGTTTAAGACTGCCATCGCAAAATTAAATCCGAAACCATCTTCACCAATTCTATTTTCTTTTGGAACTTTAACATCAGTAAACATTAGAGAATGTGTATCGGAACCTCGAATTCCCATTTTCTTTTCTTTAGGTCCAATTTCGAATCCAGCCCAACCTCTTTCCACAATAAAAGCGTTTATTCCTTTATGTCCTTTTTCAATATCTGTTTGAGCAATAACTATATAGGTAGATGCTGAATTTCCATTGGTAATCCAATTTTTTGTACCGTTTAATAAATAGTGATCTCCTTTATCGATTGCCGTTGTTTTTTGAGAAGTAGCATCCGACCCTGCTTCGGGTTCCGACAAACAAAATGCCCCTATAACCTCGCCTTTTGCCAAAGGAACTAAGTACTTTTGTTTTTGTTCTTCATTGCAATATTTTTCAATTCCTGCGCAAACCAATGAATTGTTAACGGACATAATTACTGCAGCAGAAGCATCAATTTTGGATATCTCGGTGATGGCAAGAATATAAGAAATACTGTCTAAACCAGACCCTCCATATTTTGGGTCAACCATCATTCCCATAAAACCAAGTTCTGCCATCATCTTCACTTGTTCGGTTGGAAATTTTGAATGCTCATCTCGTTCAATTACTCCGGGCAATAATTCTATTTTGGCAAAATCTCTAGCTGCTTGTTGAATCATTAAATGCTCTTCAGTAAGTTTAAAATCCATAATAGGGAATAATAATTGTGATTAATATAAAATATATACACAAATATACTTTTAAATTATCAAATTCTCAAAATGATTTATTAATTTTAGCCGATGATTCAAGAAAAATATAACATTATCGGTGTAATGTCGGGCACTTCGCTTGACGGTATCGATTTGGCGCACTTGAATTTTGAAATTGTAAATGGAAACTGGAACTTTCAAATCCTTGAATCTGAAACCATTGGCTACAGCCAAAAATGGATTGACCAATTGAAAATTGCGGTTGGATTTTCAGAATTGGAATTATTGCATTTAAATAAAAAATACACCTTATTATTAGGAAATACTATTTCTGAATTTATTTCTAAATACAATCTTAAATCTATTGATGCAGTTTGTTCTCATGGACACACTATTTTGCACCAACCCAAAAATGGTTTTACATTACAAATAGGAAATTTACCAGAAATCGCGACAATTTGTAACCAAAAAGTTGTTTGCGATTTCAGAGTTCAAGATGTGGAACTGGGTGGCCAAGGCGCGCCTTTAGTGCCCATTGGTGACCAACTGTTATTTTCAGAAGCTGATTATTGTTTGAATTTAGGTGGTTTTTCAAATGTTTCCTTTGAAGAAAATGGAAAAAGAATTGCTTTTGATATTTCTCCGGTTAATACTGTTTTGAATTTTTATGCCAATAAATTAGGATTAAATTATGATGATAAGGGAATAATTTCAAGTACAGGCAAAGTAAATCTTTCGCTTTTTAATGAATTAAATGAACTAAATTTTTACAAATTAGCACATCCAAAATCATTAGGATTTGAATTTGTAAAAGAAATTGTTTTGCCTATAATTGAAAGTCATGAAATTTCAATAGAAGATAAATTAGCCACTTTTACCGAACATATTGCTATTCAAATTGGATCGGCATTGCCAAATAAAAAAAACAAATTACTGATTTCGGGAGGAGGAGCTTATAATAATTTTTTAATAGCCAGAATTCAATATTATTTAAAAGAGACTTCATTTATAATTCCTGAAAAGAAAATCATTGAATTCAAAGAAGCTTTAATATTTGGATTACTTGGCGTTTTAAAATTAAGGAATGAAATTAACACTTTAGGCAGCGTTACAGGAGCATCGAAAGATCATAGTTCTGGAAAAATATACGATTAAAATTAATAATAATATTAATAATAAAATAGTAGAAAATTAAAGTTAACTATTATTTGAAAAACTTAAAAAAAATAATGAAAGATTTACTTAAAAAATTCGAAGATAAAGAACTTGAAATTATTTTTAACTGGAAAGATCAAGAAACGGAAGCTCAAGGTTGGGTCGTAATCAATTCTTTACGAGGAGGCGCTGCTGGTGGTGGAACAAGAATGAGAAAAGGATTAGATATGAACGAAGTTTTATCGTTAGCTAAAACTAGAGAGGTTAAATTTTCAGTTTCAGGGCCAGCAATAGGCCACAGCATTTGAAATTGAATTAAAACAATTGGTCTAATTTAGTAGACTACTAGAAAACAATTTTTTGATTTCTTTTTCGTTTTAATTATTATATTATCTTTATATTTCAATATTTATAAAATGAAATTATTTCAAACCGAACAAGAAAAAAAATCATTAATCATTACTACTACAAGTTTTGTTTTGCTTTTTTTATTGTTTTTCTTTTTAAAATTTAGCGACAGCTTGCCTCTTCCTGAAATGGAAGGCGGTGGTGGCGGTGGTGAAATTGCAGTGAATTTTGGGGATAGTGAATTTGGATCAGGAGATAATTTTGATTCCAAAGAAGTTGCAACTACTGACTCTCAAGAAGTTGCAGAAACTCCAACTGAAGAAAAAGAAATAATCGTTTCAGAAAATGAAGAAGCTCCTGCCGTTATTGAAATAAAAAAACCAGATACAAAAATTGATAAGAAAGTAGAAGCAAAAACAGTGGTTAAACCCGCCCCAAAACCCTCAAAATCTACTTCTGATGCGTTGTCAAATTTATTGAATGGATCCAATAAAGAAGGAGATGGAAATGATAAAACTTCCGGAAATCAAGGGAAATCAAATGGCGATACCAATTCAAAAGGATATAATGGTGGCGGTGGAACAGGAACAGGAAGCGGTGGCGGAAATGGATCTGGAGAAGGATTGGGAACAGGAAGTGGTTATGGCTCAGGAAGCGGGTCTGGAAAAGGGTCTGGAAACGGAAATTATCAATTAGGAAATAGAAAAGCACTAAATACTCCTCGACCAAAATATAATTGCAATGAAGAAGGAATTGTGGTAGTTCAAATTTCAGTAGATAAATCAGGAACGGTTACCAATGCAAATCCTGGTGTTCGGGGTACTACAAATTCTGCAAAATGCCTTTTAGAACAAGCAAAAATTGCTGCGTTGAATACAAAATGGCAGCCCGATGCAGGCGCTGCAGATACTCAAGTAGGGAAAATAATTTATAATTTTAAACTTACTCAGTAAATTACTGCATAACATAAAATCCTTAACCCTTTTTTGATTTAATGAACTATCAGGAAACTTTAAATTGGATGTTCAATCAACTTCCTATATATCAACTTCAAGGTGCTTCAGCCTATAAAGAAGA
>CANKLD010000121.1 GCA_947483095.1 Bacteroidota bacterium
ACTATTTTTGATGATGTTTCCAATGATGCTCAGTTTATTTGGAGTAAAAATGTAATTTTAGACAACGAAGTTATTGTTAGAAAAACAGTTTCTTCTTTGTCGGTTTATGATTTTGAAAACGTAAATTCAAAAATTAATATTTATCCGAATCCAACAAAAAATCAATTTAATTTAGATTATGATGCTGCTGTTTTTCCAATAAATAAAATTCAAATAATAAATACTTTAGGTGAATTACTATTTGAAACAAATGCCATTTCAAATAATATTACATTTGGCGAAATTCAGTCGGGAATGTATTTTGTAAAAATTATTTCAGACAAATTTGAGATAACAAAAAAATTAATAGTTGAATAAATTACCATTTGAAATGAAAAAAAAAATACTTTTTGGATTCCTACTTCTAAATTCAACTTTGTTTTTTGGTCAAAGTGTTTCTAAAACTATTCGGTTATTGCCCGACACTGGACAAACCCAAAGCTACACTACTACATTTGGCGAAGACCACGATTATTTGATAAACACGCCTTCTTATACCAATAATGGAAATGGAACAATTACCGATAATGTTACGGGATTAATGTGGCTACAAGTTGATGATGGTGAAATGACTTTTGAAAATGCTATCACTTATTGTAATACATTAACTTTAGGAGGTTTTTCAGGCTGGCGATTGCCAACTCCAATAGAAGCTTATAGCATTATGAACCATCAAAATTCGAACCCAGCAATAAACACCACTTTTTTTACTTTGACTACAGCCGAATATTGGTGGACGAGTGTTTTTGAAAATAATTCTACAACGAAAGTTTGGTGCACCAATTCTGGTGGTGGAATTGGAAATCATCCAAAAATAGAAACCATAAGTGCGGGGGGAACAAAAAAATTCCATGCTAGAGCAGTTCGAAATGTTACCACTCCAACAACCATTACCAATCATTTTACAGATAATGGGGATGGGACTATAACCGATAATTTAACCCTGTTGGTTTGGCAAAAAATTCCGAATGCAAATATATTCACTTGGGAACAAGCAATAAGTTATGCAGAAGGATTAACTATAGGTTCAATTTCTGATTGGCGATTGCCGAACATCAAAGAATTGCAATCGATAAACAATGAATTGGCAACAAACCCGTCTGTTTTTGCACCTTATTTTTCAAGTTTAGGAGTTCGTAATTATTGGTCTTCAACTACACTTCCAAACCAAAATTTAAGTGCTTGGTATTGGAGTACCGCTTTTGGAATTACAACTTACAGTGCTAAAACAGGTTCAAATTATGTAATTTGCGTGAGAGGAAATCCTTCCCTTTCATTAAACGATATTGAACCTCATACTTCAATAAAAATTCATCCAAATCCATCTTCTCATTTTGTTTCCATTTCATTTCAACGCTACACAACTTCAACAAAAATTGAAATCGTCGATGCGATGGGAAAAATAGTTCTAAGCAAAGAAATTGTCATCAATTCCAACGAATACTTATTAGACACTGAAGGAATTTCAGAGGGACTGTACTTTTTATCCATCATAAATGGAAATAATAAGAATACGTATAAAATCATAATGAAAAAATAATGAAAAAAATAGTTGTACTATTATTTCTATTGGTAATTAGTCCTTCCAATTTTGCGCAACAACACAATGTAATTTTTGTTATAGCAGATGATATTGGAGCCGACTATTGTGGATTTTATTCCAATTATACACAGTATAGCCCCATTCTTGATACCATTGCAATGCCAAATGTTAGGCGTTTATTAAGCAGAGGTGTTCGATTTAAAAATGCGTGGTCAAATCCAGTGTGCTCGCCTACTCGTGCAGGAATGATGACGGGAAGATATAGCTTTAGAACAGGAGTTGGAAATGCAATTGGAGGTGGCACTACATCGGTATTGAATACAAATGAAATTAGTATTCCACAATTATTAAATGTGTATTCTCCAAATGGAATTTCAAAAGCATTAATAGGAAAATGGCATTTACAATTGCCGTCGGTCGCTAATTATAGCAATCCAAATATAATGGGGTTTAACCATTACGAAGGAAGTCTATCGGGTGGAATTAACGATTATTTCGATTGGCAAAAAATTACAAATGGAGTCGCCTCTACCAATACAAATTACGCTACAACAGAGGTGGTAAACAATTCTATTTCTTGGATTTCCGCACAGCCAACTACAAAGCCGTTTTTTCTTTGGATGGCATTCAACGCGCCACACAGTCCCTTTCATTTACCACCAGCTGGAATGTATTCGGATACCACTTTGAGTGGAACAGCGGCAGATATTTCGGCTAATCCAAAAAAATATTATAAAGCTATGGTTCAAGCCATGGATCGTGAACTTGGTCGTTTATTTGATTATTTACAAAGTAGTGGAAAATGGGCAAATACAGACATCGTTTTTATTGGGGATAATGGAGATGATCCTGCAATTAATCAAGGTTCTGGAAGTGCAAAAGGGAGTGTATATCAGAAAGGGGTAAGTGTGCCTTTTATTATTTCAGGACCAACAGTTGTAAATCCAAACAGAAGTAGTGATGCGCTTGTTAACACCGTCGATTTATTTGCAACAGCATTAGAGTTATTTGGATATTCCAACTGGCAATCGCAAATTCCTTCAAATAGACCAGTGGATTCAAAAAGCTTAATACCGATATTATTAAATACTGCAACAGCTGTTAGGCCATGGGCATTTACAGAGGTTTTCAAAGATACTCCTACATCCGGAGATGGGAAAGCAATGAGAAATACAGAGTATAAATTGATAAAATTTGACGATGGTACAGAAAAATTTTTCAATTTAACGACGAATCCAACAGAAACTATAAATCAAAATTTACTTCTAGGAACTTTAACTACTACACAAATTTCCAACTACAACTATTTGTGTACCGAAATGACAAATTTAGTTGGAGGAACTTCGTTTTGTAACGCTTTAGGAGTTAATGATGTAGGGCGACAAATTAATGTAAGTCCAAACCCATTTCATAATTTTATCTCCATAAAATCGGGTTCAGGAAATAAGAATTACAAACTGTATTCTAATTTAGGCCAACTTATTTTCGACGGAAAAGATATTGAAAATCAAGATTTTTCTTCGTTAGCCAATGGAATTTATTTCTTAAAAATAATGAATAAATCAACTTCAACTGTTAAACTTTTGAAAGAATAAAGACGCATCGTTTACCCAATTTCCATAGTCATTGCTTGCGTTGTATTGGACAATAGAAAGAATTTTATTTCCAAATTAGTTTTTTACAATTAACAATGGAATGCCAATTTTATGGCGTAATTTATCTACGGTAGTTCCGAAAAGAAGGTCTTTAAATCCTGTGTGTCCATGGGTTCCCATTACTAAAACATCAAAATTACCTTCATTTATAATTTTTGGAATTACAGAATTTGGTTTTCCAAACCCTAATTTAGTTGTTACTTTGAAACCTTTATTCGTCAACATTTCTTGGTATTCTTTCAATAATTTTTCATCTATTAAAGTTTCATGGTCATCAATGTTTTCTCCATAAACCAAGGCGCCAACGGTTTCAACTATATGAATTAAAGTGTAATTAGCTTGTATTCCACCAAGTTCAAAAGCGCTATTTATAGCAATTTCATCTGCATCTGTAAAGTCAACTGACACGGCAATATTCTTTTTACTATACGTTTCGGAAGTCTTGAATTTTAAAACTAAATTGTGAGGAGAATGGTTTTCAATATTGTTTTTTGTTTTTGTAAAAAACGGTTGGAAAACAATGTAAAGTAATAAAATCAAAAAGCCAACCGCCAACGGAACCACTGTTAACCATAAAACAATAGGATTTTCCGATATTTCAATCCAACCTTGAATTTCGTTGAAAACCAATTTTGCATTCAGCGAAACTATAATTGTAGCCACTAGCCATGCAGCAATTTGAGTGATTTTAGAAATTTGAAAATCTTTCATTTTTGATTTATCACTAACAAAATGAATCAGTGGGATAATGGCAAAACCCAATTGCAAACTCAAAATTACCTGACTCAAAATCAGCATTTTTCCGGTTACGCTTTCGCCAAAAATAGAAATTACAATCACGGCTGGTACAATGGCTATCAATCGCGTTATAATGCGTCGAACCCAAGGTTGAATCCGTAAATTCAAATACCCTTCCATAATAATTTGACCCGCTAAAGTTCCTGTAATTGTTGAACTTTGTCCTGCGGCTATTAGCGCAATGGCAAATAATATAGGTGCCCATTGAGTGCCTAACATTGGTTCTAATAATCGGTGTGCATCTTGAATTTCGGCCACTTCGAACAAGCCATTTTTGTAAAAAGTAGCGGCCGCCAAAATTAAAATGGCTGCATTTACAAAAAAAGCCAAGTTCAAGGCAATTGTACTATCTATAAAATTATATTTCAATGCTTGTTTTATTCCAGCTTTGCTTCTATCAAATTTTCGGGTTTGAACCAGAGAAGAATGCAAATATAAATTGTGGGGCATTACCGTGGCGCCAATAATTCCAAT
>CANKLD010000122.1 GCA_947483095.1 Bacteroidota bacterium
AGCAACAACAACGCTTTCGAGCTGTTAGAACCTTTAATTCTAGCTAAAATATTTTTAGATTTTGTCAAATTTCCCCAATCAGAAAGCGTTGTTCCTTCCTGAATTTGGGTTTCCAATCCCATTTTTTGGAGTTCTTTAACCAAATAATCCCCAACCAATTTATGATTCCCTGAGCCAACAAAATGGGGGTTTTCCGAAATAACTTTCACTTTTTCCAACGCTCTTTTGGTGGAATATTCCGAAAGCAAAGCATTGTCTGATGAAACCCATTGGGGCATCATTAACAAGTATATTAATCCTAGGATTCCAGCAATAAATAATAACGATAAAATGGCGGTGAATCTGTTTTTCATTGGTAATAAATTTGAAGTTAAATATCTTTTTTGACTAACATAAAATAATCATTTTCCAATGCCAAATAGCCTTGGTCGTATATAAAATAATAGGTGTTTCCAGTTTTGGTATTCAAAATATTCGTAAAAAATTCAAAATCAAATCCCTTACTTAACATTTTTGCACGCGTAGTTTTCGACTTCCCTTCTACATTCAAAGCGATCAAAATCCGATAGTTTTTCCGCAACTTGTTGTTGACATTGCGCATAAAATTCGTGCTGTCCTTATTAATTTTGTTGTTGTAGGAATTCCTACATCCGTCGCTACAAAACTTTTTGTCTTCGCGACCCACAATTTTATCGTTGCATTCCAAACACGTTTTATTCATTTTTTTGTCGTTGTAAGTTTCTAAAAACTCCTGTCGTTAATTTCTTTTTGAAGCGAATTACTAGTCTATTTTTTCCAATTCTTTTCCCGCTGTTCGTTTCAATCCACGCAAAAGCGTGGGATTTTCTCTGCCATCGGGGCTAATTGGGAAATGTCTTTTGTGTTTTTAATGTCTTTTAATAAAATTAATTTATAAATTGGAATTAGTTGATAATAAACCAAATATACTTATAATTTTCCAATTACAAACGCTTACAAACAACTACAACCGAAAGTAAGCAGTTAACAACCGAATATATTTTGGAAGTCGTCCCATCTTTGCAATGTCGAAATCAAACAAGTATCGGCAAAACAAAAATTATTTATTACAAACCATTTAAATTAAAACGCTATGAGCACATTAAGAAACAAAGTACAGTTAATCGGACATGTAGGTAATGATCCGGAAATCAAAACATTCGACGGAGGAAAAAAATTAGCCAAATTAAACGTTGCCACCAACGAAAGTTACAAAAACGACAAAGGCGAAAAAGTAGAAGAAACCCAATGGCACAGTCTTATTGCCTGGGGGAAAACCGCCGATATTATTGAAAAATATGTCGTAAAAGGTAAAGAAATTGCCATCGAGGGCAAACTAACCCACAGAAGTTACGAAGACAAAAATGGAGAAAAACGCTACGTCACCGAAGTCGTAATTGATGAATTAATGCTTTTAGGAAAGTAAAGCCCCCACCCGTGCGATAGCGAACTGGCGAAGCAAACCCCAAAAGGGGGAATTAGCAAATTAAGTCGCAGTTTTTTTATAACTGCGGCTTTTTTATTTAATCCTTATGAATTCCAATATTTTTTCAGCCACGAATTTCACCAATTGTCTCGAATTTTATTTTAAAAAATCTGTGGGAATCCGTTTAATCCGTTAAATCTGTGGCAAAAAATTATTAGTATTCTAACTCAGCCACGAATTACACTAATTGCCGCGAATTTTATTTTAGAAGCGACAAGACTTCTGTAATATTTTCAAAGGAATAGAAATTTTCATGTTCAATCTCAAAATCGATTTTCTCATATTCCCAAGTGGTATGATACGGAATGTGAACTCCGTAACCTCCGATATTTAAAATAGGTAAAACATCCGATTTTAGAGAATTTCCAATCATCAGAAAATCTTTAGGATCGCAATCCAATCTCCCTAACATTTTTTGATAATCCAATTCGGTTTTGTCACTCATCACTTCAATATGATGAAAATAAGCCCCAATTCCTGAATCGTGAAGTTTGCGGTGCTGGTCTTTTAAATCGCCTTTGGTGGCAACAATTAATTTGTATTTCCCTTGCAATTCTCCCAAAACCTTTTCCACATTTGGCATTAATTCAACTGGTTTTTGCAATAAATCTTTTCCAATGGCAATAATTTTATCAATGCCTTTTCCTGAAATAGTATGATTGGTTAATTCCAAAGCAGTTTCAATCATAGAAAGTGTAAAAGCTTTAATTCCAAATCCATAGAGGGGCAAATTTGAAATTTGGTGATTTAAAATCAACCCTAATATTTCTTGCTTCGAAGCATAATCTTGAAACAATTCGCAAAAACGATCTTGGGCTTCGTCGAAATAAGGTTCGTTGTGCCACAAAGTGTCATCGGCATCAAAAGCAATTATTTTTGGGTTCATTTTAATATTTTTTAAACACCAATTTCACTAATTTTCACAAATTAAATCTATGAAAATTAGTGAAATTGGTGTTATATATTTTTATTAGTTTATGGTTTCACCATTTCCAACTCCATCGGCATCTGGATTTACAAAAACCAATTTCCCTTCCGAATTGGTAGTCATCAAAATCATTCCTTCGCTATCTACTCCGCGAAGGTTTCTTGGGGCCAAATTCACTAAAACCGTAACGCGTTTCCCGATAATTTCTTCTGGAGAAAAACTCTCTGCAATTCCTGAAACAATCGTTCGAACATCAATTCCTGTATCGATTTTTAGGATCAATAATTTATTTGCTTTAGGCATTTTTTCTGCTTCTAGTATGGTTCCAACACGCAAATCCATTTTAGCAAAATCATCGTATTGAATTGTTTCTTTTTGAGGTTCCGTCATTTTATTTTCAGCTATATTTGCCACTTTCGTAGCTTCTAATTTGTCCATTTGTTTTTGTATTTCTTCGTCTTCAATTTTTGCAAAAAGCAATTCTGCTTCGCCAATTTGGTGACCTACAGAAATTAATTCAGAAGTTTGAGATATTGTTTTCCAATCAATTTTGGTTTCTATTTTTAGAATTCTAGAAAGTTTTGCTGCTGTAAAAGGTAAAAACGGTTCGCAAAGTGAACTCAAAGCGGCGGCAATTTGCAAGGCAACATACATTTGGGTTTGCACGCGCTCTGGATTGTCTTTTATTACTTTCCAAGGCTCTTCATCGGCAAGATATTTATTTCCCAAACGGGCCACATTCATCAATTCGCCCAAAGCTTCTCTAAAACGGTAGCGCTCCACAGAACTTGAAATTACTGCTGGATAGGCTTTTAACTCTGCTAACACTTCATTATCATAATCCGTAAAGTTAGGAGTTCCCCCTTCGGGGGCTAGGGGGCTCGGATTTGGAATAATTCCCTCGTAATATTTATTGGTTAAAACCACCACACGATTTATAAAATTACCGAAAATAGCTACCAATTCATTATTGTTTCTCGCCTGAAAATCTTTCCAAGTAAAATCATTATCCTTGGTTTCTGGTGCATTTGATGTCAACGCATAACGCAAAACATCTTGCTGATTTGGAAATTCTTCCAAATATTCGTGCAACCAAACCGCCCAATTTTTGGATGTCGATAATTTGTTTCCTTCCAAATTCAAAAACTCATTTGCAGGAACATTATCTGGTAAAATATAACTTCCTTCGGCTTTTAACATCGCTGGAAAAATAATACAATGAAAAACAATATTATCTTTTCCAATGAAGTGAACCAATTTTGTATCTTCATTTTTCCAGTACGGTTCCCATTCTTTTCCTTCACGCAACGCCCATTCTTTACTTGCAGAAATATAGCCAATTGGGGCATCAAACCACACGTATAATTTTTTGCCTTCAGCGCCTTCAACAGGCACGTCAATTCCCCAATCTAAGTCTCTGGTTACGGCACGAGGCTCTAAACCACCGTCAATCCAAGATTTTACTTGCCCGTAAACATTAGGTTTCCAATCGTTTTTATGTCCCACTAAAATCCATTCTCTCAAAAATTCATCGTATCGATCCAAAGGCAAAAACCAATGTTTTGTAGATTTCATTACTGGAATTTCCCCTGTAATTGTAGATTTTGGATTAATTAAATCCGTTGCATTTAGCGTAGAGCCACATTTTTCACATTGGTCGCCATACGCTTCTTCGTGTCCGCATTTTGGACAGGTTCCAATTACAAATCGGTCGGCTAAAAATTGATTTGCTTTAGCGTCATATAATTGTTCCGTTACTTGCTCAATAAAATCACCTTTGTCATATAATTTTTTGAAAAATTCAGAAGCGGTATCGTGATGAATTTTTGCTGAAGTTCTTGAATAATTGTCAAAAGAAATTCCAAAATCTATAAACGATTGACGAATTATTCCGTCATATTTATCAATGATTTCCTGAGGCGAAACCCCTTCTTTTTTGGCTTTCATTGAAATGGCAACCCCGTGTTCGTCGCTTCCGCAAACAAACAAAACGTCTTTATCTTTTAATCTTAAATATCGGGAATAAATATCTGAAGGTACGTAAACGCCCGCCAAATGTCCAATATGAATTGGGCC
>CANKLD010000123.1 GCA_947483095.1 Bacteroidota bacterium
TACTGGCGCAGGGAATTTCATAGATTCAAGGATAATTGGGTGTTTTTCATCACACAATGTATCTCCTGTTTTGATATCTTTAAAACCAACTGCTGCTCCAATATCACCTGCTTCGATATATTCGATTGGGTTTTGTTTGTTAGCGTGCATTTGGTAAATACGAGAAATTCTTTCTTTATTTCCTGAACGGGTATTCAATACATAAGAACCAGCATCTAAACGACCAGAATACGCACGGAAGAAAGCCAAACGACCTACGAATGGGTCAGTAGCAATCTTAAATGCCAAAGCAGCGAAAGGCTCTTTAACATCTGGCTTACGAATAATTTTAGTTTGATCTTCTTCTAATAATTCAGCATCATCAGGGTGAATTCCTTCAATACCTTCTTTATCCATTGGAGACGGCAAGTATTTACATACGGCATCTAACATGAATTGAACCCCTTTGTTTTTGAAAGAAGAACCAGCAATCATTGGAATGATAGCCATGTCCATAACCGCAGCTCGTAAAGCTGTATTAATTTCTTCCTCAGTAATTGATTCTTCATCTTCCATGAATTTCTCAAGCAAATTCTCATCATAATCAGCAACTGCTTCAATAAGAATGGATCTGTATTCTTTTACTTCGTCAAGCATATCTGCAGGAATAGGCACCACTTCATATGTTGCTCCCATACCCGCATCATCCCAAACAATAGCTTGGTTTTTTACTAAATCAACAACCCCTTTGAAATCATTTTCTTCACCAATTGGCAAAGTGATTGCAACAGCATTTGATTTTAACATGTCTCTTACTTGTTGACATACCATCAAAAAGTTAGATCCTTGTCGGTCCATTTTATTAACAAAACCGATACGTGGTACTCTATATTGATCTGCAAGTCTCCAGTTTGTTTCAGATTGTGGTTCCACACCATCTACTGCACTAAACAAGAAAACCAACCCATCAAGTACACGTAAAGAACGATTTACTTCAACAGTAAAATCCACGTGACCTGGGGTATCAATAATATTGAAATGGTACGGTAATGTTTCAGGTAAAATTTTACCTTGTGTCGTTGGAAAATTCCATTCACAAGTGGTAGCAGCAGAAGTAATTGTAATACCTCTTTCTTGCTCTTGTGCCATCCAGTCCATTGTTGCAGCACCATCGTGTACTTCACCAATTTTGTGTGATTTTCCTGTATAGAATAATATACGCTCTGTTGTTGTTGTTTTACCAGCATCAATGTGAGCAGCAATTCCTATGTTTCTTGTGTATTTTAAATCTCTAGCCATTTCTTTATTTATTAAAATCTAAAATGTGAGAATGCTTTATTTGCTTCAGCCATTTTGTGAGTATCCATTCTCTTTTTAACTGCAGCACCTTCTTCTTTAGCCGCAGCTAAACATTCTGACGCTAGTCTTTGAGCCATCGATTTCTCATTTCTTCTTCTAGAATAAAGTATTAACCACTTCATTGCCATAGAAATTTTTCTGTCTGGTCTAATTTGCATTGGAATTTGGAAGGTAGCTCCACCTACTCTACGACTACGTACTTCTACGTGAGGCATAACATTAGTTAAAGCATCTTTCCAGATGTCTAATGATAATTTTTCTGCATCTTGCTTTTTAGTTTCTATAATGTCAATGGCATCATAAAATACTTTGAAAGCTGTTGATTTTTTTCCATCCCACATTAAGTTGTTCACAAAACGGGTTACCAGTTGGTCATTAAACCTTGGATCTGGTAAAAGTGGTCTTTTCTTTGCCGCTCTTTTTCTCATTTCTTTTTTTTTTAGAAAGTTATCCGTTATGTGTTATTTGTTATGTGTTATTTGTTTTCAACTTCCGTATCCAACCCCTAACTCCTAACTCCTAACTTACAACTTTTAACGTTTCAAATTACTTTTTAACTTCTTTTGGGCGTTTTGCTCCGTACTTAGATCTTCTTTGTGTTCTTCCTGCTACACCTGATGTATCAAGCGCACCACGCACAATGTGGTATCTTACTCCTGGCAAATCTTTTACCCTTCCACCCCTAACTAATACTATCGAGTGCTCTTGTAGATTGTGTCCTTCTCCAGGGATATAAGCGTTTACTTCATTACCATTTGTCAAACGTACACGCGCTACTTTACGCATTGCAGAGTTTGGTTTTTTTGGTGTAGTAGTGTAAACACGCGTACAAACCCCTCTTCTTTGAGGACAAGAATCTAAAGCAACCGATTTACTCTTCTTAGTTATCTGAGTTCTTCCTGTTCTTACTAATTGTTGAATTGTTGGCATAATTAATACTAAAAATTACTTTATATTAAATTTCCCGCTTTTTACGGGGTTGCAAATATACAAATTATTTTTTTTTATCCAAATCTTAATTCATTAATTTTCATAGCATTTTAAAATCACCTCCTTTTATTATACTATTTTACTATTTTTACGTTACATAAATACATGAATTGGATCGCAAATTGAAAAAATCAATCTTATTTATCGTTCTTATTTTATCTACAAATGTCGTTCTGGCACAAAATAGCTATTTGAAAATTGCGAGCAAAACCAATTTTGAAAATAAAATAATAGATTCTGTTGGATACAATACTAAACATGCTTCCGCAAAAGCCGTGTTTGACGAATTTCAATTGGTTTCAACCAAACTAATGAAATTGGGGTATATTAACACTGAACTTATCAGTAATAATAAAGTAAATGACAGTACATTTCTATTTGAAATTAACGTAAAAAATAGAACCAATTTTATACATATATATATAGGTGAAAATTCAAACTTAAAATTGCTTTCCAAGGCATTCCAAAAAAGCGACACTATTAAAGTAAAAATTGGTGAAACCGAAAGTTATTTAAATGCATTATTAAATGAGTTGGAATCCAAGGGATATTCTTTAGCAAAAATTAAACTGATAAATTTTCAAAGTAAAAACAATTCTCTTTATGCTGAATTATTTCTTGACCAAGGAAATCTTAGGGTTTTAAATAATATTGTCATAAAGGGTTACGATAAATTTCCCGAAAGTCATAAAAAAGAGATTCTCCGTATTTTTAAAAATAAAACTTTCAATCAGGATAACTTAAGAAAAGTTCAAAATGCTTTTGAGCAGTTTCGATTTGTTAATCAAATAAAATATCCTGAAATACTTTTTACAAAAGACACTACTAAAATTTATGTTTACCTTGAAAAAGCCAAAGCCAATAAATTTGATGGTTATATCGGTTTTTCAAATGACAAGAAAAACAAGTTAGAACTCAACGGTTATCTCGATCTGCTTTTAGTTAATATAATGAACGCGGGAGAAAACTTATCGTTATACTGGAAAAGCGACAGCGGAAATCAGAAGACATTTAATTTAGGTGTAGAAGTTCCTTATATTTTTAAGAGTCCCATTGGTATTAAAGCCAATTTGAATATTTACAAGCAAGACAGCATCTTCCAAAATGCAAAAACGTCAATTGATGTGGGTTACTTTTTTAGTTACACCAGCCGTTTGTATTTGGGATACCAATCTGCGGAATCTAGTGACATTCAAAAAACCAATAATTCTAGCATTCGTGACTATAACAACTCCTATGTGACAGCCAATTTTGAATATGTAAACCTTGATAAATCCAATTTTTTGTTTCCTGAGAAAACTAAAGTAAGCTCCAAAATTGGTTATGGCTCCCGTTATTCAAATTCAAATAACTACCAGCAATTTTTTGCTAACATCGACGTCAGTCATTCGCTAAAGTTAAATGATAAAAATAGTGTTTATTTAAAATCTCGAAATTACTATTTGCAAAGCGACCATTACATTATAAACGAGTTGTACCGTTTTGGAGGAATCAATTCAATTCGAGGATTTAATGAAAATAGTTTGCAAGGTAATTTTTTCAGCTCACTTTTATCAGAATACCGCTATTTAGTATCACCTGATCTTTATGTTCATTCTATTTTAGATTACGGCTTTTTTTCAGACGCAACCAGTTCTAAATCAGACCACTTATTTGGTTTTGGATTTGGATTTGGTTTACTCACAAAAAACGGTTTGCTAAATATGGTTTATGCAAATGGTCTTAGCGGAAATCAAAATATTCAACTCTCCAATTCCGTGGTACACTTAAGTCTAAAATTGAATTTGTTTTAATCAAACTATATTTTAAAGTGTTATTTTAAAATATCCAAACTAAGCATGGTATCGAAACCCCAGTTTCAATATCTGAATACAATCTACACATAATATATTAAATTCGTAATAAATTGTATTAAAAATTGACTTTTTTTTAATATAATTGACGTTTTATTGAAAATATGTTAAATGTGAATACGTCACAGCATTGTAGACTAAATTAGCAAAAACTAAGATAGTATTACGATTATGAAAAAGACAAAAGAAATAACTGAATATTTAACTTTTATGATAAAAGTTAAAGTATTGAAATTTGCTCAAACAAGCAAAAACAACAAA
>CANKLD010000124.1 GCA_947483095.1 Bacteroidota bacterium
GATGCTGTTGTTGAAGAAGTTTGCGCTTCAATTGATGGAGTTGTAGTTGCTGCAAACTATAACTGCCCGGGACAATTAGTGATATCGGGAGAGTTTTCAGCAGTTGAAAAAGCTTGTGAGGCGATGAAAGAAGCGGGAGCAAAAAGAGCTTTATTATTACCTGTAGGGGGCGGTTTTCACTCGCCAATGATGGAGCCGGCTCGCGAGGAATTAGCAGCTGCAATTGAAGCGACTACTTTTTCGACTCCAATTTGTCCAGTTTATCAAAATGTAACTGCCAATGCGGTTTCAGATCCACTTGAGATTAAAAAAAATCTAATTATCCAACTAACGGCTCCTGTAAAATGGACGCAGTCTGTTCAACAAATGGTTAAAGACGGCGCTACTTTATTTACTGAAGTTGGGCCTGGAAAAGTGCTCGTTGGATTAGTAGGGAAAATTGACCGTGATGCAATTACTGAAAATGCATAGACTACAAATTAATAAAAAAAAGTCCTGAGAAAAACTCAGGACTTTTTTTTTAAGACTTTACTAATTTGTCTTTTTTCTTTAGCGTGACATTTGTTTTCTTAGCAATTTCTTTAGTTTGTAAATCGCTTAAAACATTTAGAGCCTCATCCACATAAATGTCTTTAGCTAAACTCTCGTGCCATCTTTGTCTTTTTTCTTTCAAAGCCAAATCGGTTTTCATCAATTCATTTTCATAAGGAAGTGAATTGAAAGTCAATTGGTTTTTATAATCCAAAACAGATTTGTATTTTTTTGAAGTTTCTTCAAGTAATTTTTGTTCTGCTTTATATTTATCAATTTGCAAATTATAAACATAGTCTTCACTTCTTTCATTGATCCATTTGGCATTTTCATCAATCAATTTAAATTGATTATTTTCTGCCAAACGTATTTTGCTATTCGCAATTGCAGTAGAAATAGTATTTGTTTTATTCCAAACAGAGTAATCTGCAGCATCTATTTTATCCCATGGCATTGCATTATCAATATCACGTTCTCCCATTTTTATGTAAGAATACTTGTCAGGCATCACAACATCACTACTAACGCCCTCCAACTGGGTTGATCCTCCGTTAATTCTATAGAATTTTTGAGTAGTTGTTTTTAATGCTCCAAGATCTCCAATAGTTGAATTTCTTACAAATTGATTTAGATCGATAATATTTTGAACTGTACCTTTTCCATAAGATTGCTTGCTACCGATTATAACTCCTCGCTTATAATCTTGAATTGCTGCTGCTAAAATTTCTGAAGCGGATGCAGAAAAATTATTTATCATCACAACCAAAGGACCATCCCATTGTATTTTTTTATCTGTATCTGATAGAACTTCTTTTTTACCGGCAGCCGATTTAATTTGAACTATTGGACCTTGTTCAATAAATAATCCGGCAATATCGACAACAGTTTTTAATGATCCTCCACCATCATCACGAACATCCAAAACAATTCCGTTTACACCAGCTTTTTTTAATCTTTCCACCTCAATCGCCATGTCTTTTCCTGCGTCTCTACTATCTGCATTTTCAAAATCAATATAAAATTTAGGCAAATAAATTACTCCATATTTTAACCCATTTTTCTCAACAATACTTGATTTCAAATACGTTTCTTCAATTTCAATTTCGTCTCGAATTAAAGTAATAACTTTAATTGTACCGTCTGTTTTTTTAACTGTTAAACGAACTTCTGTTCCTTTAGGGCCTTTGATTTTCTTTACCACGTCATCGATTTTCATACCTACAACATCAACAGGATCTTTATCGCCTTGAGCAACTTTCAGAAAAATATCACCTACTTCTAACTCTTTACCTCTCCAAGCTGGACCACCGGAAATTAATTCCGTAATTTCCGTAAAATCATTTTTCTTTTGAAGACGAGCTCCAATTCCGAAGAATTTTCCAGACATACTCACATCAAATCGTTCTTTTTCTTCAGGAGCAAAATAGGAGGTGTGAGGGTCAAAACGCTCCGCAATTGAATTTACAAAAATAGAAAACCATTCGTCTCTTTTTACATCATCAATTAATTCAAAGTACTCGTTCATAGATTTTAATGAACTTTCACGAGTTTCTTTTTCAATTTGTTCAAAGGTTTTTGGGGTATTATCAATTGGTTTTTCAACTTTTTTACTTCCTAAAGAATCTTTTTTAGCTTTTACCACGCCATTTTTAATATCTTCTTCCAATTTTAATCGGTCAGTTAGTGAGGATAAAACAGATAATTTCATTTGTTTTCTCCACTTTTCTTTTAACTCAGTAATAGAAGTTGCATAAGGCGCTTTTTCATAATCAGAATTAAATTCTTCATCAACATTAAAATTGAATGGTTGACTTAATATTGATTTATAATAGTTTTTACTTTCCTCAATACGTTGTTTTAATCGTGAATACGTTAAATTGAAAAATGTCAAATCTTTATTTTTAATTTGATCGTCTAATTCGGTTTCATACTCAGAAAATTCTACAATATCTGATTTCAAAAAGAATCTTTTAGTAGGATCAAGTGCTTTTAAATATTCTTTATATAAACTTTTAGAAAAATCGTCATTAATTTCTGCAGGGCTATAATGCCCTTTTTCAATTACATATGTTAGTAATTCTAAAAGTAATTTGTCTTTTTCAGGATCTCCTTTTTGCTTTGGAATAAAACTCCATAGCATTAAAGAAGCAATTAAAATGAGTGATAATATCTTATAATTCCTTTTCATAAAATTCAAAATTGTATTCATTAAATTTTTTAACTAAGGTAAACAAAAAAAAGTTTCACTAAATACTGATTTGGCTAATTTTTTGTTAAAGAATCAAAAGTAAGGATGTGAGATGAAAAATGATTATTTTTACATCTGAAAATAGTGGTTTTCAATACAGAAATAAATGAAAAAAATAGACCTTTTTTCGGGTTAATAATCGGACTAACCGTCTCATTAATTGGTGTTTATATGTTTATTATTGCCTTTACTTCCTATACCTTTTTGAGTGGTTTAAAGCTCTTAAAATACGAAGGAAAATTAGGTAAAATAATTATTTTGGGAACCGTTTTAAATATTGGAATGTTCTTTATTCTATTAAAATATAAAAAAGAAACAATAGCAAAAGGGATACTATTAGCTGTCATAATTTTAACTATCATCACATTATTTATATAGATCAATCCTATGAAATACTACATTATTGCGGGAGAAGCTTCAGGAGATTTACACGGGTCAAATTTGATGAAGTCTTTGTATAATGAAGATCCAAAAGCAGAAATTCGTTTTTGGGGAGGCGACTTAATGCAGTCGGTAGGCGGAACTTTGGTAAAACACTATAAAGAATTATCGTTCATGGGATTTCTTGAGGTGGTTTTAAATTTAAAAACTATTTTAAACAATATTAAAATCTGCAAAAAAGATGTTTTAGAATTCCAGCCCGATGTTTTAGTTTTTATAGATTACCCAGGATTCAATATGAGAATTGCTAAATGGGCAAAAAAATTAGGAATGAAAACTCATTATTACATTTCACCTCAAATTTGGGCTTGGAAAGAAAATAGAATTAAAGATATCAAGCGAGATATTGATAAAATGTATGTGATTTTGCCATTTGAAAAAGAATTTTATGAAAAAAAACACCAGTATCAAGTTGAATTTGTTGGCCATCCCTTAATAGACGCCATCAATAATCGAATTTCTATAGATGAATCTATTTTTAGAAAAGAAAATTCCTTGAGCGATAAGCCAATTATTGCGATTTTACCAGGTAGTAGAAAGCAAGAAATTACCAAAATGTTAAGCGTAATGCTGAGTGTTGTTTCTGATTTTCCTGACTATCAATTTGTAATTGCAGGTGCTCCAAGTCAAGAGTTTTCATTTTATTCCACTTTTTTAACTGCTAATAATTGTCGTTTTATATCCAATAAAACCTATGATTTATTAAGTATTTCATTTGCCGCATTAGTAACATCCGGAACAGCAACCTTAGAAACTGCTCTTTTTAAAGTGCCAGAAGTAGTGTGTTATAAAGGGAGTTGGCTTTCCTATCAAATTGCAAAAAGAATTGTAACCTTAAAATACATTTCTTTAGTTAATTTGATTATGGACAAAGAAGTGGTTACTGAATTGATTCAAGATAATTTGAATACAAGTACGCTTAAAATCGAGCTTCAGAAACTCTTAAATTCAAATCACCGAGATCTGGTTCTAGAAAATTATAATGCCCTTGAAAAGAAATTGGGAGGTAGCGGCGCAAGTGAAAAAACAGCTAAACTAATTGTAAAAAATCTCAAATAATTCCGATTAAAAATAATTGCATAAATTTGCATAAAATAATAGCCTTGAAAAAAGTCATCCCTATTTTATTATTGTTCGTCGTATTTACTAGTTGTAAAACAACTTCAGTGATAGTTACCTCTAAA
>CANKLD010000125.1 GCA_947483095.1 Bacteroidota bacterium
ATTGGTCTTTTCCCAAAACGGGAGAGAAACCAAATGGTAATCAAGTCTAAAAATCCATTGATAAATCGTTCCATTCCAAATTTAGTTTCACCGTATTTTCGCGCTTGGTGCAGAACCACTTTTTCACCAATTTTTCCAAAACCAGCATTTTTGGCCAATACTGGAATGTAACGGTGCATTTCACCTGAAACTTCTATGTTTTTAACCACTATATTTTTATAGGCTTTCAATCCGCAATTAAAATCATTTAGTTTTACACCTGATGTTCTTCTTGCTGCCCAATTGAATAATTTTGAAGGTAAATTTTTTGCAAAAACCGAATCGTATCGCTTCTTTTTCCACCCGGAAACCAAATCAAATTCTTGATTAGAAATCATATCGATTAAGCCCGGAATTTCTTCGGGACTGTCTTGTAAATCGGCGTCCATTGTAATCACGATATCGCCTTGAGCTTTTGCAAAACCAGCATGAAGCGCTTGTGATTTTCCATAATTTCTTAAAAAACGAATCCCTTTACTATTCGGATTTTCAGATGACAATTGCTCGATAATATCCCATGATTTATCAGTACTGCCATCATCTATGAAAATAACTTCGTAGGAATAATTATTAGATTTCATCACAGAAACAATCCAATTGTGGAGCTCTTGTAATGATTCTTCTTCGTTAAGAAGTGGAATAACAATGGATAGATTCATTAAATTATGCGCTATGATGGTTTTCGTTTTTTACAAATGCACCAATTATTAATGAAAAAATTAAACCCATAAATGAAAACATTGCAACAGTTGCAGGAATTACAATTGCAGGATTCATGAATTTTTTCGACATGGAAATTGCCATATTTGCTTGATCGGAAGTCATATTTGGATTTTGTTGTAACATTACTTGTCTAGTTTTTCTCATAATATCTTCAACAAATTCAGGAAAAATCATGTTAAAAACAGCACTAAAAATACCGTAGATTAATCCAGCTATTAAACAAATTGTAACGCCAATTTTTAAACATTCTCCAAAAGACACAAAACCATTATTTAGGTTTTTCTTGAAATTCAAACAACCTATTGTAATTATACTTACAGGAAAAACAAGGTAATTGAAAGTATTGATTATAATTCCTGTTGTAGGGTTTGTAATTGGATCTACATCCATAACATATAACAATACAAATTCTAAAACCATTAAAATTCCAAATAAAGCACCATATTGTAATGCTGATTTTGAAGGCGATACTTTCTGTTCCATAATACTGTTGTTTTAAATTAAAGTACAAATATAACAATTCCCGTATTACCTATGTTACTATTTTCGATTTCCTTGATAAATAAAAAAAAAGAAGTAATAGGTTTGTTTATTGAAAAATAAGTTTAAATTTGCAAACTCAAAATAATAAAGTTACAACAAAAAGTTATAATGAGTTGATACCTTTTCCGAGAAATGAAAAGCTTCACAACCAATTATAATTGAAACAAATAAAATAGATTTAAGATGAAAAAAGGTGTACACCCAGAAAATTACAGATTAGTTGCTTTTAAAGACATGTCAAACGAAGATGTTTTTATTACTAAATCTACTGCTGAAACAAAAGATACAATCGTTCACGAAGGTGTTGAATATCCAGTTGTTAAATTGGAGATTTCAAGAACTTCTCACCCTTTTTATACTGGTAAATCTAAACTTATTGATACTGCAGGTCGTATAGATAAATTCAAAACTAAATACGCTAAACACGGTAAATAATCATTATCGCTGCTCAAATAATATAAAACCTCGCAATTCGCGGGGTTTTTTTATGGCTAAAACTTTTCTATTTTCTTATTAATCTTTGTAACTTTGATTTTTATAGTTTTTAAATGGTTTTTTACTTTTTCTTTATCGAATAAACAAATAACCAAATCAACAAATAACGAACTTTATGAATTATATTCTCTTTGATGGACCTGCTAGAACTGCCCTTTTACCTTTTACTTATACTCGTCCTGTTGCCGATATTCGAATCGGAATTTTGACTATTCGTGAAAAATGGGAAAAATATTTGGGTTCAACTACAACCACTTTAACGGAAGAATATTTGTCGGATAAATATCCAATGGTAGAATTAGAGGAAAATGTTATGATTAATGCTTCCTATTTGCCAAATGAAAATTTAGTAGAGATCATTTCAAACTTGAAACCCAATCAAGCGGTTTTTAAAGACGATGCGGTGATTGCTTTTTTTACCAATGATTCTCAGGAAGAAGTTGATTTTGATCAATATGAAATTATTGATTTTACTGGTGATTGTTTAACTGTGGAACACACTTGGGATATTTTTGCTAAAAATGACGCTGCTATTCGAGAAGATTTCGCTCTTTTAACCGAAGGTAGATCCTCTCAACCCATATCGAAAAGTGTTAATGTAATTTCTCCTTCAACTATTTTTGTTGAGGAAGGAGCGAAAATGGAATTTGTGACATTAAATGCTTCTACGGGCCCTATATATATTGGTAAAAATACTGAAATAATGGAAGGTTCTGTAATTCGTGGCCCTTTTGCATTGTGTGAAGAAGCACAAGTAAAATTGGCAACAAAAGTTTATGGAGCTACCACTGTTGGTCCGCATTGTAGAATAGGTGGTGAAATAAATAATTCTGTTTTATTTGGTTATTCCAATAAAGGACACGACGGATTTTTAGGGAATTCGGTTTTGGGAGAATGGTGTAATATAGGTGCTGATTCCAATAATTCCAATTTGAAGAACAATTACGAAGAAGTGAAATTATGGAGTTTTGAAACGGAGAGTTTTGCTAAAACAGGATTGCAGTTTTGTGGGTTAATGATGGGAGATCACAGTAAATGTGGCATCAATACGATGTTCAATACAGGAACCGTTGTGGGCGTAAGCGCTAATATTTTTGGCAGTGGTTTTCCCAGAAATTTTGTTCCAAGTTTTTCTTGGGGAGGTGCATCTGGATTTGCAACGTATCAAACACACAAAGCCTTTGAGGTTGCCAAAATTGCAATGGGCAGAAGACACGTTGAATTTACCGATCAAGATAAAGCGATTTTAGAACACGTTTTTGAACTATCGAAAAAGTGGAGAAATGAATAGTTATATTTAAAGATATTTTAAAGCCACAATTGATTTTTTCGGTTGTGGCTTTTTTGATACCAATAAGAATTTCATAATAACGAATATTGTGTGTAAATTTGTCCCGTGTTTGCGAAAGGGATAGTAGCGGCATCCCGCGATTTTTAGCGTGGATACAGCGGATAGCCCGACCCGGAGGGATTCGCCCAAATAAACAAATATGACTGATAGAAAAAAAGTTGCTTTTTACACCTTGGGTTGCAAGCTCAATTTTTCGGAAACTTCTACTATTGCTAGAAATTTCACGGAGGAGGGTTTTGATCGTGTCGATTTTGAAGAAGTTGCCGATATTTATGTAATAAATACTTGTTCAGTGACTGAAAATGCTGACAAGCAATTCAAGCAGGTGGTGCGAAAAGCAATGAAATTAAATGATAAAGCATTTGTTGCGGCGGTAGGTTGTTATGCACAATTGAAGCCTGAAGAATTGGCCAATGTGGATGGTGTGGATTTGGTTTTGGGCGCGACCGAAAAGTTTAAAATTACCGATTATATTAACGATTTGTCTAAAAATGATCGAAGCGAGGTGCATTCTTGTGAGATTTCTGAAGCTGATTTTTACGTCGGAAGTTACTCCATAGGGGATAGAACAAGAGCTTTTTTGAAGGTTCAAGACGGTTGCGATTACAAATGTACGTATTGTACGATTCCTTTGGCAAGAGGAATTTCGAGAAGTGATGCTTTAGAAAATGTATTGAAAAATGCGGAGGAAATTTCAGCCCAAAATATAAAGGAAATTGTGTTGACTGGGGTTAATATTGGGGATTACGGTAAAGGGGAATTTGGGAATAAAAAACACGAGCATACCTTTTTAGAATTGGTTCAGGAATTGGATAAAGTGGAAGGAATTGAGCGTTTACGAATTTCGTCGATTGAGCCTAATTTATTGAAAAATGAAACGATAGAATTTGTTTCTAAAAGCAGGACTTTTGTGCCGCATTTTCATATTCCACTGCAATCGGGGAGTAATGAAATTTTGAAGTTAATGAAGCGACGTTATTTAAGAGAAATTTATACGGAACGCGTAAATAAAATTCGAGAAGTGATGCCGCACGCATGTATTGGCGTGGACGTAATAGTTGGTTTTCCTGGTGAAACCGACGAACATTTTCTTGAAACCTATCATTTTTTGAATGAAATTGACATTTCTTACTTACATGTATTTACGTATTCAGAACGGGACAATACCGAAGCTGCTGATATGGAAGGAGTTGTTCCTGCTGCTGTTCGAGCGAAAAGAAGTAAGATGTTACGAGGGTTATCAGTTAAA
>CANKLD010000126.1 GCA_947483095.1 Bacteroidota bacterium
GTCTGCTCTTTCGGAATTTCAGGAATTTCAAATTGTGCAAAACCTAATTGGGTAAACAACAAAGAGAACAACAAAATTAAAAAGGAATTTTTTACATTTGATTTCATTATCCTTTTGATATTTCGTTAGACAATTCATTAGTATCCTCTTTCTCCCATGGAAAATAACTTTTTAATTGGGTTCCCGCTTTCTGAATGCCATCAATTAGGCCTTCTTTGAAATTTCCATTTTTAAAATGATTCATCATGGCTTCCTTAGTAGTATTCCAAAAATCAGTTGGAACTAAATCATTAATTCCTTTATCGCCACAAATTGCAAATGCTTTATCGGCTACAGCCAAATATATCAAAACACCGTTTTTAAGCTCCGTTTCGTGCATTTTTAATTCTTCAAAAACGATTAATGCACGATCGTAAGCAGCAATTGAACTGGTATTTTCAATGTGCACTCTAATTTCGCCAGAAGTTTCTTTTTCTGCCATGGTAATCGCAGCAACAATTTCTTGTTCTTCTTCAGGGGTTAAAAAAACTTCTTTTGACATTTTATTTCTATTTTAAATTCCCCCTTGGGGGGTTAGGGAGGATTAGAATTTTACTTCAACTGGTTTATCAGCACCAACAGCTGCTTCAAAATAAGGTTTTTCTTTCAAACCGTACATTCCAGCTAAAATATTTCTTGGGAAAGTATTGATGTTGTTATTGTAAGGTTTAACCGATTCGTTGAAACGTGTTCTAGCCGTCAAAATTTGATTTTCGGTACTCGCCAATTCATCTTGCAATTTCAAGAAATTGTCATTGGCTTTCAACACAGGATATTGCTCAACAGAAACTAATAATTTCGATAATGAAGAACTTACCCCGCTTTGAGCTGAGTTGAACGCTTTCAATTGTTCAGGAGTAACATTTTTAGGATCAATAGTTACACCAGTAGCTTTTGCTCTAGCTTCAATCACCGCTGTCAAAGTACTTTTTTCAAAATCAGCAGCGCCTTTAACGGTATTCACTAGGTTTCCTATTAAGTCATTTCTTCTTTGGTAAGAAGTTTGAACGTTACCCCAACTTTCTTTTATGTCTTGTTCGTAACGAACGGCATTGTTATAAATTCCAGATGCCCAGCTGTACATTCCAATAACAATTACAGCAACAATAATCCAAGGTAAAAATTTTTTAAGCGTTTCCATTTTTTTAATTTTAAGTTTAATATTTAGTGTTTATTTTTTATTGATTTCCATTTCCCCCTTCGGGAGTTAGGGGGCTTATAATTCTGATTTTATTGCGTTCAGCTGCATTTTTATGCCTTCTAATTTACTGACAATTTCATATTTATCAAGCGTTTTTTTCTGACCTTCTTTTAAATGTGTTTTGGCACCGTCCAAAGTAAATCCGCGTTCTTTTACCAAATGAAATATCAATTTCAAATTGGTAACGTCCTCTGGCGTAAACATTCTGTTGCCTTTTGCGTTTTTCTTTGGTCTTAGAATATCAAATTCCTTGTCCCAAAATCGTATTAATGATGCATTTACATCAAATGCTTTGGCCAATTCGCCAATGCTGTAATACCTTTTTCCTTCTGTTAATTCTATATGCATTAGTCTAAAGATTGATTTTCTTGATTAGCAATTTTTGAAATAGCAACGTATTCTGCAGCTGAAATATTCCCATAATAAAAATTTAATGGGTTTACTACCTCCCCATTTTTATGAACTTCATAATGCAAATGTGGTGCTTCCGAACGCCCTGTACTTCCTACATATCCAATAATATCCCCACGTTTCACGTATTGTCCAACTCTCGATTTATACCTGCTTAAATGAGCGTAAAGTGTCTCATAACCAAAACCGTGCCGAATCACAATGTGATTTCCAAATCCCGAAGCGGTATTGTCAGCTCTTTCTACAATTCCATCTCCAGATGCAAATACAGGAGTTCCCAAATTGGCACTAAAATCCATTCCTTCATGAAATTTTCTTGCCTTTGTAAATGGATCGCTTCGATACCCAAAGCCCGATGCCATTCGCTTCAAATTCTCATTACGAATAGGCTGAATCGCGGGAATTGCAGCCAATAATTTCTCTTTGCTTTTTGCCAATTTCAAAATTTCATCCAATGATTTTGACTGAATCACCAACTGTTTCGACAAAACATCAACTCTTTTTGTGGTGTTTATTACTAAATTAGAATTATCGTATCCCTCTAAATCTTTGTACCTATTTTCAATCCCAAAAACTGCCTTTCTGTCTTCTGCGGAAATAGGTGAGGAGTTAAAATAGGACCTGTATAAATTATTATCGCGATCTTCAATAGCATTCAAAACGCCATCAATTTGTTCAATTTTTCTATTTAAAATAGCATATTTAATCCTCAAATTATCAATTTCCCTAGCTTGAAGTTTATCTTTTGGTGTTTCAAAAAAAGGCGTGTTTAATAAAATTACAAATGCCAAAAATCCAAATAACGCCGAAGCCAATAAAAAAAGCATAATATAAGCAAAACTCTTCCTTTTTAAAGGCCGAATAATTTTATAAGCTAAGCTATCTGTATCGTAATAATATTTTACCTTCGCCATGTTTTAAAAATATGCTATTTTTGTACTTTGTAAAAATAGGTTTTATAAATTTACAAAGCGTTGGAAAAACAAATTTAATAAATGTTTCAGTAGTCTGATGTTTTTTTTAACACTATTTTATGTGCCTATTCCAGCTTTTCGCTGCAAGTTCTCTGATTGAAAACTTTTTTTATAAAACCCAGCAGGAGCTCCCTTTGGTCGCTCTGCTAGCTTTATAAAAATTACTTTTCAATTCCTCGAAGCTTTCCGCTGCAATCTGGGGCAAAAAAGTTTATTTGTTAATTTAGCAATTCGTTAATTCGTAAGCCAAATAATCAAATAACCAAATAACCGAATAAACAACTAAAATGAAATCACAAGACGTAAGAAAGCAATTTCTAAACTTTTTCGAAAGCAAAGGACACTTAATAGTACCATCGGCACCAATCGTTCTAAAGGATGATCCAACCCTGATGTTCAACAACTCAGGAATGGCACAATTCAAAGAATATTTTTTGGGAAATGGAACTCCTAAAAGTAACAGAATTGCCGACACTCAAAAATGTCTTCGCGTTTCAGGAAAACACAACGACCTGGAAGAAGTAGGAATCGATACCTACCACCATACCATGTTTGAAATGCTTGGAAACTGGTCGTTTGGCGATTATTTTAAAAAAGAAGCCATCAATTGGGCTTGGGAATTACTTACTGAAGTTTATAAAATCCCAAAAGATATTCTTTACGTTTCTGTATTTGAAGGAAACCCCGAAGAAAAGGTACCTTTCGATCAAGAAGCGTATGATATTTGGAAAACCTTAATTTCTGAAGACCGAATTATCCTAGGAAATAAAAAAGATAATTTTTGGGAAATGGGAGAACAAGGGCCTTGTGGTCCGTGTTCAGAAATTCATGTTGACATTCGTTCGGCTGAAGAAAAAGCAAAAATCTCAGGAAAAGAGCTCGTAAATAATGACCATCCGCATGTGGTGGAAATTTGGAACAACGTATTCATGGAATTCAACCGTAAAGCCGACGGTTCACTTGAAAAATTACCAGCACAACACGTAGATACCGGAATGGGATTCGAGCGTTTGTGTATGGTTTTACAAGGAGTACAATCCAATTATGATACCGATGTTTTCTCGCCAATTATCCAACACATTGAGAAAATAACAAGGGCAAAATACACTATAAAAGCAAAAGACGACGAAGAAGAAAAAATCAATATTGCGATCCGCGTAATTGCCGATCACGTTCGCGCCGTAGCATTTGCAATAGCAGACGGACAATTGCCCTCAAATACTGGAGCAGGATATGTGATTCGTAGAATTTTACGTCGTGCAATCCGTTACGGATTTACATTTTTGAACACCAAAGAAGCTTTTATTTACCAATTAGTAGAAACTTTAAGTGCTCAAATGGGAAGTTCGTTTTCGGAGATTACAGCCCAAAAAAATCTAGTTATGAATGTGATTAAAGAAGAGGAAAAGTCCTTTTTAAGAACATTAGACCAGGGGCTACAATTACTAGAAAATGTAATTGCTACTACTCAAGGCAAATTGGTTTCAGGACAAAAAGCATTTGAATTGTATGACACTTTTGGTTTTCCAATTGATTTAACTGCCTTAATTTTAAGAGAAAGAGGTTATGAATTAGATGAAGCAGGTTTTGATAAAGCGATGCTAGAACAAAAAACACGTTCTCGTGCTGCTTCTGAAATTTCAACAGAAGATTGGGTAATTTTAGAAGAAGGAAATAACGAAACTTTTGTGGGTTACGATCAAATTGAAAACGAAGTTAAAATCACTCGTTTTAGAAAAACAGACAGTAAAAAAGACGGCGTTTTATTTCA
>CANKLD010000127.1 GCA_947483095.1 Bacteroidota bacterium
ATTAATGTTTTATTCTCATCTGCGTTCAACCTTACAATAGTAACTTTATCGGCCATTTCTTTTTGCATTTTAAGCAAATAAGGGGTCATTTTTTTACATGGAGCGCACCATTCAGCATAAAAATCTATAAGAACAATTTTATCGGTATTAAGAAGTTCGTTGTATTCTTGACTGCACATTCCAATGATTTTATCACCTGGAACAGACAATCCAGCGGCATTCCATTTCATAATTCCACCTTGTAAGTCATAGATTTTAGTAAAACCTAACTCTTCTAATTTTTCTGACGCTTTTTTACTTCTGCCACCTATCATGCAATAAACGAAAATTGGCTTTGACTTATCATATTTACCAAGTTTTCCCTCAAAATTATCGCCATTCCAGTCAATATTAACGGCATTATTAATGTGTTGACCTGCAAATTCTTCAGGAGAACGAACATCTATGATTGCTGCTTGAGGTGTTGATTTAATTTTTTCAGCAAAATTCACTGCTGCAATACATTCATATTTTGCATTGGTTTGCCCGTTGCAACTTGCAAATAGGAATCCAATAAATAGTAAATTTAAAAAGGTTGCTTTCATAAGTGTATTTTAATTTAAGTAAAGAAATATATAATAACGGTTTTTCCAATAATTATAAGTTAAAAATTTTATAGCTCTGATGGGTTGATTTTATGATTGCTTCCGTTCGTTCAGGGTGAGTATCAGAGATGAAAAGTTGCCCAAAATCTGAATTATTTACCATTTCAATTATTTTTTCAACACGAGTTTCATCTAATTTATCAAAAATATCATCAAATAATAAGATTGGATTTTCACCAGAATTCTTTTTTACAAATTCAAATTGGGCTAATTTTAATGCAATTAAAAAAGATTTTTGTTGCCCTTGAGATCCGAACTTTTTTATAGGATAATGATCGATTTCAAAAGATAAATCGTCTTTATGAATTCCGGCACTTGTGTATTGTAAAACCCTATCTTTATTGATACTTTCTTGTAATAATTGTAATAAATCTTTTTCAAATAATTGACTCTCATAAACCAATTGAACGGTTTCTGCTGAACTGGTAATCGTTTGGTGGTGTTTGTTAAAAATGGGAACAAAATCAGCTAGAAATTCTTTTCTTTTTTCAAATATTATTTTACTTAATTCATCTAATTGTTGGTTGTAAATAGATAAAGTATCTGTTTCAAAAACCTGATTTAAAGCAAAATATTTCAGCAAAGCATTTCGTTGACTTAGTGTTTTTTGGTATTGAATTAACTGATTTAAATAGGTAGGATCCAATTGAGAGATTACAGTATCAATGAACTTTCTTCGGGTTTCACTTCCTTCTACAATCAAATCTCTATCGGCTGGAGAAATGATTACCAATGGGATAAATCCAATATGTTCGGAGAATTTATCGTATTGTTTTCCATTGCGTTTTAGAATTTTCTTCTGTCCTTTTTTTAGGCTACAAATTACAATTTCGGATCTTTTTGTTTTCTCAAATTCACCCTCAATTACAAAAAACTCTTCGCCGTGTTTTATATTTTGAACTGCCAGCGGATTAAAATAACTTTTTCCGTATGACAAATGAAAAATAGCATCTAAAACATTGGTTTTGCCAATACCATTTTTACCAACAAAACAATTTATTTTGTTGTCAAAATCGAAATTGGCTTCCGAAAAATTTTTATAATTGAATAAAGAAATTTTTTTAAGATACATTCTTTAAAAAGGCTAGAATAGGAGAGATTTAAGTTCTAATTTTGTTTTTTTTAATACCGGTGCAAATTATTGAAAATTATCCATAAAATCACATTTTTATCAATTTGAATTCTATTTTTTTTTGTATTTTGATTAAAAGCATAACATTATAATGAAAATGTTACTTTTATTTGAATTTAAACTCATTTTTTTTATGACAGTTTGAATAAAAATTTTATTTTTGCCACTCACTAATTAAAATTATAATGGCAACGTACAATAAAAGAGGCTATAAAACCCCAAAAGATAAAGTTGAAAACGATACTCCAGTTGAAAATATAACTATTGACGAAAAAGATAGCACTACCGCAGGTGTCTTTAACTCATTAGATCAAACCGCTTCTAAAACGGAACAATTTGTAGCTAAAAATCAAAAAGTTATTTTCGGAATCGTTACAATTTTTGCTTTAGCTACTGTTAGCTATATTTTATTTCAAAAATTTGTAACTGAACCTAAAGAAGAAAACGCTTCTAACGAAATGTTTTTAGCTCAACAAAATTTCCAAAAAGCAACAGAAGGGACTAAAAGCGATTCATTATATAATTTAGCACTTAAAGGTTCTGAAGGTAAATTTGGATTTATCGATATTGCTTCTAAATATGAAGGAACTGATGCAGGTAATTTAGCAAATTATTACGCTGGGATGGCGTACTTAAACACTGGTAAATACGATCAAGCTATTTCTTATTTGGAAAAATTTAAATCGGAAGATATGGTATTAAGCACTTTAGCGATTGGTGCAATTGGAGATGCTCATGCTCAAAAAAACCAACCAAAAGAAGCTTTAGAATTTTATATTAAAGCAGCTGAAAATAATAAAAACGAATTTACTTCTCCTCGGTTTCTTTTAAAAGCAGGTCAAACAGCTTTAGGATTAAACAATAAAGCGGATGCGTTCAAATATTTTACTGAAATTAAAGAAAAATACGAAGCAACTCCAGAAGCTGCTAATATTGATGCTTTAATTGGTTTATCTCAATAAGAATTTTAGATTTCTGATTTCAGAATTCGGATTCTAAAATCTAAATTAGATGGCTACAGCTAATAAAAATTTATCAAATTACGATAAGAATACAATCCCAAGCGCGAAAAATTTTCGGTTTGGGATTGTTGTTTCTGAATGGAATCCAGTAATAACTGAAGGGTTGTTTTCTGGTGCCCGAGCTGCATTGTTAGACTGTGACGCACTTCCTGAAAACATCGTTCGTTGGGATGTACCAGGAAGTTTCGAGTTGGTTTACGGTGCTAAAAAAATGATTGAAACTCAAAAATTAGATGTTATCATTGTCATTGGTTGTGTGATAAAAGGAGAAACGATGCATTTTGAATTTGTTTGCGAAGGCGTAACACAAGGAGTTAAAGATCTAAATATTAAATATGATGTTCCAGTAATTTTTTGTTTGTTGACCGATAATAACGAGCAACAATCTATCGATAGAAGTGGAGGAATTCATGGAAATAAAGGAACCGAAGCCGCGATTGCAGCTTTAAAAATGGCCTATTTAACAAGTCAAGCCAATTTCAAATAATAAATTAACTTTTATAAATTACAATTTAACAAAACCTCTAAATTTTAGAGGTTTTATTTTTATAAATTTGGCATGAAAGCCAACAGAAATTAGTTAATTTTGTGCATTGACGAATAACCCTAAATTACAATTTATTTAAATGTCGAGTATAATTCAATTGCTTCCAGATCACGTTGCCAATCAAATTGCGGCTGGCGAAGTTGTTCAAAGACCCGCTTCGGTAGTCAAAGAATTACTAGAAAATGCTGTTGATGCAAAAGCAACCGACATAAAATTAATCATTAAAGATGCTGGAAAATCGCTTGTTCAAGTTATAGATAATGGACAAGGAATGAGTGTTACCGATGCTCGTTTGTGTTTTGAACGACATGCCACTTCCAAAATTCGTCAAGCCGAAGATTTATTTTCATTACACACCAAAGGATTTCGAGGAGAAGCACTTGCATCCATAGCTGCGATTGCTCACGTAGAAATGAAAACCAAGCAGGAGCAAGAAGAATTAGGAACTCATATTGTAATTGAAGGAAGTAAATTTGTTTCCCAAGATGTGGCTGTTTTACCTAAAGGAACTTCATTTTCTGTTAAAAATTTATTTTTTAATATTCCGGCTCGTCGTAATTTCTTAAAATCAGAAACGGTTGAACACCGGCATATTGTTGATGAATTTCAACGAGTGGCATTGGCACATCCAAATGTTCATTTTACTTATTTTCATAATGGAAGTGAATTATACAATTTGCCACAATCCAATTCTAGACAACGAATTGTAAATATTTTCTCTGGGAAAACCAATGAAAAACTCGTTCCCGTTAATGAAGAAACTGAAATTGTGACCATTCAGGGATTTTCAAGTAAGCCAGAGTTTGCTAAAAAAAATAGAGGAGAACAGTTTTTTTTCGTGAACGATCGCTTTATAAAAAGCGATTATTTACACCGCGCAGTTATGGCTGCCTATGAAGGTTTACTTAAAGATGGCAACCAGCCGAGTTATTATTTATATCTAAATGTTCCGCCAAATACCATTGATATCAACATTCATCCTACAAAAACGGAGATTAAATTTGACGATGAACATGCGCTTTATG
>CANKLD010000128.1 GCA_947483095.1 Bacteroidota bacterium
CCCGCTTTTAAACCAGCTAAAGTATTCGTTGAAGCCGTAAAAGCAAATAACAAAACAAAATAATTATTTATTAATCAATAAACATAAAAGATATGCCAAGCGGTAAAAAAAGAAAAAGACATAAGGTAGCGACGCACAAACGTAAAAAAAGAGCGAGAGCTAACCGTCACAAGAAGAAAAAGTAGTCTAAAACTACTTTTTCTATTTTAGAATAACCAAGTTCATTGAAATTGAGATTGAAAAATGTAGATTTAAGATTTAAGATTTGAAAAATCAAGAATCAGAACTCGAAAATCAAAATCTCACCGGGTTCAATACCTGTTAAAATATTGTTTAACCATCCTTACTAGAAAGTTGATGGTTGAAAGTTGCTAGTTGATGGATTACCCAACAACCGACAACCAACAACCGACAACCAAAAGTTCGGATAAAAATTTACAGCGTGAATAAAGAATTAATCATCAGATCGAGTTCTGAAGCCGTAGATTTTGCCTTATTAAAAGATGGAAAACTAATTGAATTACACAAAGAAGAAGAAAAAAGCAATTTCCAAGTTGGCGATATTTTTATTGCCAAAATAAGAAAACCAGTTGCTGGACTTAACGCTGCTTTTGTAAATGTAGGCCACGATAAAGATGCCTTTTTACATTATCACGATTTAGGACCTAATCTTGCTTCCCAACTGAAGTTCATAAAGCTTGTAAGCGCAGGTAAAATAAAGGATTTCAACCTTAAAAACTTTCAGTTTGAAAAAGAAATTGATAAAAATGGAACGGTCTTAGACATTCTAAGTCCAAACCAGTCAATTTTAGTACAAGTCGTAAAAGAACCAATATCTACTAAAGGACCAAGAATTAGCTCTGAGCTTTCTCTTGCTGGAAGATTTATTGTTCTCGTTCCTTTCTCTGACCGAGTTTCTGTTTCACAAAAAATAGAAATAAAAGGAGAAAAAGAGCGTCTAAAGCGATTAGTACAATCCATCAAACCTAAAGGATTTGGCGTTATTGTGAGAACAGTAGCCGAAGGCAAAAATACAGCCGAATTAGAAAAAGATTTGCAGAACCTGTTAGACAGATGGACTGCAATGTGTAAAAAATTACCAACCGCTCATCATCCGTCAAAAATATTGGGAGAACTTAACAAAGCTTCTTCCATGTTAAGAGACGTTTTTAATGATTCCTTCACAGGAATTCACATAGATGATGAAGAGTTGTACAACCAAACCAAGGACTATATTCAAGAAATAGCGCCTTCAAAATCGTCAATCGTTAAGTTTTATCAATCTAACGACACTCCAATTTTTGAGAAATACAATATAGAGAGACAGATCAAAACTTCCTTTGGAAAAAATGTTTCGATGAGCAAAGGTGCTTATCTAATCATTGAACACACTGAAGCGCTTCACGTAATTGACGTGAATAGCGGAAATCGTTCCAATAAATCTTCCAATCAAGAAGAAACAGCCATGGAAGTGAACATGATTGCTGCCGCAGAAATCGCTAGACAATTGCGTCTTCGGGATATGGGAGGAATTATTGTTGTTGATTTTATCGATTTATCAGATCAAGAAAACAGAAGAGTGTTGTACGATTTCTTAAGAGAAGAAATGAGCGATGACAAAGCAAAACATAAAATATTACCCCCAAGTAAATTTGGATTAGTTCAAATAACAAGACAAAGGGTTCGACCAGAAGTAAATATTGAAACTAGAGAAGAAGATCCTAACAATGAAAAAGGGGATATTGAAGCTCCAATTTTAATTATCGACAGAATTATTTCTGATCTAGATAGAATTGTAAAAACGCAACCAAATGTAGTACTTAACGTACACCCATTTGTAGGCGCCTATCTTACTCAAGGATTCCCATCCATTCGTTCAAAATGGTTTTTTGAATATAAAAAATGGGTGAAAATAATACCACGTGACGCTTACACGTACTTTGAATATCATTTCTTCGATAAAAAAGGAAATGTGATCAACGATTAAAACAAAAAACCGCTACTCTTTCGAATAGCGGTTTTTTTATGATTTATGGTGAAATTCTAAATTAACTTCCACACATTTCGCAATCTTCAGGACCAGCATTTTTAGCTAATTCTACCATGGCTTTGTACTCTTCTGGAGACATTTCTACCGCTTGAGTTTCCACAGGTGCTGCAACTGGCTCTTTTACTTCTTGTTCTAGTACTTCAATTGGTTCCGCTTTTTTATCATTATTTAAGGTAAATTTAATTGCGTCAACTGCCGCTTTTGTTCTTAAATAATACATTCCTGTTTTTAATCCTGATTGCCATGCGTAAAAGTGCATCGAAGTCAATTTCGAATAATTGGCATTTTGCATGAATAAGTTCAACGATTGCGATTGATCTACAAAATAACCTCTGTGACGCGACATGTCAATAATGTCTTTCATCGACAATTCCCAAACCGTTTTGTACAATTCCTTCAAGTCTTGAGGAATATTCAAGTTTAGAACCGATCCGTTTTCACGCATTAATTCTTGTTTTAAATCTTCTGTCCAAAGGCCCAGTTTTACCAAGTCTTCCAATAAATGTTTGTTGACTACAATAAACTCTCCTGAAAGAACTCTACGAGTGTAAATATTGGAAGTATACGGCTCAAAAGCTTCGTTATTTCCTAATATTTGTGAAGTGGAAGCCGTTGGCATAGGTGCCACTAAAAGCGAGTTTCTTACGCCATTTTTCATTACCTCTTTACGCAATGCTCCCCAATCCCATCGTCCTGAAAGTTCTTCGTCTTTTACACCCCAAAGATTGTGTTGGAATTCCCCTTGTGATATCGGCGAACCTTCAAAACTTGAATACGGACCTTCTTCGATTGCCATTTCCATCGATGCGGTTACCGCTGCAAAGTACATGGTTTCAAAAATTTCTTGGTTTAATGTTTTTGCTTCATCACACGTGAACGGTAGACGCAACATAATGAAAGCATCGGCTAAACCTTGTACCCCTAATCCAATTGGTCGGTGACGCTTGTTAGAATTTTCTCCTTCAATTACAGGATAATAATTTCTATCAATTACTTTGTTTAAGTTTCTAGTGACCCTTTTAGTAACGGTATAAAATAATTCGTGATTGAATTTTCCATCTTCAACAAACATAGGTAATGAAAGTGACGCTAAATTACAAACCGCAATTTCATCCTTTGAAGTATATTCCATAATTTCGGTACATAAATTCGAAGAACGAATCGTACCTAAATTTTTCTGGTTTGATTTTCTATTGGCAGCATCTTTATAAAGCATGTATGGCGTTCCAGTTTCAATTTGAGATTCTAGAATTTTCTCCCACAATTCATGTGCTTTAATTGTTTTTCTACCTTTTCCTGCTGCTTCATAAGAAGTATATAACGCTTCAAATTCTTCGCCGTGAACATCGTAAAGTCCCGGGCATTCGTTTGGACACATTAAAGTCCAGTTTCCGTCATCTTGAACGCGTTGCATAAATAAATCGGAAGTCCACATAGCAAAAAATAAATCTCTTGCACGCATTTCTTCTTTTCCAGTATTCTTTTTCAAATCTAAGAAATCGAAAATATCAGCATGCCAGGTTTCAATATAAATCGCAAAACTACCTTTACGTTTTCCTCCTCCTTGATCTACATATCTAGCGGTATCATTGAAAACTCTTAGCATTGGAACAATCCCGTTCGAAGTTCCATTAGTTCCACGGATGTAAGATCCTGTCGCACGAACATTGTGAATTGAAAGTCCAATTCCTCCTGCCGATTGTGAAATTTTAGCCGTTTGTTTTAACGTATCATAAATTCCATCGATACTATCGTCTTGCATCGCTAAAAGGAAGCAAGAAGACATTTGTGGCTTTGGAGTTCCAGCGTTGAACAAGGTTGGCGTAGCGTGAGTGAAGTATTTTTTCGACATTAAGTCGTAGGTTTCAATCACCGATTTCAAATCCTCTAAGTGAATTCCTACAGAAACACGCATTAACATGTGTTGCGGACGCTCTACAATTTTTCCGTTAATTCTCAATAAATAAGAACGCTCTAAGGTTTTAAAACCGAAATAATCGTAGTTAAAATCTCTATTGTAAATGATATGTGAATCTAGAAACTCAGCGTTTTCCATGATTACTTTATGTACTTCTTCCGAAAGTAATGGAGCCGAAAGTCCGTTTCTTGGATTTACATAATTGAACATATCGTCCATGGTTTCCGAGAACGATTTTTTGGTATTTGAGTGCAAATTAGAAATCGCAATACGCGCTGCTAATTGTGCATAATCAGGATGTGCAATGGTCATTGATGCCGCAGTTTCTGCAGCTAAATTATCCAATTCTGACGTAGAAACTCCATCGTAAAGTCCTTCA
>CANKLD010000129.1 GCA_947483095.1 Bacteroidota bacterium
AAGCATGTCCACAAAATTATAAACCACAGTTACCAAGTCATTATTTTTGTAAGTTTTAAAATTATCAACTAATTTTTTTCCTGCAGCCAAATTGGTAATCTTAAAGTAATCTTGTTTAATATTTAATCCCAAACGTTTTAAATGAGCTGTTAAAAACTCCGCTTCATACAAGTTTTTTCCTCCTTCATCAGGATCGTTTTTCCAATATTGTGGAAATTGTTTTTCCATTTCAAGGGGAGTTAATCCTGAAAAAATGGCGTTTCTTGCATATTGAGTTGCCGTAGGTAAAATAGCATAATAAGGAACTTCTTTCTCTAATTTGTAATGGTTATTTACCACACTTTCAAATACTTTCCATTGGTCGTAACGCAAATTATCAATCACTACAAACAAAATAGGTTTGTCTTTTTTTGTAATTTCAGGAACAACCAATTCACGAAATAAATTATGAGACAATACTGGTTTATCAGCTTTTGGTTCGTACCAATCTTCATAATTTCGTTCAATAAACTTTCCAAATTGCGAATTAGCTTCTACTTTTTGAGATTCTAATATCTGAATCATCCCGTGATCATTGATGTTTTCTAACTCTAATTCCCAAAAAATCAATTTTTTATACAACTCAATCCAATCTTCATAAGAATTTACCATAGCCATTTCCATCGAAATTTTTCTAAATTCCTTCTGGTAATCCATTGTCGTTTTTTGAGATATCAATCGGGAATGATCCAAATTCTTTTTCAAACTCAATAATATCTGATTTGGATTAACAGGCTTAATCAAATAATCTGCAATTTTCGACCCAATCGCTTCCTCCATTATATATTCTTCTTCACTCTTAGTGATCATAATCATTGGGGTTGCCGACTTTTTCTCTTTCATTTCAGATAAGGTTTCCAATCCGCTCATTCCAGGCATATTTTCATCCAGAAAAACGATATCAAAATCGCCTTCCTCAAATATTTCTATGGCATCACGACCATTGTTACAACTCGTAACCTGGTAATTCTTCATTTCCAAAAATAAAATATGCGGTTTTAACAATTCTATTTCATCATCAACCCAAAGAATTTTGATCTTTTCCATATCGCTTTTTTTAGTTCCACTATTTAATAAAAATAATGAAGCAAATTAACACTTTTTCAACGCTAACTTCTTAATTTTATTGTAATTTTTTTGGAGCTTATTCCTGCTTTCCGTTCCACTCCTCGCTAAAAAGCGAGGGAGTTCCTCTGCAAACGAAGTTCACTGAACACCAAATACTATAAAATTAAGTGAAGTAATCAGGGCTAAAACCGTTTTTGATTTTTATTTGATGATTATTCAATTTATAAAATTTTGCATTTCATTAATCAAATATATTTTAGCGCAAACCAATTTTAATCTTTAAATTTGATGATCGAAAAACTAAAAATTTAGCATTATGAAAAATTCAAGAATACTATTAATCCTTATTGTAGCAAGTTTAAATTTTTTAAGTTGCAATAAAAAAGAAATTGAATTGTCAGACCCTTTAGTCACCAATCGAGACACTTTGGTAAATCCTGCTGACGACTTTTTTAAATATGCCAATGGCGGTTGGTTTAAAAACAACCCAATTCCATCTACAGAACAAAGTAACGGTATTTTCCGCACCATTGCCGACACGATTAACAATCAAATCAAGCAAATTTGTGAAAAATCTTCTCAAGATGAATCTGCTGAAGTTGGAAGTAACAAACAAAAAATAGGAGATTTCTATGCTTCCGGAATGGATTCAATCGCTATCAATAAAGCCGGAATTTCACCTTTAAAATCGGAGTTTGCTAAAATTGATGCAATAAAAGATATCCCTTCATTATTAAACTCAATTGCTCATCTTCACACCATTGGTGCAAGCCCAGCATTTTCATTTTACCTGAGTCAAGATGATAAAATTAGTACTAAATACGCACTATTTTTAGGACAAGGTGGTTTAGGACTTGGTAATCGTGATTACTATTTCAATACAGATGAACAAACCGTAAAAATCAGAACGGAATATGTAAAACACCTTCAAGCAATGCTGAAATTAATTGGTCAAAACGAAGCCAGCGCTACTTCAATTATGAAATTAGAAACGGATTTAGCCAAAGCATCAAGAAAATTAGAAGATCTTCGTGATCCAATAAAAAATTACAATAAAATGACGGTTGTTAGTTTAGGAAAAATCACGCCAAATATCAATTGGAATTCAATGTTTCCAGTTCTTGGTGTTGCTAAAGCCGATTCTGTAATTGTTGGTCAACCAGAATTTTACAAAGCTTTAAATACGTTTGTAAAAAGCTATTCTATTGAAGATTGGAAAACGTATTTAAAATGGGATTTAGTAAATTCTTATGCAGCTTATTTAAATAGCGATATTGAAAAACAAAATTTCAAATTTTATTCCACTGTAATGAATGGTGTTTCAAAACAAAAACCTAGATGGAAAAGGGTAGTGGGGCAAACAGATAATTATCTTGGAGAGCTAATTGGACAGGTATATGTTGCGGAATATTTGCCAAAAGGCTCCAAAGAAAAGCTATTAGAAATTGGAAATAATATTCGTGATGTTTACGCAGACCATATCAAAAAACTGGATTGGATGAGTGAAGCCACGAAGGTAAAAGCACTCAATAAACTAAGTAAAATTGTAATGAAAGTGGGTTATCCTGATAAATGGAAAGACTTGAGTTCAATGAAAATAGATAGAAAATCCTATTGTGCCAATGTAATACAAGCAAATATTTGGGGCTATAAAGACATGATCAATAAATATGGAAAACCAGTTGATAGAACCGAATGGAGCATGCAGCCACAAACCTACAACGCCTATTATAACCCAAGTAATAACGAAATTGTAGTTCCAGCTTGTAATATTATTGTTCCAGGTTATGAAGGTAGAATGCCTGACGATGCAATTTTATATGGAATAATTGGTGGTTCTACTTTTGGACATGAAATTACCCATGGTTTTGATGATCAAGGGAGTCAATATGACGAAAACGGAAATTTGAACAATTGGTGGACGCCAGAAGATTTGAAAAAATTCCAAGCGAAAACAAAATTGATAGTTGCTCAATTTAATAAATACACTGTTTTAAGAAACAAACACATTAATGGCGACGCAACTCAAGGTGAAAATATTGCCGATTTAGGGGGTGTAGTTATGGGTTATGAAGCTTTTAAGAAAACAGCACAGTTTAAAAATAAGCAGAAAATTAGTAATTTGACTCCAGACCAACGCTTTTTCCTTGCTTATGGATATGCTTGGATGGTAAATAGTAAAGATGAGGCTTTGGCATCACAGATTATGACCGATGTGCATGCGCCAGCGCAATTCAGAATTAACGGTCCATTAAGTAATATTCCTGAATTTTACAAAACTTTTAATGTAAAACCGGGTAATAAAATGTACCAACCGGATTCTCTAAGAGTGGTTATTTGGTAAAGCAAATAGCTTAATTTTAAGACCGTACTTAGTGCGGTCTTTTTTTTGTTAAAATCGTAATTCATAAAAAGTGATAATTGTTTATATTTGCAGAACAAAATCCATTAAAAAGTGAATCAAATCAATAAATTAAAAATATTAAACGATCCAATTTATGGGTTTATTTCTATTCCAAATCCATTTATTTATGATTTAATTCAACATCCGTATTTTCAACGATTGCGTAGAATATCACAAATGGGTTTGTCATATTTGGTTTATCCTGGCGCACACCACACTCGTTTTCACCATGCTTTAGGTTGTATGCACATTATGCAAAAAGCCATTGAAGTAATTCGTTTTAAAGGGGTTTCAATTTCTGAAGACGAAGAAAATGCCTTACTAGTTGCCATTTTACTTCATGATATTGGTCACGGCCCGTTTTCACATGCAATGGAGCACAGTATCGTTGAAAATATCAATCACGAAGCCATTTCTTTATTCTTTATGAATAAATTGAACGAAGAATTTGGAGGTAAATTAAGCTTGGCTATACAAATATTTAAAGGTGATTATCATCGAAAATTCATGCTTCAATTGATATCAAGTCAGCTAGATATGGATCGAATGGATTATTTAAAAAGAGATAGTTTTTATTCAGGTGTTGCAGAAGGAAATATCAGTTCCGACCGATTAATTCAAATGATGACGGTAGTAGATGATCAATTGGTAATTGAAGAAAAAGGGATTTATTCGGTTGAAAATTTTTTGATGGCAAGGCGATTAATGTACTGGCAAGTGTATTTTCATAAAACCAGTTTAGTTGCAGAACTAATTTTGACAAAAATTTTAAAAAGAGCAAAAGAACTTACTCAAAAAGGAATTGT
>CANKLD010000130.1 GCA_947483095.1 Bacteroidota bacterium
AAAACCCTTGATATTGCTATGATCAATGGTCAAGTTGATATTGCCGTTCATTCCATGAAAGACGTTCCTACCGCATTACCTGAAGGAATTGTTCAAGCGGCAGTTTTAGAAAGAGCCAACGAAAAAGACCTATTAATTTATAAAACCAATTTAGATTTTCTATCTGAAGAAGGTACAATCGCTTCGGGAAGTTTGCGTCGTCAAGCACAATGGTTGCACAAATATCCAAATCACAAAGTGGTTGATTTACGCGGAAACGTAAATTTGCGAATGCAAAAACTGAATGATAGTGATTGGAACGGAGCCCTATTTGCAGCAGCGGGATTAGAGAGAATAGGTCTTAAACCAAAAAAATACGAAGTCTTGGACTGGATGATTCCGGCGCCAGCTCAAGGCGCAATGGTAGTTTTAGCAATGGCAAATGACGAATTTTGCTGGCAAGCAGTTTCCGAATTAAACGATTTGGAAACCGATATTTGTACCTATATAGAAAGACAATTTTTAAGAACATTAGAAGGCGGATGTACGGCGCCAATTGGTGCAATTGCAAAATTTACTGAGGATACCATCGAATTTAAAGGCGCCCTTTTTTCCATTGATGGAACGCAAAAAATGGAAGTTGAAAAAGTAGTTCCAATTGAACTATGGAAGAAAATCGGCTTTGAATTGGCAAAAGAAATTTTGAGCAATGGCGGTGAAGAACTGATGACTAACATTAAAGAATCTCTGAAAAAGGATGGGTAATCTAGTGCACATATTGTCTACGAAAGTACTTTCTCCAACTCAAAGAGAAACGTTAGAAAACGCTAATTTTTCAGTTATTGAGGCAGATTTTATCGCTACAAGAAATCAGAATTTTGAGCTTCAAGAAATCAATACCAACTTAATTTTTACAAGTCAAAATGCCGCTCAAAGTGTATTGCTTCATCCAAAATGTCAAGAATTAAAATCGAAAAATGTTTTTTGTGTTGGAATAAAAACAAAAGCATTATTAGAAGAAAACGGATTTAATGTTATCGTTTACGTTGATTACGCAACTGATTTAGCTGAAATCATCACGTTGATTTATGCCAATGAAAGCTACACCTTTTATAGTGGAAATTTGCGAAAAGAAACTTTGCCAAAAGCACTAAAAGAATCAAAAATTAAGTTTAATGAAATACAGGTATACGAAACATCGTTGACTCCAAAAAAAGTTAAAGAAGCGGTAGAAGCTATTTTGTTTTTCAGCCCTTCGGGAGTAGAAAGTTATTTGAAAGAAAATACTATAAAAAAAGAGCTTTGCTTTTGCATTGGCGAAACAACTGCGGATGCATTACCAAAAACAGTTACTAATATAATTATTGCATCCCAACCGTCAATTGAAAACGTGATTGAAGAATGTATCGAAGAGTATAAATAGGCCCCCTAACCCCCAAAGGGGGAATGTGGGAAGTTTATAAAAATAAAGAAAGACTGAAATTTAGAAAGATAATAAGTTTAATAAATTACTATAATGAACAATATAGCTATTCAAGTTCCTCCTTTGGGGGTTAGGGGGCTTAAAAACGACCTATTTTTAAAAGCACTACGAGGAGAAACAGTGGAGCGCCCTCCGGTTTGGATGATGCGTCAAGCGGGAAGATATTTGCCAGAATTCATCGCGTTGCGTGACAAATATGATTTTTTCACGCGTTGTCAAACTCCAGAATTAGCGGCTGAAATTACCGTTCAACCCATTCGCAGAATTGGTCCCGATGCGGCGATTTTATTTTCGGATATTTTGGTTGTTCCTCAGGCTATGGGAATTGAAGTTTTAATGAAAGAGAATATTGGGCCGTTTTTGCCTAACCCAATTCGTACTATTCAGGATGTCGAAAAGGTGATTGTGCCAAATATCCATGAAACTTTGGGTTATGTAATGGATGCAATTAAATTGACCAAAGAAATGTTGAACGATGAAGTTCCATTAATTGGTTTTGCAGGTTCGCCATGGACGATTTTCTGTTATGCAGTGGAAGGAAAAGGATCAAAAAGTTTTGATACTGCAAAAGGATTTTGTTTCTCCAATCCAGTTGCAGCACACGTATTATTACAAAAAATCACCGATACCACTATTTTATATTTGAAAGAAAAGGTGAAAGCAGGGGTTGATGCCGTTCAAATTTTCGACTCTTGGGGCGGAATGCTTTCGCCAGTTGATTATCAAGAGTTTTCTTGGAAATACATCAACCAAATCGTGGAAGCATTGGCAGATGACGCACCAGTAATTGTTTTTGGAAAAGGATGTTGGTTTGCGTTGGGAGAAATGGGGAAAAGTAGGGCTTCAGCATTAGGAGTGGATTGGACGTGTTCGCCAAGAAACGCAAGGTATTTATCTGGTGGAAACATCACATTGCAAGGAAATTTTGACCCAAGTCGATTGCTTTCGCCAATTCCAGTGATCAAAAAAATGGTTCACCAAATGATTGACGAATTCGGAAAAGACAAATATATTGCCAATTTAGGGCACGGAATTTTACCAAATATTCCCGTCGACCATGCAAAAGCATTTGTGGATGCGGTGAAGGAGTATAAAATCCCATCCTAGCCTTCCCGAAGGGAAGGAACAAAAAAATTAATAATTTAACAATTCCTCTGCTCCCCTCTCCTTTGGAGAGGGGTTGGGGGTGAGGCCGATGAAAAACAAATTCTACCAATACCTACAAACTCTACAAGATCATATCTGCTCAGGATTAGAAGCTGCTGATGGTGTTGCCAAATTCCGTGAGGACATTTGGGAGAGACCAGAAGGCGGAGGCGGAAGAACACGCGTTATAGAAAACGGGCCCGAAGGTTCGGGAGTTTTTGAAAAAGGCGGTGTGAATATTTCAGCAGTACACGGAAAATTACCGGAAGCCATGCAGAAAATGTTTGGAGTTGGTGAAGCTGATTTTTTTGCTTGCGGATTGAGTTTGGTAATCCATCCTAAAAATCCAATGGTGCCAACCGTTCATGCCAATTGGCGCTATTTTGAAATGTATCCTTTAACCGATTTGGGGGAAACTCCCCCTTCGGAGGCTGGGGGGCTATCGTGGTTTGGCGGCGGTCAGGATTTAACGCCTTATTATTTGTTTGAGGATGATGCAATACATTTTCATCAAACGTGTAAAACCGCTTGCGACAAACATAATTTAGATTTTTATCCAAAATACAAAAAACAATGCGATGATTATTTTTGGAACGCTCACAGAAATGAAGCAAGAGGAATTGGAGGATTATTTTTCGATTATTGCAAAGCAACCGAAGATATGTCAATGGAAGATTGGTACCATTTTGTAACCGAAGTGGGTAATAGTTTTCTGGAAGCGTATGTTCCAATTGTCGAAAAAAGAAAGAATTTGCCTTACACTTCAGCACAACGTAAGTGGCAAGAAATCCGGCGTGGAAGATATGTCGAATTCAATTTGGTACACGACAAAGGCACGCTTTTTGGCTTAAAAACCAATGGCAGAATTGAAAGTATATTAATGAGTTTGCCGCCACGTGTTCAGTGGATTTACGACCATCACCCTGAAAAAGGAAGTGAGGAAGAAAAATTAATAGAAGTGTTAGAGAATCCTAGAGAATGGCTAGCCCCCTAACCCCCGAAGGGGGAACTTCGCAAGAAGAAATAGGAGTCTAAAAAACAATGAAAAAATAATGTAGTAACTAAAAACCTATTGACCCCTGATAGGAATTCCCCCTTTGGGGGACAGGGGGCTTATTTATGTTCCCATTACAAAGAGGCCGAAGATTAAGAGTAAACGAATCCATTAGAAGTTTAGTTCGTGAAACCACATTAAGTCCATCCGATTTTATGTTTCCAATGTTCATCTCAGAAGGTGAAAATTACAAAACCGAAATTTCATCCATGCCAGGAATTTTTCGTCGTTCTATCGATTTAACTGTCGAAGAAGTCAAAGAATTGTTCGCATTAGGAATTCGTGCCGTAAACATTTACGTAAAAGTGGATGAATCACTAAAAGACAATACCGGAAAAGAAGCTTGGAACCCAAAAGGAATGATGCAACGCGCTATCCAAGCCATCAAAGCTGCTTGCCCAGAAATGATTGTAATGCCAGACGTGGCTTTGGATCCCTATTCCATTTATGGTCACGACGGGATTATTGCCAATGGTGATGTAGAAAACGATTCTACCAACGACGCTTTAGTAAAAATGGCCGTTTCTCACGCTCAAGCGGGAGCCGATTTTGTTGCCCCAAGCGATATGATGGACGGTCGCGTTTTGCGTTTGCGCCAAGGATTGGATGCAGCAGGATTTCAAAATGTGGGAATTATGAGT
>CANKLD010000131.1 GCA_947483095.1 Bacteroidota bacterium
ATGGAATTAATGAATACTAAAAGAGTAAGGCATTTGCCGGTGTCCGAAAACGGAACTATTATTGGTATTATTTCAATAAGTGACGTTGTAAAAGCAATAATCGAAGTACAAAAAGAAATTATTAAACATTTAGATTCTTATATTTCTCAATAAATCATTTTAAAAATAGGTCAAATAATTAAGTCACAATTTAGCGACTTTTTATTTAAATATTAAAGTATAAAACTAAAAAAAAGGGTGCTTTTTAAACTAAGACTTCTATCTTTGTGAGATATTTTTAAATTAAAATAATGGACAATCACAATAAAAGAAGAGAAGCGTTATTATATCACGCCAAACCAACACCTGGAAAAATTCAAGTAGTTCCAACAAAAAAACATGCCACACAAAGAGATTTGTCTTTGGCTTACTCACCAGGTGTTGCTGAGCCTTGTCTTGAAATTGAAAAAGATATAAACAACGTATATAAATATACCTCAAAAGGAAATTTAGTAGCTGTAATTACTAATGGAACTGCCGTTTTAGGATTGGGAGACATCGGTCCGGAAGCTTCAAAACCCGTAATGGAAGGAAAAGCATTACTGTTTAAAATTTTTGCTGGTATTGACGTTTTTGATATTGAAATCGGGACGAAAGATGTAGAAGAATTTATTCAAACAGTAAAAAATATTTCACCAACCTTTGGAGGGATTAATCTTGAAGACATTAAGGCTCCAGAATCTTTTGAGATTGAAAGAAGATTAGTTGAGGAGCTAAATATTCCCGTGATGCATGATGATCAACACGGAACTGCAATTATATCATCAGCAGCTTTATTAAACGCATTAGAGTTAGCTGGAAAAAAAGCGGAAGATTTAAAAATGGTTGTTTCTGGAGCCGGTTCAGCCGCTCTTGCTTGTGCTGATTTGTATATTTTACTTGGAGTGAAATTAGAAAATATATTCATGTTTAACAGTAAAGGACTCTTAACAAAAAACAATCCTTCTTTATCTGTTTTGCAACAAAAATACGCTAAGGATATAAAGGCATTTTCACTTGAAGAAGCATTAATAGAAGCCGATGTGTTTTTGGGATTGTCTTCTGGCAATATTATGACTCCAAAAATGTTATTGGGAATGGCTAAAAATCCAATCGTTTTTGCGATGGCAAATCCAGATCCTGAAATTGATTATAATCTTGCTATTGCAACTCGAAAAGATATTATTATGGCAACTGGTAGGTCTGACCATCCTAATCAGGTAAATAATGTACTTGGTTTTCCTTATATTTTCAGGGGAGCCTTAGATGTTCGAGCTACTAAAATTAATGAGGCTATGAAAATGGCTGCTGTTAGAGCACTTGCTGCATTAGCAAAAGAGAACGTTCCAGAGCAAGTAAACATTGCTTATGGTGCGACCAAATTAGTTTTTGGACGCGAGTATATAATTCCATCTCCATTTGATCCAAGATTGATAACAGTTGTAGCACCCGCTGTTGCAAAAGCCGCTATGGATTCAGGGGTTGCTTTACAGCCAATTCTTGATTGGAACAAATATGAAGAAGAACTTTTAGACCGTTTAGGAAATGATAATAAAATGCTCCGTTTGATTACTAACAGAGCAAAATCGGATCCTAAAACAATTGTTTTTGCTGAAGCAGATGAATTAGATGTTCTAAAAGCAGCTCAGATTGTTTATGAAGAAGGAATTGGTATGCCAATATTATTAGGTAATATGGAAATTATACTAGAACTAAAAAAGGAACTTGGTTTTGAAGCTGAAGTACAAATTATAGACCCTAAAATTAAAGAAGAGGAATCTAGGAGAAATAAATTTGCAAATGTTTATTGGAAAACGAGAAAAAGAAGAGGGATTTCTTTTTTAGATGCTCAAAAATTAATGCGGGAAAGAAACTATTTTGCTGCCATGATGGTCAACGAAGGACAAGCAGATGTATTGGTAAGTGGGCATTCAAGAAGTTATCCATCTGTTGTGAAACCAATATTGCAACTTATCGATAAAGCTCCTGGAGTTTCTCTTGTTGCCACAACAAATATGATGATGACGGCTCGTGGGCCAATGTTTTTATCAGATACAGCCATTAATATTAATCCATCAGCTGAAGATTTAGCAAAAATTGCTATTATGACTGCAACTGCAGCAAAAATGTTTGGTGTTGATCCCGTTATTGCAATGGTTTCTTTTTCTAATTTTGGTTCTTCTACTAATGAAAGCGCCACAAAGGTGAGAGATGCCGTAAATTTTTTACATAAAAATCACCCAGAAATGATTGTAGATGGAGAGATTCAAGCTGATTTTGCATTAAATCCAGAAATGTTAAAAGCTAAGTTTCCATTCTCTAAATTGGCAGGAAAAAGAGTAAATACTTTAATATTTCCTAATCTTGAATCGGCTAATATCACTTATAAATTATTAAAAGAATTGAATAAAGTGGATTCTATTGGACCAATTATGTTGGGAATGGATAAACCAGTGCATATTTTTCAATTGGGTGCAAGTGTGGAAGAAATGGTAAATATGGTAGCGGTTGCAGTAGTTGATGCTCAAGAAAAAGAAAAGAGAAATAGATTAAAGTAAGTAGAAAAAAACACGAGATTTTATTAAAACAATTGCGAATATAGTGTAGAAGATTTTTCTTATATTTGAAAATTACATTCTAAAATGATAGCACACTTACAAGGAAAATTAGTAGAGAGAAACCCAACCGAAGTTATTATAGATTGTAATGGAGTGGGTTACCACGTGAACATTTCATTACATACGTATTCTCTTCTGCCAAATACGGAGGCAATAAAATTATTTACCTATCTTCAAATTAAGGAAGATTCACACACCCTTTTTGGATTTGTAGAAAAATCAGAGCGCGAGATTTTCAAAATGTTGCTTTCCGTTTCTGGTATTGGAGCAAGTATTGCCAGAACAATGCTTTCTTCATTAGAACCAAAACAAATTATTCGAGCAATTGCCTCTGGGGACCTTGTTACAATTCAATCAATTAAAGGCATTGGAAGTAAAACAGCGCAAAGAGTACTATTAGATTTAAAGGATAAAGTGTTAAAATTATATGATTTAGACGAAGTTTCTATGATTCAAAACAATACAAATAAAGATGAAGCGTTATCTGCTTTGGAGGTTTTGGGATTTGTTAGAAAATCTAGCGAACGAGTGGTAGAAAAAATTGTGAAAGAGAACCCGGAAGCTACCGTAGAAAATATCATCAAATTAGCATTAAAAAACTTATAATTTTTGAGAACTTTACATATAAAAAGCATAAATATAATATTAAAAATAAGTATCTTTTTTCTGATATTATTTTCTGGGTATAACATACAAGCTCAAGACAATACTGTTGTTCAAGACTCAACCAAAATGGGTTTTTCAGTTGGTCAAATCGGGTTAAACAACCCACCAAGTATAGTAAATTTATATGTGTATGATCCTAAAACTGATCGCTATATTTACACAAGTACCATTGCTGGATATTCTATTAATTACCCTAAATTTCTAACTCCTAAAGAATATGAATCGATGGTTTTAAAAGAATCCATACGAAATTATTATAAGAAAAAGTTAGATGCCATAGATGGGAAAAAAGAAGGAAGCGAAGCTGCTAAAAAGGATTTACTACCCAAATTTTATGTTAATAATAGTTTTTTTGAAACCATATTTGGAGGAAATACCATAGATGTAAAACCAACTGGGTCCGTTGAAATGGATCTCGGTGCTCGTTATACTAAGCAAGATAATCCTTCTTTTTCTACTCAAAATGCTTCCAATACCACTTTTGATTTTAATCAAAGAATAAGCATGAGTTTGATGGGTAAAGTAGGTACTCGATTAAATGTAAATGCCAATTACGATACGCAATCTACATTTGCATTTCAAAATTTAATCAAGCTTGAGTACAACCCAGATTATAAAGCCAATGAAGATGATATTATTCAGAAAATTGAAGTTGGAAATGTAAGCATGCCATTAAATACTTCATTAATTAGAGGAGCTCAGAGTTTATTTGGTGTAAAAGCACAATTTCAATTTGGTAAAACTACAATTACAGGGGTTTTCTCAGAACAAAAGTCTCAAACGAAGTCGGTGACCTCGCAAGGAGGAGGAACCATCCAAGAATTTGAATTATTTGCATTAGATTATGATGCAGATCGTCACTTTTTCCTTTCTCAGTATTTTCGAAATAGATACGATGAATCCCTCAAAAATTATCCATATGTAGACAGTAGGGTACAAATTACTAGAGTGGAAGCTTGGATAACTAATAGACAAAATAGAGTGTCGAC
>CANKLD010000132.1 GCA_947483095.1 Bacteroidota bacterium
AAATACGATAAAAGTATGGAAGTTTTAAGATACCTTAAAGAAAAAGGAATCAATAGAACTAAATCGGGGATAATGCTTGGATTAGGTGAAACTGAAGAAGAAGTATTTCAAACATTAAAAGATTTGCGCCAAGCAAATGTTGATGTGGTTACCATCGGCCAATACCTGCAACCAAGTAAAAAACACCTACCTGTAAAGGAATTTATTACTCCAGATCAATTTGCAAAATATGAGCAATTCGGACTAGAATTAGGCTTCCGACATGTTGAAAGCGGCCCATTAGTTCGTTCTTCTTATAAAGCTCAAAAACATATATTATAAAAAAGTTAATTTGTTGAATCGTTTAATTGTGTAACCGATTCAACAAATAAACAATTAACCGATTAAACAATACACTTGAAAACAAGAATTGCCATAAATGGATTTGGTAGAATTGGTCGAAATTTATTTCGCCTGTTAATCAACCATCCCTCTATTGAGGTCGTTGCGATAAATGATATTGCCGACAATAAAACGATGGCTCATCTTGTGAAATACGATAGTATTCATGGGAAACTTCCCTATGAATGCAGCTGTACTGATGTTGCGATTATTGTAAATGGAAAATCACACTTTTTTTTTCATGAAAAATCAATAATCAATTTAGATTGGAAATCATTGGATATTGATTTTGTTATAGAAGCAACGGGAAAATACAAGACTTTTAATGAAATAAACGAACACATATTGGCTGGAGCCAAAAAAGTAATTTTGAGTGCTCCCTCTGAAGTGGATACAATTAAAACAGTAGTTTTAGGAGTTAACGAATCCATTTTAAATGGGGATGAAACAATCATTTCCAATGCAAGTTGTACCACTAATAATGCCGCGCCGATGATTAAAATCATTGATGAATTGTGCGGAATTGAACAAGCTTATATTACTACTGTTCACTCCTATACCACCGATCAAAGTTTGCACGATCAACCGCACAAAGACCTTCGCAGAGCTCGTGGTGCCTCACAATCTATAGTTCCAACAACCACAGGAGCTGCTAAAGCATTGACGAAAATCTTTCCTAAATTTGATGGAAAAATTGGAGGTTGTGGAATTCGGGTTCCCGTACCAGATGGTTCATTGACCGACATCACCTTTAATGTAAAAAGACAAGTTTCTATCGATGAAATTAATGCTGCTTTTAAAACAGCCTCCCAAACTAATTTTAAAGGAATTTTAGAATATACCGAAGATTCAATAGTTTCTGTAGATGTTATTGGTAATACCAATTCTTGTGTCTTTGACGCACAATTAACTTCTGTAATTGATAAAATGGCGAAAGTTGTGGGTTGGTATGATAATGAAATAGGGTATTCTTCAAGAATTATAGATCTAATTTTGCTAATAAATTCAAAAAAAATAAGTTAGTTAAATTAATTAATAGTAAAATCTTTATTTGATTCCACATAAGTAGTAATTATTTTATCGAAATTATCTCCTTCTAAAAGAAACTTAGTTTTTATTGGAAGATAAAAAAGTGCCTCTTTTGGTAGGCTTCCTTTCAATCTAACAAAATCTTTTTCAGTGGTAATAATAATTTTGTTATTTGCTTTATTTTTAATTTCTAGCAAGTCTTTTTCAGTGAATTGATGGTGATCTGGAAAAGTCAAACACGCTTCTTTATTACTTTGTAAATGTGCAAAAAAAGTTTGAGGCTTTGCGATGCCAGCCAAAAGTAATTTATCAACATTTAGAATCTCTGAAACTCGTCTTTTTTCATTTTCAGAATACACATATTCATCAAATTCAATAGTGGAAAAAAACAAAGTTTGTTTCGGCGAAATTGCCAATTTGTTTTTAATATTCGCTTGTTCTGGTTTCGATAAATCAGACGGACATTTGGTAACTATTATAACATTAGCTCTTTTTGCCCCACTCTTATTCTCTCTTAAATTTCCCTTAGGTAGTTGGAAATCATCAGAATACAATTCATTATACGAAGTCAATAAAATATAAAAACCTGCTTTTACTTTACGATGTTGGTAAGCATCATCCAATAAAATCACTTCTGGTTTTCTAGAATTAGAAAGCAATTGTTCTATTCCATTTTTTCGATCAGCATCAACTGCAACTTGAATAGATGGGAATTTTGAATAAAACTGAAACGGTTCATCTCCAATTATGGAGGCATTTACATTGGCATCAGCCAAAATAAAACCTTCAGATTTTCTTTTGTAACCTCTGCTTAAGGTTGCGATTTTATATTTTTCAGATAATAATCGGATTAAGTATTCTATTAGAGGGGTTTTTCCTGTTCCACCAACACTTAAATTTCCAACCGCAATTACTGGCAAATGGAAAGAATAGGATTTGAAAACCCCAGTATCATATAGAAAATTTCGTAATGAAGTAATTGCACTATATATAATGGCAAATGGAAATAGAATTTTTCGAAGTAAGTTCATAATTATTTATCGGAATAATGTCCCATTGCAGAAATGACGAAAACAATAACAATATTTTGGTCAACTTTATAAATAATCCTGTCTTTAGAATTTATTTCTCTTGACCAAAATCCAGTAAGTTCGTGTTTTAATGCTTCCGGTTTACCAACTCCTTGAAAGGGGGTTTCTTGAAGTTCTTCTAAAATTATATTGATTTTTTTAATAGCAGCTTGATTTCCAGATTTGATATGTTTTTTAAGATGAAGTTCTGCTAATTTTTCTATTTTAAGCCTAAACTTCCCCATATATCTTTTGGATTAATCTCTATATAATCCCCTCTTTTTTCCGCTTTTAGAATCATTTTTACAAACTCAGGATTATAAGGGCTTTCCTCGGCTTTAATTTTTTTGGAATTAGTTTCAATAATCTCAATTCCTTTTGAGTCATTAACCAAAACCTTTGTCATTTCTAAAAATGCTTTCCCTGCCTTGGTGCGCTCGTTAATTTTTAAGGTTAATGTAGTCATAACAATGAAATTTGAATTACAAATATACAAAATTTGAACAATTTAAATTTAATTGAAACCAAGTACTTAACAAACCGTATTTTTAGAAGTCATTTCGTTTTCAAAAAGATACTATTTTATCTTTATAAAAAAGTTGAATTGTTTTTTCGTTAATTTGTAAAATCAAAAACACAAGTATGTATAAAATTAAAGACCTCATTCCCTTACTTGAAGAAATGGCTCCTTTGGCTTATGCCGAAGATTTTGACAATGTGGGATTATTAGTTGGTAATTTAGAAACCGAAACCACTGGAATATTAGTTTGTCACGATGCTTTAGAAAGTGTAATTGAAGAGGCAATTGCTAAAAACTGCAACTTAGTGGTGTGTTTCCACCCTATTTTATTTTCTGGTTTGAAAAAAATAACAGGGAAAGATTATGTGGAAAGAGCTGTTATTAAAGCAATTCAAAATAATATTGCGATCTATGCCGTTCATACCGCTTTAGACAATCATCCAGAAGGGGTGAATAAAATATTTGGAAATGCTTTAGGTTTAATAAACACTAAAATCTTAATTCCTAAAGGAAACCATATTAGAAAATTAGTCACTTTTACCGTTCCTGAAAATGTTGAAAAAGTAAGAAATGCGCTTTTTGATGCTGGCGCTGGAACTATCGGAAACTACCAAAATTGTAGTTTTACTTCAACAGGTTCTGGGACATACATGGGAAATGAAAACAGCAATCCAGTAATTGGCAACCGATTTGAATTAGTTGAAGCCGATGAAATTAAAATTGAAGTCACCTTTGAAAAGCAATTAGAAAGCAAAATTTTAAAGGCCCTTTTTGAAAATCATATTTACGAAGAAGTCGCTTATGAAATAACCGCTTTGCAAAATAAACATCAAAATATTGGAATGGGATTAATTGGAGAATTAGAAAATCCCATGAATGAAAAGGAATTTTTGCTATTTGTAAAGGATAAAATGCAGTGTGAAGCCATTAGACATTCTGATTTTATTGGAAAACCGATAAAAAAAGTAGCCCTTCTTGGAGGTGCTGGAAGTTTTGCTATTGCAAATGCTATTTCGGCTGGTGCCAATGTGTTTTTAACTGCCGATTTGAAGTACCACCAGTTTTATGAAGCCGAAAAACAACTTATTTTAGCTGATATTGGTCATTTTGAGAGCGAAAGGTATACAAAAAATTATATTGTTGATTTTCTTAGAAAAAAAATCCTTAATTTTGCAATCATTTTATCAGAAGAAAATACAAATCCAGTTAAGTACTTATAAATTATTATGGCGAATACAAAAGAA
>CANKLD010000133.1 GCA_947483095.1 Bacteroidota bacterium
AAAAATCGAGTAAAAACTCAATTCATAACCCTGAGGTCGAGAGTTTAAATCTCTCTCTCGATACAAAAAACCCCTAACAAATCTAGTTTTTTGGGTTTTTTATTTTCTTAACCAATTCAGGTTCGATAACTAAAAAATGAAATATTTCTTATTTTAATCTTATCTCAATAAGGCTATATTCCCTAGATGGAAACCTTTAATCCAGCTTCGGTGGGATTTTTTTTATTTTATTGGCTAATTTTAACAGGTGTTAAATAAAATCTTATTGCAAGAGTATAGCTGTTTGATTATCTTTGCGGGGATATTGAAAATTTTATTAAAAGAAAAAAATTATTTTTTGTTTAACAAAACTCTTTAATAACAGTTTGCATCATTAATTTAAATTTAAAAATCGTAGTATAGTTCATGCAGCAATATATTGAATCATTTATTACTAATGCCTTGTTTGAAGATATTGGCATCGGAGACATTACCAGTTTAGCAACTATTAATAAAGACCAAACAGGCGAAGCTGTATTTTATGTTAAAGAAGACTGTATTATTGCAGGAATTGACTTGGCAAAAATGATTTGCAATCAAGTTGATCCATTATTATCAACTTCTTTTAATGTTTCGGATGGTGAATTTGTCAATAAAAATACTTCCATAGGAAATATTAAGGGTTCCATTCAATCTATTTTAAAATCGGAAAGATTGTTGCTAAACTGCATGCAAAGAATGAGTGCAATTGCCACAAAAACAAATTACTTTGTCCATTTAATTGCCCCTTATAATGTTAAAATATTAGATACTCGAAAAACAACACCCAATTTTAGAGTTTGTGAAAAATGGGCCGTCAAAATTGGTGGCGGAGTAAATCATCGATTTGGATTATACGATCAGGTATTAATTAAAGACAATCATATTAAAGCAGCTGGCAATATTAAAAAAGCAATTGAATCTTGTAGCGACTATTTAAAATCTAACAACCTACAAATCCCTGTCATTGTAGAAGTTAAGAATTTAGAAGAATTTAATAGTATTAAAAATTATGAAATTGTTGACCGTATTTTGGTTGATAATTTAAAACCAGAAGCTATTATAGCATTACTAAAACACAATACTACCCATAAAACTATTGAAGCTTCAGGTGGCATCAATGCAAGCAATATTGTTGAGTATGCAAAAACAGGAATCGATTTTGTCTCTTTAGGAGATTTAACTCACCATGTTAATTCCATAGATATTTCCCTTAAAATTATATAAAATGTTATTTGAAAATGAAATTGCAAAAGTTGGTTATTTAAGTAGATCCGTTCCTGAAGGAATCGATTTGAAAGAAGCCATTTTAAAAATGAAAGTTGAAAAAAATGCAGTAATATTGGCACACTACTACGTAAGTGAGGACATCCAATCTATTGCTGATTTTGTTGGAGACAGTTTGGCTTTAGCCCAAGCTTCAAAAAAACAATCTTCGGATATTATTGTTTTTTGCGGCGTTCATTTTATGGCAGAAACCGCTAAAATATTAAACCCAACTACTAAGGTACTTTTACCCGATTTAAATGCGGGTTGCTCCTTGGCAGATTCTGCACCAGAATCAGAATTCATCGCTTTTAAAAACCTATATCCGGATGCTATAGTGGTGAGCTATATTAACTGTAGTTCAGAAATAAAAGCGCAAAGCGATTACATTTGTACTTCTTCCAATGCAGTTACTATTGTAAATTCAATTCCAAAAGACAAACGAATTATTTTTGCTCCAGATAAAAACTTAGGGATGTTTGTCCAAAAAATGACTGGCCGTGAATTAATTCTTTGGGATGGCGCTTGTATTGTGCATGTCAATATTTCTATGGATAAATTAGAGGCATTACAATTGACACATCCTGATGCAGAATTAATTGCTCACCCAGAATGTCTTCCCGAACTACTTAACAAAGCGTCATTTATTGGTTCAACCTCAGCTTTACTAAATTATGTTCAATCTTCTTCATCAGATAAATTTATTGTTGCCACAGAAGCTGGAATATTGTACAAAATGAAACAGTTGGTGCCAAATAAAACAATTATACCCGCTCCAGCATTAGAGTCAAATTCCTGTGCTTGTTCTGAATGTCCGTATATGAAAATGAATACACTCGAAAAATTATACAATGCTTTGTACTATGAATTACCAGAAATTCAAGTGAATGAAAAGACACAATTGGGCGCATTGAAGGCTTTAAATAACATGCTTGCAGTTTAATCCCATGAAGCAATCATATGATATTGTAATTGTAGGTTCCGGAATTGGCGGGTTAAGTACGCTTTTGTATTTATCTGAAACCTCCATTTATAAAGAAGGTAAGCTTTCGATCTGCTTGTTAGTTAAAGGGGCTTTAAATCAAACCAATACCAGTTGGGCTCAAGGCGGAATAGCCGCTGTGAAAGCGCTAGGTGATAATTTTGAAAAACACATCAACGATACTCTAGTTGCAGGTGCTTTTACAAATGATAAAAAAATTGTAGAAAAAGTAGTTAATTCATCTCCTGATTTAATTGAAGATTTAATTAAATGGGGAGTACAATTTGATAAAAAAAATAATGGCGAATTTGATCTTGCTAAAGAAGGCGGTCATAGTGATGCTAGAATTTGGCATAAAGAAGATCAAACTGGAAAGGACATTCAATTGTCATTAATAAATAAAATTAATGACCTAGCAAACGTAGCTATCTACGAATTCACCACCTTAATAAATGCAAAAAAAACAACAAAAAACAACTTTATAATTCAACTATTTGATAATAAAAATTTCTTTGTCAATAATTTAATTTGTAGTAAATTGGTATTGGCAACCGGAGGTATTGGTGGGTTATTTGAAAAATCAACCAATCAACAAAATGCCACAGGTGATGGTATTTATATCGCAAATAAGTTGGGGGCAACTATTGAAAATTTATCCTTTATTCAGTTTCACCCAACAGGACTTTACCAGGAAGGGAATGTTTCCTTCTTACTTTCTGAAGCCTTGAGAGGTTCCGGTGCGCAATTAAAAAATGAAAAAGAAGAAGTTTTTATGTACAAATACGATGAAAGGCTAGATTTAGCCCCAAGAGATATTGTATCAAGAGCAATTACTAGTGAGATCAATCTACAAAAACTCCCCTATATTTATTTGGATGCAACCAAAATTGATCCCATAATTATTGATACACATTTTCCCAACATTAAAAAAGAATGCTTTGACAGATTAGGGATAAATATTCAAAAAGAATTGATACCAGTTGTTCCAGTTCAGCATTATTCTTGCGGAGGGGTTAAAGTGAATGAATATGGTGAAACTGCTGTGAGTGGTTTATTTGCCATTGGCGAAGTGGCAGCAACAGGATTGCATGGAGCAAATAGATTGGCCTCCAATTCATTATTAGAAGCCATTGCTTTTGCAAAATTTTCAATACTAGCTTTAACTAATAATTTAAATCCCCATTTGTTATTAGATACTGATATAGAAACGAATACGTTATTGAAAGTAGAAAAAAGTGAAATTCAAAAAATTATAAGTTCCACTGCTGGAATTGTAAAATCCAATGAGGGATTAAACAAAGCGATGCACCAACTTTTAGAAATAAAATCCAAAGCAATTGAATGTACTGAATTTAGCTTATCTAATTATGAAGCGAATTGCTTATTAGAAACAGCTATACTATTAATTCAAGATGCTATAAATCAAAAAGAAAATAAAGGAGTCTATTTTAATGTTGATTTAATATAACATTATATAATAGTTGACTTCCTATAACTTAGTTTTCTTTTGTCCTTCATCAACGCCTTTTAAAAACTTAATTAAGCCGCTCATATACGTTTCTTGATCGTCATACATCGACATGTGACTTCCATTTGGGCAATATAAATAGCTTCCATTTTGAAATTGTGTCGACATCCATTCCATGTGTTTAGGATCCATCGTGTCATGTTTAGCGCCTATAACAAGTGTTGGAGTTAAAATTTTCGTTAAATCTTGAGAACGATCCCATTTTTCTAATTTCCCAGAAAGTCCAAATTCACTAGGACCTTGCATCGTCACATAAAGCGACTGATTGATTTTAGCAAACGATCTGTTTACTGGCTCTGGCCAATCTTGAAGCGGGATTCTACAAATGTGCTCAGCATAAAAATTAGGCATCAATAATTCCATGTATCTCGGATTGGAGAAATCCTTTTTAGCCTCAATTTCACGAATTTCCTTTAACACTTCCGGCTTGAATTGTTTAGA
>CANKLD010000134.1 GCA_947483095.1 Bacteroidota bacterium
CATATCGATGAATTTGATGAAGTTGATTATGAACTCATTGCAATTCACACTTCGTTAGAAGATTATCGATTGGCTTATTTTTTGAATCAAAAACTGCCCATATTATTAAGTAAAAGCAAAAATGAAATTCAGATAAATATTAAAGAAGGGGTAACTTTTTTTTCGAGATTTACTTATGAAAATACCAACACCGATTGCTGTTGGAGTTTGGTTCAAAATAAAAACGAAGTAACCACGTTAAATACCAATAATAATCAGAATTTATTTGGCGAATCTAGTTTTGAAGTAGCTACAAAAGCGTTTCTTTTACCAGAATTAAAAAAGGTAGATTACTTCTTAAAAATTGAAAATAGTGATGCCGAAATGGACAAAATAATTGCATCGATGAATACGATTTCTCAAATAGCAACCGTTTATTCTGTTGATTCAAATAACATAAAGTCAAAAAATAATTTAATTTTTTAATATAAAAATGATAACAAACAAAAAAACTAAAATTGTAGCAACATTAGGTCCTGCTTGTAGCACTAAAGAAGTCTTGAAAGCAATGATTGAGGCAGGAGTAAATGTTTTTAGAGTTAATTTTTCACATGCCGATTACACTGATGTTAAAGCAAAAATAGATTTAATTAGAAGTATTAATGAAGAGTTTGGTTATACTGCCGCCATTTTAGGAGATTTACAAGGGCCTAAACTTCGTGTTGGAGTGATGAATGAAGAAGTAATTGTAAACCCTGGTGATATTATTACTTTTCAAACTGCCGAAGATGTTCCTGGAACTAAGGAAAGAGTTTATATGAACTATAAACAGTTTCCAAATGATGTAAATCCAGGTGAAAAAATCTTACTTGACGATGGAAAATTAATGTTTGAAGTGATTTCAACCAATAAAACTTCCGAAGTCGTTGCCAAAGTAATTCAAGGTGGTCCTTTAAAATCTAAAAAAGGGGTAAATCTTCCAAATACCAAAGTTTCATTACCTGCTTTAACTGAAAAAGATGTTCGCGATGCTATTTTTGCAATCGAGCAAAAAGTAGATTGGATAGCGCTTTCATTTGTTAGAACTTCTGATGATTTAGTAGAATTGCAAGAGTTAATTGCAAAACATTCCGAACATAAAATTCCAATTATAGCAAAAATTGAAAAACCAGAAGGCGTTGCCAATATCGATTCTATAATCGCTCATTGTGATGGTTTAATGGTTGCTCGTGGAGATCTAGGTGTTGAAGTTCCTGCACACGAAGTTCCATTAATTCAGAAAGAATTAGTACACAAAGCAAAAACCGCTAGAATTCCTGTAATTATCGCTACGCAAATGATGGAAACGATGATCACTAGTCTTACTCCTACAAGAGCAGAAGTGAATGACGTTGCCAACTCAGTGATGGACGGTGCCGATGCCGTGATGCTTTCAGGAGAAACTTCTGTAGGGAATTATCCGGTGCAAGTGATCCAACAAATGACTCAAATTATTGAAGCTGTGGAAGATTCTCCGCTTATCCAAGTTCCGCAAAATACCCCGCAAATTAAAACCAAACGTTATATTACTAAAACCATTTGCCAGCATGCTGCTACTATGGCGAATGCTATTAAAGCCAAAGCAATTTGTACTTTAACCAATAGTGGTTATACGGCATTTCAAATTTCGGCATGGCGCCCACAAGCTGATATTTTAGTATTTACTTCAAATAAAGTAATCTTAACGCAGTTGAATTTAATTTGGGGAGTGAAAACTTTTTACTACGATAAATTTGTAAGTACGGATGATACCATCGATGATATCAACAGAATTGCTACCGAAAAAGGATTGGTTTCTAAAGGCGATATGCTGATTAATTTAGCCGCTATGCCAATTGCAAATAAAGGAATGGTTAACACCTTGAGAGTTACAGAAATTGAGTAAATCTTAATTTATTTTATAAAAAAGGGCTGGATAATTTCCAGCCCTTTTTGTTTGGGGAAGTCAATTTAAGAGTTCAATGTTAAAATTAATTTTAGCATTTAATGCCTTAAAAACTTTCAATATGGTTTCAAATCTTGCGTCTGTTAAGCTGTTTTCTATTTTAGAAATCTGAGCTTTTTTAACGCCAACTAATTGTCCTAATTCCTCTTGAGTCAAATTTCTATTTTTTCTAATTTGCTTGATTTTCTGACCAATAAGTTCTAATTTCAATTCATCTTCAAAAGCATCTCTGTTTTGAGTTCCTTTTATACCAACGAATTTATCTGTTAGTTCATCTAAACTATACGTTTTCATTTTTTTATTTTTTTTCGTTAAAATAGTTTATTCTCAATGCTTCTGCTTTTTCAATTTCCGTATTTGGGGTTTTATCCGTCTTCTTTACTAATCCATTTGTAGAAATTACAATTGTATCTTGTTTATCAGATTTATCCCAAAATGCGAATAACCTAATGTATTGTTTATTGTATAAAGTTCTGAATTCCCAAATTTCACCCTTTAGTTTTTTAAATAATTCGGCATCATTAACACCTCTTGATTTCCAAATATTATATAGGACTTTCTCTCTTGATTTAGAATCTAAACTTTCTAAAAATTCTATGGCAGGTTCGAGAAATTCAACATTGAACTTGTATTGCATTGATTGGCTTTTAATATAATATCCGTAAAGGTAATTGTTTCCTTTTTAGGAAACAAATTTTAAACGATGTAATTTGGATTTTGGTGTATTGATTGTCGTGACGTTCTTGCTCAATCTTGGTGCTGAAAATTATCGAGCCCTTTTTGTATAACTAATTTTGCGTGAAGGATGGCAGCGGAAATCGGCTGTGAAACAAGGTGGAACAGGCATTTTAGCGAACAGCCTGACCGAGTTTACGATTTATTTTACTCTAAATAATGACGTTAAAACGAGGGCACGCCCAAAATAAAAATTTAAAAATCCTCTACCATTGTGCTGTCAATTTGAATCGTGTCTCTGACTTCAAACTTTAAAAACGAACGCGCATTTCCAGTAATTGCCATCGGAATATGTTGACCAATAGTGTCGTCGGGTATGATTAATCCGCGGCGCAGCATTAAATTACTAATGAAGGTTTGCTTTTTGTTTTCAAAGGCTTTCAGGAATCCATCGGTGTCAAATTCGTACATGAATTTTTTAGGTTTTGGAACTATCGATGCCAAAAACAAACATTCCTTTAGGTTTAAATCGGACGGTTTTTTACTAAAATAAAAGTTGGCCGCTTCTCCAATTCCATACACATTTGGACCCCATTCTATGACGTTAAAGTAAACTTCAAGCATTCGCTGTTTGCTTGAAATGTGGTTGTTTTCTAATATGTAAACCAATAAAATTTCTTCTAATTTTCGGGACAATGTTTTTTCGCGGGTTAGAAATACATTTTTCACCAGCTGCATGCTTATAGTGCTAGCGCCTCGGGAAAATTTCTTGGTTTTGAGATTCTTGATAATCGATTGCTTGAAAGCATCGTTTATAAAACCTCTGTGAGAGAAAAAAGAGGGGTCTTCGCAGGTTAAAACTGCTTTTTGTAAATAGGGTGAAATTTGATCTATTGGAGTGTAATTTGGGTTGGAAGCACCCACAAAAATTGGTCGTTGCGGCACTCCGTTTTCAATTGCCCGATAAGTAAATTCTGAATTTAATTTGGATAAATTGGCTTCTCCGTATTTCAATATTCTAAGATTCTCCTTAGTCAATTTACTTTCAAAAACAAGTTGGTTTTGTTTGTGTTTTACAAATTTGTAATCTAATTTATATTCGAAATTTCCTTGGGTTTCCATTCCTACAAAATGCGAAAACAAGCCTTTAGGTAAAGAAGTGATAAACTGCTGTGCTTTCATTTTTGGAATGGCAATTTTGAGTTTGTAAACAGTGTCTTGCTCTGTACTGTATTCCGCATAAGGATGCATTTTTACCTCGTTCATTTGAATGGTAGAACTGCTATCGATCGCCATAAATTTTTCGCCAAAAAGAAAATGATAATCGAAAAGTGCCTTTTTAACCACTACTTCTTTGGATGCAATTTTAGGGTGACTCACAGTTAAATTAGCAATTGATGAAAACCCATCGATGTGCAATTCGCCACTTTCCATTTCTATTTTAGCAATATTCAAATGGATGCTATCAAAGCTGGATAGCAAACCAAAACGTTCGTTTAAATAGGGAACAATAATTTTAGAATGGTCGCTATTAAAAAACTTCAAA
>CANKLD010000135.1 GCA_947483095.1 Bacteroidota bacterium
AAGTCCTTTGTCTCCTTGAAGTCCTTGAAGTCCAGTGTCTCCTTTGTCTCCTTGAATTCCTTGAAGTCCAGTGTCCCCTTTATCGCCTTGAAGTCCAGTGTCTCCTTTGTCTCCTTGAAGTCCAGTGTCCCCTTTATCGCCTTGAAGTCCAGTGTCTCCTTTGTCTCCTTGAAGTCCAATATCACCTTTATCACCCTGAAGTCCTTGAAGTCCAGTGTCTCCTTTATCTCCTTGAAGTCCAATGTCTCCTTGAATTCCTTGAAGTCCAGTGTCTCCTTTATCTCCTTGAATTCCGATGTCTCCTTTGTCTCCTTGTGGACCTTGAGGACCAACTGGTCCTGCTATACCTTGAGGGCCAGGTACACTTTGACGCGCATCAACATAATCTTTAACCGATTTTACTGTTGGATATTTTGTTATTGATGTTCCGTCAATGGTCATGTTATTACTTTTATTAACCAAGTCTTCTTTACCATTCAATGCGGCTTGGGTAGCTGTACTTACTGGTTTGTCTAAATCTCTTGTATTATCAACACTTTGCAATCCTAAATTGGTTTTGGCCCCTAAAACCGTAATGGCATTGGTACCTCCATTTTCAATTGGCACCACTCCTGTAACATTCTCAGCACTATTCGCAGCAAAAGCAAAAGGTATTGATTCAAAATTTTGATTACTGATTTCAACAAAATTATCACATCGCCCTACAATATCTAATGCAACTTTTAAGCTTTTTTGGTTGTAACTCCAATAAATATTAGAAAAAGAAGTGGCATATCCACCCGTTTGAACTCCAGAACCAATTACCAAATTTACCATACCAAATTCGTCGGTTATGGTGGAAATTTTCTCTTGGTATTCTGTTTGTGAGGTTCCATCTACAATTGAAAATTGCAAACAAACGCTTTTATTTGCCAAAGGAGAATTGGCATTATTATAACCTGGAATTACATCCCCATTTGGGTTATAAATAATTGCTTGATATGTAATTCCGTTTGATTGAGCATAAAATACTGAAGAAACGAATAATAATAAAAGTAATGTTATCTTTTTCATAATTTTAATTATTTGTTGATATTAAAATGAATACCGAATAGAATTTGATTTGTGCTTATTGTTAGTTTTTCTTGAGAGTTATTAAATAGAATTAAACTTCTTGACAATCCGTAGCCAAAACTTAAATAACCAAATTCATTTAATTTATATTTTAATTGAACTCCTGTATCTGGAATAAAAATCAACCCAGAAAATTCATCTTGAGATTTCAAATCATAAATAACTCCATTTATTTTTTGCTTACCATAAATTATGGTTGACAAATTCAATCCTGCTTTAAATTGTAATTTAAAATTTTTTGAAAGTGGAACTGTATAATTCAAGGCGTTTGTAACACCAAGATATTTAGTGTCCCATTTGTAGCTGTTAGCCATTGAACTTGCTAGAGCATTATATTCATTTAAATTTACCGCAACAGTATGAGAAAAACGGTTGTTTTTTAACGGTCTTGAATAACCCATTTCGAATGTGCTACCTGTGCCACTTTGAAGTGGGGTTGCGATGGACTCATTGGAATTGTTAAAATTATAATTTGTAAAATTGCTACCCGTTAAAAAATAAACTTCTTGCGAATAGGAATTTGTAAGCGCCATAATAGCGATCAATAATAGGTAGAATTTTCTCATTGTGTTTTTAATAAATTAGTGGAATAGGTATAATTTTTCGCAGTTATTTTAACAAAATATTCTCCCTGCGCAAAAGAAAGATTGTCAATAGTTACTATATTATTTAAGGCTGTTTTTTCTTTATAATAAACTAGTCTTCCCATTACGTCAAATAATGAGATTTTAAAAGGACCTGCTATTGGCGATGAAAATTGAAAATTAACCCTGTCAATAAATGGATTTGGATAGGTGGTTGTGGTAACTGAAATAACCGGTAGAACTGCAGTTTTCATTTTATTGCTTTGTTGAAAACCTTGTCCAACAATAAAATTAGAATCTCTGTAATTTCCTGTAGCGCTTTGTTGACCTACAGTTTGTCTTAAAATAATACCAGTAGAGGTTCGTGAAGTTGTACCTTGTGAAGAAAGCATTTGATGATGCAATTTTTGTGAGTAACCTGAAAAGGCAACGAATAAAAGTAAAATTAATTTCATTGGTAATTGGTAGTTGAGGGTAAAAAATTAAAAATAATTATTGATGTTCGAATAAAAAAATAGCAAATTCAACAATCAGGTTATTTTCAATTTAATAATAATAAGTTTTAAGTTTTTAGTAACAGAAAAATAAAGGCAGTACTTCCATATAAAATAAATACATCGAAAATACTTACTAAATATTTAGACAAATACATTTCTAAAAAATACTCCTTAAAAAAATAGGTTTCTATTTTAAAATTATGATTTTTTATGAAAAAAAAAGTATTTTTGTAGAAACAAAATAGAATAATCTATTTATATATTCATTTAATCCCTCACAGACAGAAGTTGAAAAGCTTCATTTGTTTGAATGAATTTAAACTATGATAACAAATTTAATTCTAACATTTTCAGGGCTTTTGGGGTTTATAACCTTGTTTTTTATTCTAAAAAGTTTCAAGTCAAATAGATTAGTTAATGTGTACTTAGCATTAGTTATATTTTTTGTTTCCTTACGCTTTTGCTTAATTGGATTGAAAGATTTCGATTCAAGCACTTTACTAAATAAAATTGTAAGATTTTTTAACATTACCTTTATTTTAATAATCCCCGTTTCTCACTTGTATTTTAAAAATTTAATTTTAAGTATTAAAAGCATAGCATTTAAAGACTTATTTCATTTTGTACTGCCTATTTTATTTATTCTTAGTGTTCGCAATATTGATTCTACAATCTTCCTTAGAATACAATTGCGTAATGTATTTGTTTCCATTTTTTTTATTTATATTATCACCTATAGCATCTTGAATTACTTTATGCTTAAAAGAAATGTTTGGAATAAAAAAGGCTCACTTGAAATAGTTATAAAACAAAACGCGTTAATTACTAATTGGACAATCTATTTATACACCGTAATTAATTTTATGATTCTCCGATTATTATTGTCATTGTACTTCGATTTAAAATCTGATTCTTTAATTTCTGGTCTAAATTGGCTTTGGATTTCAGGAGTTATTTGGATTATCATTTTCGCTAAAATCTTAACATCGCCAGAAATACTATGCGGCTATGCTATTCTATATAAAAAAGAAAATCCTAACAAGAATTCCACAAGTCCAACAATTTCTACTTGGAGCAGGAAAGAAAAAAATAAGATTACAAACATTCAAGACGTACAATTAAAAAATAAATTAAATCAAAATATTACAAAGTATATTGAAAAATTAGAAGATGCGGTGCAACTAAATCATTTTTTTAGGAATTCAAAATTTTCGTTGTTAGACTTAGCATTAAAGTTAAATATACCTAAAAGTCATTTACTTTATATATTCAAATACCACTCTATAATTTCTTTTTCTGATTATAAAAAAATCATACGAATTCAAGACGCCTTGCAATTAATACAGGACGGTTATTTAAAATCTAACACGTTTGATTCTTTAGCAAAAGAAGTAGGATTTGCGTCCTACAATCCTTTTTTTACAAGCTTTAAAGACGTTGTTGGGAAAACTCCAAATGAATATTGTAACACCATTTAAATGCAATTTAAACCATAAAAAAAAGACCCAACCTTAGATTGAGCCTTTAATAAAAAAGCAGCTAAATTTTACTTATAATATTTCTTGTATTTTGGATATGAAATAGCGCCAATAATTGTAATTCCAGTCAAAGATTGCCAAATCCAATCTAGTGAAGTTGCCTCGCCACTCGCGTAAGAATGTAATCCTACCAAGTGAAAATTTACACCGTAATAGGTGAATAAAATAGAGACAAATGCAAACATGCTCATCAAATTGAAAACCCATTTTCCTCGGAACAACGGCACAAAACGAGAGTGAATTACAAAGGCATAAATCATTATGCTAATTAACGCCCAAGTTTCTTTTGGGTCCCAACCCCAATACCGTCCCCAACTTTCATTGGCCCACTGACCTCCTAAAAAGTTTCCTATGGTTAACATAATTAATCCAATAGTTAACGCCATTTCATTGATATAGGTAATCTCTTTTATGTTCAAGGCCATTACTTCTTTATTC
>CANKLD010000136.1 GCA_947483095.1 Bacteroidota bacterium
ACAACTCCGGAACCTGATTTTCTAAAAGTTTCAATAAAATAATCAACTTTGTTTTGGTATTCTTTTTCGTATTCTAATCGAATTGCTTTAGATCCCGTATTCACTAATTGTGTTTCGCCAGTTTCCGCATCTAACATTGGAACCATCCCTAGATTTGGTAATTTTTCTTCGCGAATATCAAATACTCGAATTCCAGTAATGTCATGTTTTTTAGAAGCAATCTTTAAGGTGCTTTCGTATTCATCAGACATAAAATCAGAAATTAAAAATACAATAGCTTTCTTTTTTTGCGTTCCCGACAAAAACTTTAAGGCTTGTGAAATATCTGTTTTATGGCTTTTTGGATGAAATTCAATCAATTCACGAATAATTCTCAATACGTGTGATTTTCCTTTTTTTGGAGGGATATACAATTCGATTTGATCTGAAAATAAAATCAAACCTATTTTATCATTATTCTGTGTCGCCGAAAAAGCCATTGTGGCTGCAATTTCTGTAACAATATCTTTTTTAAATTGGGTTTTAGAACCAAAACTCTCCGACCCAGAAATATCAACCATTAACATCATGGTTAACTCGCGTTCTTCTTCAAAAACTTTAACGTGAGCTTCATTATATCTTGCGGTTACATTCCAATCTATAGCTCGAATATCGTCCCCATATTGGTACTGACGAACTTCAGAAAATGTCATACCACGCCCTTTAAATGACGTGTGGTATTCTCCCGAAAAGATATGATCGCTCAATCTTCGGGTTTTAATTTCTATTTTACGTACTTTTTTTAATAGTTCTTTGGTATCCATTTTGTTTTGGTTGTTGGTTGTTGGTTGATAGTTAATGGGGTTTTCCCAACAACTATCAGCCACCAACTATCAACTATTTAAGGTACTTCAATCTCGTTTACGATTTTGTTGATGATATCAACAGAGGTAATGTTTTCAGCTTCTGCTTCGTAGGTAATCCCAATTCTATGACGCAATACATCATGAACAACGGCGCGAACATCTTCAGGAATTACATACCCTCTACGTTTAATAAAAGCATAACATTTCGCAGCATTTGCCAAATTGATACTGCCACGAGGGGAGGATCCAAAACTGATTAGGGGTTTTAAATCAGCTAATTTATATTGCTCAGGAAAACGAGTTGCAAAAATAATGTCTAGGATATATTTTTCTATTTTTTCATCCATATATACTTCACGAACTGCTTCTTGAGCTCGCAATATTTGTTCTACAGATACTACCGCATTTACTTTTTCGTAGGCTCCTTTCAAATTTTGACGAATTACCAGTCTTTCGTCTTCCATTTTTGGATAATCGATAACCGTTTTAAGCATAAAACGATCTACTTGCGCTTCTGGAAGTTGGTACGTTCCTTCTTGCTCAATAGGGTTTTGAGTTGCTAATACTAAAAACGGTCTTTCCAATTTAAATGTGGTATCGCCAATAGTTACTTGCTTTTCCTGCATTGCTTCTAGTAATGCCGATTGTACCTTTGCAGGCGCACGATTGATCTCATCTGCCAAGACGAAATTAGCGAAAATGGGTCCTTTTTTTATTGAAAATTCATTTTGTTTAATGTTATAAATCATTGTTCCTACAACATCCGCAGGCAATAAATCAGGAGTAAATTGAATTCTACTAAAAGAACCTTGGACGGCTTGAGATAAAGTATTAATCGCTAAAGTTTTTGCCAATCCTGGTACTCCTTCTAATAAAATGTGTCCTTGTCCAAGAAGCCCTATTAATAATCTTTCAATCATGTGCTTCTGTCCCACAATTACTTTGTTCATTTCCATCGTAAGAAGGTCTATAAAAGCACTTTCTTTTTCAATTTTTTCATTTATCGCTCTGATGTCTAAAGTCGAAGTATTTTCTTCCATTTTACTGATTTTAATAGTGTAAATTTTAACATTTAAATTTGAGAGTGCAAATTGTATTTTTTTTTAGAAGTACGATGTTAAAAAATGGTTAAAACTTCTATAAATCAATTGCATTTAAGGCTGAATTGTGATTTTCTTTTCATAATTTTAAGAACTTTATGAAAATCACCAAAAAAACATTCCAATCAATTTAACATTTTAATACTATAACCTTGAAAAAAAATAAGTTATCGCCTATTATTGCAGGAACGATGAATTGGGGCATTTGGGATAAAAACCTCGGCACTTCTGAAATGGAAAGTACTATAAATAGTTGTATAGAAAATAAAATCACCACTTTTGATCATGCCGATATTTATGGGGGCTATACCACTGAAGCGGCATTTGGAAAGGCATTTGCTTCAAGCAAAATTGATAGAGAATCGCTAGAATTTATTTCAAAATGTGGCATTCAACACGTTTCTGAAAATCGAAATAATAAAATTAAGCACTATGATTATTCTAAGGATTACCTGATTTGGTCGGTGGAAAATTCATTAAAAAACCTTCAAACAGATTATTTAGATGTGCTTTTATTACACCGCCCAAGTCCGTTAATGCAAGCAGATGAAATAGCTGAGGCGGTAACTAAATTAAAATCGGAAGGTAAAATAATTGATTTTGGAGTTTCTAATTTTACGGCATCACAAACGGAATTAATCCGTCAAAAAACAGAAATTAGTTACAATCAGGTACCCTTTTCGGCAACAAATTATGAGCCAATGGTTGACGGAAGTTTCGATTATATGCAAATTCACAACATCCAGCCGATGTCATGGAATCCGCTTGGAACCGTTTTTAGAGAGGACAATGAGCAAACCAGAAGATTAAAAAAACTACTAGCTTCGTTAGTTTTAAAATACCATTTTGGCTCAGACACACTATTATTAGCTTGGATTTTAAAGCATCCTGCAAAAGTAATTCCGGTGGCTGGAACCGTAAATGTGGCTAGAATCCAATTGTTAATGAAAGCAACCGAATTGGAATTAGAAAAAGAAGATTGGTTTGCCATTTGGACTGAAAGCAGGGGAAATAAAGTCCCTTAAATAATAAATATTTAATACAATTAAATTGAAAACAGCGTTAATTACAGGTGCAACAAGCGGAATAGGAAGAGCAACCGCAAGAGTTTTAGCTAAAAATAATTATAAAATTGTGCTTTGCGGACGTCGTGAAGATCGTATTTTAGAACTCCAAAAAGAATTGTCGGAAGTTACAGAAGTGCATTCTTTATTGTTTGATGTTCGAGATAAAAAAGCAGTTTTTGATAGTATTGCGTCACTTCCAGAATCGTTTTCAACTATTGATGTTTTAATTAATAATGCGGGTAATGCACATGGGTTAGATCCAATTCAAACTGGCGATTTAGACGATTGGGACGCGATGATCGACATCAATTTAAAAGGTCTTTTGTATGTTTCCAGAGCAATAATACCCAATATGGTCGCTCGTGAATCAGGACATATTATTAACATTGGCTCCACCGCAGCAAAAGAAGTCTATCCAAATGGGAATGTTTATTGTGCCACTAAACACGCAGTAGATTCCTTAAACCAAGCGATGAGAATTGATTTGAATCCGTATGGTATTCGCGTAGGCGCCATTCATCCAGGAATGGTTGACACTGAATTTAGCACCGTTCGTTTCAAAGGGGATACGGAGAAAGCGGCGAATGTTTACAAAGGATTTTCGCCTTTGCAAGCCGAAGATTTAGCCGATATTATTCATTTTGTAGTATCTAGACCCTACCATGTGAATATTTCCGATTTAGTGGTAATGCCTACTGCACAAGCGATGGTGAGTATTGTAAAGCGAAATTCTTAAATAAATCGCTGAAAAGGCAACAATATGATTAACAAGCGACTTCTTATTAAAAATCTATTGGCTCATCACGATGAGTCAAGTTTTTATGATAAAAAGCGGCAGTTGAATTTGCATACTCGCGAAGGAAAAGCGAAGTTTTTGAAGCATATTTGCGCCTTGTCCAATTCAAATCCGTCTAATAATTCCTATATTGTTGTTGGTGTGGAAGACCACGATAACGAAATTGTAGGCGATGATTTCTTTGACGACAGTCGCATTCAAAATTTGGTAAATGCCTATTTGGAAAACCCTCCAAAAATTCAATATGAAAACGTGCCTTTTCCCAATTTACCAAAAGACAAAGTGATCGGATTGGTAACGATAAAGCCAAAAAAGAAATCTTCATTTTTCAAAAAAGGCATTCATAC
>CANKLD010000137.1 GCA_947483095.1 Bacteroidota bacterium
ACCTTTACAGCGGTTTTTATTCCGCCAAGTAATTTTATTGTTGCCCCTTTCTTAGGGATTAGTTATTCTGAATTAGAATTTATTGAGCAGGAAGAAGAGGTTGCTGGAATAATTGAATTTCCGTTACTCGATTTTTTGAATGAAAAAACTATCGTAAAAAAAATTATGGATACTTCTTATGGAATTAACATTGAGGTTCCAACATTTAAAATTAACGAACATTATGTGTGGGGAGCTACCGCAATGATGATGAGCGAATTGAAGGAAGTGCTGAAAAGTTCATTTAAAAATTAATTTGTAAATTAGCCTTCTAATTGATACTAAAATATGGTTTTATTTAAAAGAAACCCTTTTGGACATGTGCTTTTTATTAAAAAATGGTTAATCCGAATTTTCGGTGGTATCACCCATAAAAGATACCGTGGATTCAATCATTTGCAAATTGAAGGTTCAGAAATACTTAAAAATTTACCGGACACTAATGTGCTTTTTATATCCAATCATCAAACGTATTTTGCTGATGTGGTGGCTATGTTTCACGTATTTAATGCCAGTTTATCTGGCCGTGATAATTCTATAAAGAATGTAGGATACTTATGGAATCCTAAGTTAAATATTTATTATGTAGCGGCAAAAGAAACAATGCACGCCGGATTATTACCTAAAATTCTGGCTTATGCAGGAGCAATAACTGTAGAACGAACGTGGCGATCTTGCGGAAAAGACGTAACCGAAAAACGAGATGTAAACCCTGATGATACCGAAAATATTCGAATTGCCTTAGATGACGGCTGGGTAATTACTTTTCCACAGGGAACAACAAAATCATTTAAACCGGTAAGAAAAGGTACCGCTCATATCATAAAACAATACCGACCTATTGTAATTCCAATAGTAATTGACGGTTTTAGACGTTCCTTTGATAAGAAAGGATTACGAATTAAAAAGAAAGGAATCCAACAATCATTTGTCATAAAAAAGCCCCTAGAAATTGATTATGATAATGATTCTATAGATCAAATAGTTGAAAAAGTAGAATTTGCGATTGAACAACATCCATCGTTTTTAAAAGTGGTACCCGCTGAAGAAATTGAGGATTAATATATCGGCTTAAAGCCTATAAGTTCTTGTTTTTATAATAGTTTACCAATAAATCTACAAACCTACTGTAGCCATCTATTCCATCTTTTTGCTGATTTATTTTAAGGAACCGATCGTAAAATAGATGAAACCCTGTTTCCACAAATGATTCATATTTATTCCAAAAATCTTCACTCTCTTTATAGTTTTTTATAATTCCTGGGTGAACTGTTTTTAGCAATTTTTTAAATTGTACTTCATCATTAAATTTCCAATTACTCAAACAATTATGTAAAGCATGATTGTAACCCGAATATTGAAAATAAATATTTTCATTATTAATTGAAGCTAAAAAACCAATAAAATTAGCTTCACTTTCAGAAGCATAACCCAACTGATGCGCCATTTCGTGAGTTAAGGTGGTAGGAAAATTATACATCGGGATTTTATCATTTACCTGAGCTTCATTTGTAAAAGGATTCAAATAGCCGCTAAAACCCATATAACTTAAAGGGAGACTAAATAGTGATTTTTTTATACTTGGATGTTTGTAATTTAATGACGGAATTTGTTTTGAAAGAGATTGATAACCATTTAAATTCATTTCAAAAACCTGCTCTTGCGAATAAGGAAAAACAACTTTTAAGGAATCATTTTTAGTTATTTGAGAATGAATGGAATTCGTTTTTGCTATTAATTTTTTGGTAAATATTAATAAATCTTCATTAGAATATTCTTTTTCAATTTTCAATTTTTCAAATAGTGGAACACGGTAATAATTCAATCCCCAGAGTATATTGAATGAAAAATAAAAAATCGAAAAGTAGCTTAGAATTTTAAGTAATCTATCTTTCCATGATAATTTGATGATTTTACGATTTTTAGTATAACCAATAATTAAAAAAACTATTGCAAATAAATAACCAAAATCTCCAATAGAGAAAGGAATAAACCCAAAAAGTACCCTTGACAAATTTGAAAGAGAATTGTAAAGTCCGTTACTATAAAAACTTTCAATAAATTCAGGAAAAAAAGAAATTATTTGAACCAATACAATTTGAATAAGTAACCCTAGAGGAAGAAAATATTTTTTCTGCATAGTAATAAAATAGATTGTTAAAGTAACAAAATTTGATGAATTATTAATTTAAATTATTGTTTTTTATTATAAAACTATCTTGGGTCTTTGTAACTTTGGAGAATAAAATTAAGAAACTAAAAATATAGCGATGAGTCAAGAAATTAGAAATCTCGAGCCAAAAGCACTTTGGAATAAATTTGCCGATTTAAATGCGGTTCCACGACCTTCAAAAAAGGAAGAACGCGTGATCGAATTTATAAAAAAATTTGGAAATAATTTAGGATTAGAAACTTTTGAAGATGAGATTCGAAATGTAATCATAAGAAAACCGGCTACTCCTGGAATGGAAAACAGAAAAGCGGTAGTTCTTCAAGGGCATTTAGATATGGTTCACCAAAAAAATTCTGATACTGTTTTTGACTTTGACAAGCAAGGTATCGACATGTATGTTGATGGGGATTGGGTTCGAGCAAAAGGAACAACATTAGGTGCCGATAACGGATTAGGTGTTGCAATGATCATGGCTGTTTTAGAAAGCACCACGATGAAACATCCCGATATTGAAGCCTTATTTACCATAGATGAAGAAACAGGAATGACAGGTGCTTTAAACCTAAAAGGGGGTGTCCTAAACGGTGAAATCCTATTGAATATGGACACTGAGGAAGACGATGAAATTGATATTGGTTGTGCCGGTGGAATTGATGTTACTGCCACAAGAAAATACAATGAAGAGGAAACTCCAGAAGGTTCTGTGGGATACATTATTACTGTAAAAGGCTTGAACGGTGGTCACTCTGGAATGGATATTCACAAAGGTTTAGGGAATGCTAATAAAATCATGAACCGTTTATTATTTGATGGTTTTGAGAATTTCGGACTTCAAATTGCTGAAATAAATGGGGGTAGTTTACGAAATGCTATTCCAAGAGAAAGTGTGGCTAAAATTATTGTAGCCCAAATGTATGATGAAGCGTACGTTTTTGATATGCAAGAAATTATTAATGATATCAAAAATGAATATAAAACTACTGAACCAAATTTAGTAATTGAAATTATAAAATCAGAATTACCTACTAAAATAATGGATTTGGGAGTTCAAGAAGGCATTATTCGTTCCCTATATGCAGCTCATAATGGGGTTTACAGAATGAGTGCCGATATGGATGATTTAGTTGAAACTTCAAATAATGTGGCTCGAGTAATCATTAAAGAGGGTGAAATTACAATTGGTTGTTTAACCCGCTCTTCTGTTGAAACATCTAAGTTTGACTTGGCTAATTCTTTACGTTCCGTATTTGAATTGTGCGGTTGTGAAGTCACGCTAGCAGGTTCTTACCCTGGATGGACTCCAAATGTAAATTCGGAAATTCTGGATGTTTTGGTTTCAATATATGAAAAACAAAACAACGAAAAACCAAAAGTGGTAGCCTGTCATGCCGGATTAGAATGCGGGATATTAGGAACTAATTATCCTGATATGGATATGATTTCATTTGGCCCTACAATTCATGGTGCCCACTCCCCTGATGAAAGAGCAAGTATTAAATCGGCACAGAAATTTTGGAAATTTGTATTAGAAATATTGGAGAATATTCCTTTAAAAAAATAAATTATTTAAAAAAAAACGCCCTTTTATAAGGGCGTTTTTATTGTTCTATAATGAAATTACTATAAATTCACTTCTTCTATTGGCTTGGTGTTGTTCTTCAGTACAATCAACCCCATCCGAACAATTATTTACTAATTTAGTTTCTCCATACCCTTTAGCTGTTAATCGATCAGCAGCTATACCTTGTTTAATTAACCATTTTTGTGTTGATTTTGCTCGATTATTAGACAAAACATCATTATAAGAATTAGTTTGACGGCTATCAGTATGCGAATTGATTGCAATTTTCATTGTTGGATATTCTAATAATACCTCTAAAATTTTAGCCAATTCAATAGTGGCATCCGTTCGAATATTATATTTATCAAGGTCAAAATAA
>CANKLD010000138.1 GCA_947483095.1 Bacteroidota bacterium
AAAATTTACTTCTAGGAACTTTAACTACTACACAAATTTCCAATTACAATTATTTGTGTACCGAAATGACAAATTTAGTTGGAGGAACTTCGTTTTGTAACGCTTTAGGAGTTAATGATGTAGGGCGACAAATTAATGTAAGTCCAAACCCATTTCATAATTTTATCTCCATAAAATCGGGTTCAGGAAATGAGAATTACAAACTGTATTCTAATTTAGGCCAACTTATTTTCGACGGAAAAGATATTGAAAATCAAGATTTTTCTTCGTTAGCAAATGGAATTTATTTCTTAAAAATAATAGATAAATCTACTTCAACCATCAAACTGATTAAAGAATAAATGACCAGTTTAGAATCCCTTTATACTTATTTTCAACTAGGTCTCACTCATGTTATTCCTTTAGGTTTTGATCATATTCTATTTATATTGACTTTGTTTTTTATGAGTTCCAATATAAAAACGATGCTAATTCAATGTTCCGTTTTTACCCTTGCCCATAGTTTATCATTGGCTTTAGCCGCATCGGGATTGATAATTCCAAATGCAACTATTGTGGAACCTTTAATTGCCTTATCCATTTTATTTACGGCAATTGAAAACATCGTTCACAACAAAATAAACCCTTGGCGATTGGTTCTAATATTTGGTTTCGGATTAATCCACGGATTAGGATTTGCGAAAGCGCTAAATGAAATTGGAATGCCAAAAAATCAATTTTTTAGTTCGCTTTTGTCATTTAATATTGGAGTTGAAATGGGTCAGGTTACCATAATAGTAGCGGCCTATTTTATAATCAGCAAGTGGTTTAGTAAAAAGATTTGGTATAAAGAAAGGGTTGTTTATCCAATTTCTTCGGTTATTGCCTGTATCGCTTTATATTGGGTAATTGAAAGAATTTTATTTCCAAATTAGTTTTTTACAATCAATAATGGAATGCCAATTTTATGGCGTAATTTATCTACGGTAGTTCCGAAAAGAAGGTCTTTAAATCCTGTGTGTCCATGGGTTCCCATTACTAAAACATCAAAATCACCCTCATTTATAATTTTTGGAATTACAGAATTTGGTTTTCCAAAGCCTAATTTAGTTGTTACTTTGAAACCTTTATTAGTCAACATTTCTTGGTATTCTTTCAATAATTTTTCATCTATTAAAGTTTCATGGTCATCAATGTTTTCTCCATAAACCAAGGCGCCAACGGTTTCAACTATATGAATTAAAGTGTAATTAGCTTTTATTCCACCAAGTTCAAAAGCGCTATTTATTGCAATTTCATCTGCATCTGTAAAGTCAACTGACACGGCAATATTCTTTTTACTATACGTTTCGGAAGGCTTGAATTTTAAAACTAAATTGTGAGGAGAATGGTTTTCAATATTGTTTTTTGATTTTGAAAAAAACGGTTGGAAAACAATGTAAAGTAATAAAATCAAAAAGCCAACCGCCAACGGAACCACTGTTAACCACAAAAAAATAGGATTTTCCGATATTTCCATCCAACCTTGAATTTCGTTGAAAACCAATTTTGCATTCAGCGAAACTATAATTGTAGCCACAAGCCATGAAGCAATTTGAGTGATTTTAGAAATTTGAAAATCTTTCATTTTCGATTTATCACTTACAAAATGAATCAGTGGGATAATAGCAAAACCCAATTGCAAACTCAAAATTACCTGACTCAAAATCAGCATTTTTCCGGTTACGCTTTCGCCAAAAATAGATATTACAATCACGGCTGGTACAATGGCTATCAATCGCGTTATAATGCGTCGAACCCAAGGTTGAATCCGTAAATTCAAATAGCCTTCCATAATAATTTGACCCGCTAAAGTTCCTGTAATTGTCGAACTTTGTCCCGCAGCTATTAGCGCAATGGCGAATAATATTGGCGCCCATTGAGTGCCTAACATTGGTTCCAATAATCGGTGTGCATCTTGAATTTCGGCCACTTCGAACAAGCCATTTTTGTAAAAAGTAGCGGCCGCCAAAATTAAAATGGCTGCATTTACAAAAAAAGCCAAGTTCAAGGCAATCGTACTATCTATAAAATTATATTTCAATGCTTGTTTTATTCCAGCTTTGCTTCTATCAAATTTTCGGGTTTGAACCAGAGAAGAATGCAAATATAAATTGTGGGGCATTACCGTGGCGCCAATAATTCCAATAGCAATATAAAGTGCTTCTTCGCTCGGCAAACTCGGAATCAAACCCTTCAATATACTTCCAACTTCTGGTTGCGCAAAAATCATTTCGAAAACAAATGAAAACCCAATAATAGCAACCAAAGCAATAATAAAAGCTTCCATTTTTCGGATGCCTTTATTGATTAGAAACAGCAATAAAAAAGTATCTAAAACGGTAATCAAAACACCCTCCAAAAGCGGGATTCCAAAAAGCAAATTCAATCCAATTGCCATTCCCAAAACCTCAGCCAAATCGCACGCTGCAATTGCTATTTCAGCTAAAAAATAAAGTATATAATTAATGAATTTTGAATAGGTTTCTCGGGAGGCTTGCGCCAAATCGCGTTGGGTAACAATTCCTAAACGGGCGCTCAAACTTTGTAAAAGCAACGCCATAATGTTGCTCATTAATAAAACCCACAGCAAAGCATAACCAAACTGACTTCCACCGGCCAAATCGGTGGCCCAATTTCCAGGATCCATGTAACCTACACTAATTAAATAAGCAGGTCCAAAAAATGCTACTATTTTTCTAAAAACAGTTGTTTTATTTTGTGTTGGAACCGATTGGTTTACTTCTTCAAGTGATTTGCTCATAATTTATTGTAAATTTATATATAAATTTTCTGCTATTTTATTGGAAATAGAAATAGTCTTTGCGTTCAAAATAATTGTTAATGACTTATCAAATTCTTCACAGGAGATAACTTTTATTGTTGAACCTAAATAAATATTTTGTTTGTCTAAATATTGCAAAAACACAGCTGACGAATTTTTAACCCCAACACATAAATAATCAGTATTTAATGTCGCTTCAGACAATAAAAATTTGTCTATTTTCTCTATTTCCCCCTTTGCATTAGGAATTGGATCTCCATGGGGATCAAACATTGGAAATCCAAGAAATGCTTCCAACTGATCTACTAATTTTTCAGATCTAATATGTTCTAATTCTTCTGCAATTTCATGAACTTCATCCCAAGAAAAATTTAATTTAACAACTAAAAACACCTCCCACAATCTATGTTTTCTAACTATCATTTTTGCCGTATACAATCCTTTTTTAGTCAATGTTACCCCTTGGTATTTTTGATAAGAAACTAGGTTTTTTTCCGAAAGCTTTTTTAACATGTCTGTTACTGAAGACGCTTTGGTTTCTATCATTCCTGCGATTGCATTCGTGTTTACACCTTTTGGAGAAACTAACGATAAATGATAAATTACTTTGATATAATTTTCTTCTGACACAGTCATGATAAACATTTTTTTTACAAATGTAACAATTAATTTTATTTAGATTAAAATAATTTTTAGATTTGTCTAAAATTAGTACTATGAAAAAAATTGTCATTTTCTTTATGATGTTTGTGGCTCAAACTTTTGTGGCTCAAATTAACGAACCTATTCAAGCGGACAGACCCGATCAAACTGAAACACCGGCAATTGTTCCAAGAGAAATGTTTCAAGTAGAAACTGGATTTACTTTTCAGAAAAATGATGAAATTAGCAAAACCAATACTTTACCAACTGTTTTATGGAAATATGGTGTCAATGAAAATTTTGAGTTGAGATTAATCACCGAATTTATATCAGAAAAAATTGACGAAAATACACAAGAAGGTTTAGCGCCAATATTTATAGGTTTTAAAGTAAAATTGGCCGAAGAAAAAGGCATTGTTCCCAAAACATCTTTTATTGCACATATTGGTCTCCCGAATGCTGCTTCCACAAAATACAAAACTGATTTTTATGCCCCCGAATTTAGATTTGTAATGCAGCACACTTTATCAAATAAATTTTCTTTAAGTTATAATTTGGGAGCCGAATGGGACGGATTTTCTGCTGAACCAACTTTTATTTATACATTAACAACAGGTTATTCAATAACAAAAAAATTAGGATCTTATATTGAATTATTTGGTTTTTCTCCACAAAACCAAAAAACCAATCATAATTTTGATGG
>CANKLD010000139.1 GCA_947483095.1 Bacteroidota bacterium
CAATATTGGATTTATTGGAGAAACATCAAGTAAAAGCTACCTTTTTTAGCACCGTAATTTTTGCAATTAATGCACCCGAAATAATTAAGCGAATTGTTAAAGACGGCCACGAAATCGCTTCTCACAGTTATTATCATAGCGATTTTAAAGTGGAACATTTATTAGAATCTAAAGACAAATTAGAAGAAATTACCAATACGAAAGTTATCGGTTTTAGAATGCCAAGAATGCAACCTGTGGATGAAAAAGAAATTTATAAAGCCGGTTATATTTACAATTCATCAATAAATCCAACCTATTTACCAGGCAGATACAATAATTTTTCGAAGCCAAGAACCTATTTTAAGCAAGATGGCGTTTGGCAAATACCAGCATCAGTAAGTCCAATAATCCGTTTTCCACTTTTTTGGCTATCCTTTCACAACCTTCCTCTTTGGTTGTATAAAATAATTTGCAACCTTACTTTATTGAAAGATAAATACCTAAATATCTATTTCCACCCGTGGGAATTTACCAATTTAAAAGATTTTAATCGATTTGGTTTTCCAGGTTATGTTTCAAAAAACTCCGGAATTCAAATGTATGATAGATTAGATAATCTAATTGTTTGGATGAAAAAAAAGAATTATAATTTTCATAGTACTAGAGATTTAGTTGATAAAATAAAATCGTAAAAGAAATGAAAATAGCAGTGATTCAGCCAAAGATGATTGGAGACGTATTGATTACAAGTGTAATTTTTGAAGAATTGAAACAAAAATTTCCTTCTGCTGAACTGCATTTTATTGTAAATAAAAATACGATTCCCGTTTTAGAAAACAATTCCTTTATTGATAAAATCATCATTTTAGATCCTAATATTGAAAAAGGATTTTTGGGATTTATCAAGCAAATGAATCGAATTAGACACGAAAGATACCACATCATAATTGATTCTTATTCGAAATTAAATACAGCGCTTTACTGCAAATTCTCAGGAGCTAAAAAAACAATTTCATTTAATAAAAGTTACTCTAAATTTTTCTATACCGATACCATTAATAGAACAAAACATTCTATATCTACTGCTACAAAAGCTATTGAACATCGTTTGCAATTATTAAAACCATTAGAAATTGATTTTCAAGTTATCAAACCAAAATTATATTTAGAAAATTCTGAAATTGATGAGGCAATCAATATTTTAACACAGAACAATATTGATTTAAAACGACCAATAATTATGATTAGCGCCATAGGAAGTAGTGAATCAAAAACATATCCTTTGCAATACATGGCTCAAGTAATCGATGAAATTGCAAAAAATAAATCGGTTCAAATTTTATTTAATTATATTCCAAATCAAAAAAATACAGCCTTGGAATTGTATAAGTTATGTGAACCAGAAACCCAAGAAAAAATATTTTTTGATGTTTACGCTAAATCCCTTCGTGAATTTATGGGATTAACAAGCCAATGTGCAGCACTAATTGGTAATGAAGGCGGTGCAATAAATATGGCAAAAGCATTGAATATTCCAACATTTACTATATTTTCACCATTTATTTTAAAAAATGATTGGAATATGTTTGAAAATGAAACTACAAATATTTCAGTTCATATTTCAGATTATTACCCAAATTTAAAACTTAAAAATTCCAAAAACGACACTGGAATATATGAATTATTAAAACCGGAGCTATTTAATAATTTATTACTTTTATTTCTTAATAAAAACAATTTAAGATAAATGATACTAGGGTTTGATGCTAAAAGGTTTTTTCATAACAAAACAGGTTTGGGCAATTACAGTCGGGACTTGATTAGAATTTTAGCGCACTATCATCCCGAAAATAGTTATTTATTATACAATCCAAAACCAAAAAAAATTGACCGAATTCCTATTGATGGGAAAATTATAATCGAAAATTTACCTGAAACAAAAAAAGACAGAACATTATCTTCACTTTGGAGGTTATTTTCGGTTTGTTACCAAATAAAAAAAGATAAAGTTGACCTATATCACGGATTATCAGGAGAAATTCCAATTGGTTTAAATAATTCAGGGGTGAAAACAGTGGTTACTATTCACGATTTAATATTTATGAGGTATCCCAATTTATATTCTTTTTTTGATCGTAAAATCCATTATTACAAATTTAAATATGCTGCTAATAATGCCGATTTAGTGATTGCAATTAGCGAACAAACAAAAAAAGATATTGTTACCTATTTAAAAATTAATCCTGAAAAAATCAAAGTCATATATCAGGGATGTGCTCCAATTTTTAAAGAAGAAATCCCCACAGAATTTATAGAACTAACTAGAAAAAAATACCAATTACCATCTCATTTTATATTAAATATTGGAACAATTGAAAAGCGAAAAAATGTACTTTCAGTTATAAAGGCCATTAAAGAAATAGACACACAATTAGTTGTCATTGGTAAAAAAACAGTTTATTTTAAAGAAGTCAACAATTATATCGTTGAAAATAATATTCAAAATAAAGTGATATTCCTTGAAAATGTAGAATTAAAAGAATTAGCATCAATTTATAGAATGGCTTCCGTATTTATTTATCCATCAATTTTTGAAGGATTTGGAATTCCAATTATTGAAGCTTTGTATTCGAAAACTCCTGTAATTACTTCAAAAGGCGGCTGTTTTTCAGAAGCAGGAGGAGAAAATTCAGTTTATATAAATGCCCTAAATTTTAAAGAAATTAAAGGTGAACTAGAAGAAATATTAGCAAATTCAGAAAAAAGAGATTTAATGAAACAAAAAGGCTTCGAATTTGTTCAAAAATTTAACGATGATATAATTGCCAAAAATTGGGTTGAAACCTATAATGAAGTAGTAAGATTATCTTAAACTTATTAAAATAATTTGCCGAAATTAAAAATACCATAAAAAACGTAATTATATTTGTAAACTAATACTGAAAAGTATTTCATAAAATTTCAAAAAAAAGATTTAATGCAAAAATTATTAATTACAATTAGCCTTTTGTGCTTTTCAATAGTTTTCTCTCAAGACATTAAACCAAGTTCAGGAAAATATACAGCTCATAATAAAGGTAAAATGTATTTTTATTGGGGTGGAAATCGCGATAGTTACACCAATTCAGACATTCATTTTAAGGGTGCTAATTACGATTTTACACTTTACGATGTAGCAGCAGTCGATCGTCCTGTTGGATGGCATATTGACTATATAAACCCTGCTAAGATGACAATTCCTCAAACTAATTTTCGAGTAGGATATTTCATTAATGACCACTATAATATTTCAATTGGAGTTGATCACATGAAATATGTTATGGTTCAAAATCAATCGGCAAGAATTTCTGGGACTTATCCAAATTTATACAATTCAACAGTTATTAATAACGGAATTGTAGATTTAACCGATGGGAGTTTTTTAACTTTGGAACATACTGATGGTTTAAATTATGTCAATTCTGAATTTTCAAGAGTAGATGATATTTCAAAATTATTCAGAATAAATGATACTGATAAAATCCAAATAAGTTTAACAGAAGGAGTCGGAGTCGGAATTTTATATCCAAAAACTAATGTAATGTTAATGGGAAAAGAACGTCACGATGATTTTAATGTAGCAGGTTTTGGAATTTCTGCGAAAGCAGGTCTTAATATTACATTCTTTAAACACTATTTTATTCAAGGGGAATTAAAAGGCGGTTACATCAATATGCCAAATATAAAAACGACTTTTAACACTGGTGATAGTGCTTCACAACAATTTATGTTTTTTGAAAGAGTTATTGCATTTGGAGGAATTTTTAAAATATAAAAAAATAATGTATCATATTAGGAATAGAATCTCTTTTATGATAAAAATGAAAATATAGGCCCCAAAATTATTTAATTATAAATTATAATTGCACTAAGATATTTAATGGATTTCAAAATAAATAATAAAATTTCAGCACTAATAATTACATTCAATGAAGAAATTCATATGAAAAAATTATTAAATTCACTAAATTTTGTAGACGAAATAGTTGTAGTTGACTCATTTAGTTCAGATAATACTAAATTTATTTGTGAAGGATTTACTAATGTAAAATTTATTCAAAATAGATTTGAGAATTTTACATCACAACGAAATTTTGCA
>CANKLD010000140.1 GCA_947483095.1 Bacteroidota bacterium
CGGGAAATAACGTCAATAAAACCTATCAACTTTATGCTCCTAATAATAAATAGTGTAATTTTGCAAATTCCTAATTATTTGAGGAATTACAATATATGAGAACGAAATCGTTAAAAAAGAATAAAATCAATGTGATTACCCTTGGGTGTCCCAAAAATGTTTATGATAGTGAGGTTTTAATGGGGCAATTGCGCGCCAGTGGAAAAGACGTGGTGCATGAGGAAGAGGGAAATATTGTAGTCATTAATACTTGTGGTTTTATTGATAATGCCAAAGCAGAATCGGTGAATATGATTCTAGAATATGCCGATAAAAAAGCACGTGGAATTGTAGATAAAGTCTTCGTTACCGGTTGTTTATCTGAAAGATACCGACCCGATTTAGAGAAAGAAATCCCGAATGTAGATCAATATTTTGGAACTACAGAATTGCCAGGCTTATTGAAAGCTTTAGGAGCCGATTACAAACATGAATTGTTGGGAGAACGATTAACTACAACTCCAAAAAACTATGCCTATTTAAAAATTGCCGAAGGTTGTGACCGACCTTGTAGTTTTTGTGCCATCCCGATTATGAGAGGAAAACACGTTTCTCAAACTATTGAGAAATTAGTAAAAGAAGCAGAAGGTTTAGCTAAAAATGGGGTAAAGGAGTTGATTTTAATCGCTCAAGATTTAACTTATTACGGACTTGATATTTACAAAAAACGTAATTTAGGGGAATTATTAGAGGGTTTGGTAAAAGTGGAAGGTATTGAATGGATTCGTTTGCATTATGCTTTTCCCACCGGTTTCCCAATGGATGTTTTAGAAATTATGAAACGGGAACCAAAAATTTGCAACTATATTGATATTCCGCTTCAGCACATTTCGGATTCTATTTTAAAATCGATGCGACGAGGAACAACAAGAGAAAAAACTACTCAATTATTGAAAGATTTTAGAGCTGCGGTTCCTGAAATGGCAATTCGAACCACCTTAATTGTAGGTTATCCTGGAGAAACACAAGAAGATTTCGAAATATTAAAAGATTTTGTACAAGAAATGAAATTTGACAGAATGGGATGTTTTGCTTATTCACACGAAGAAAATACTCATGCTTACTTGCTAGAAGACGATGTTCCGAGTGAAGTAAAACAAGCTAGAGCTGAAGAAATAATGGAGCTACAATCGCAAATTTCTTGGGATTTAAATCAAGAAAAAGTGGGGCAAACATTTAAATGTATCATTGATAGAAAAGAAGGCGCTCACTTTGTAGGTCGAACAGAATTTGACAGCCCAGATGTAGATAATGAAGTATTAATTGACGCTTCAAAACACTATGTGAAAACTGGAGAATTTGTGATGATAAAAATTACAGAAGCCACAGAATTTGATTTATACGGTGAACCCGTTTTATAATTAATTTAATATAACTTATTAGATATGAAATCAATAAAAATTATTTGCAGTTTAATTCTCTTATTTTCTATGCAATCTCTTGTTGCTCAATACGGGCAAGGTGGTTATGGACAGGGCGGAATGGGCCAACGTGGAATGGGTGGCGGAATGGGTCAAGATGGAATGGGTGGAAATCCAAACATGCAAAACCAGCAAAGATCGCAGCCCAAAGAACCGGCAATTGAAGAAACGGTAAAAAAAGTGATGGATCGATTTAATGAACAACTAAAACTCGATGAACTTCAGGTTATTGCAGTTTCAAATATTATTACCGAATGCATAAAAAAACAAAATGCAATTCTAAAAAAAGAAGACGGTGGTAATGAGGAAAAAGCGAATGAGTTAAAAGCAATTTCCGAAAAAATGGATCTTGACATACTAATTTTACTCAATAAAGATCAAAAAGCTAAATACAAATTACTTTCTGAAGATGCGAAGAAACAAAAAGAAGCCTATTCAAGGAGAAACCGATAAACATAAAAAAAAATGCGAGAAATATCTCGCATTTTTTTATTAATTATTTTGAATCTAGATCGAAGCTAAAACTCACTTTAATTTGTTCAGCAAATTTTTCTTTTACTAAACTTGGAATTTCAATGCCATAATCTTGGGCATGAACCAAAAAATTACCCATAGCTCCCACTTTACTTCCATTTGAAGATAAATAGATTTTAGTTTTTACCTTCTTAGTAACCCCATGAATACTTAAATCACCTTCAATATCATAAGCTATTTTAGTAGCGGTTAATTTCTTAGCATCAAAACCTGCAATTTTACCTTTAAAAGTCGAATTGGCATATTTAGAAGATTCCATATAATTTTCATTAAAATGTTCTTCCATTAATGGCACTTTAAATCGAATAGACTTAACAATTACACTAGTTGCAAATTGCCCCGTTGCTTGATCTAAAATTGCCGAAACCGTATTACTTTTTCCAACTATTTCAACTAAGTTGGGCATTGAAGCATCAAATTTAATTTCCCCAGATCGAGTTAACAATCTTTGAGCAAAAGTGATGTTTGCCAATAAAAGTAACGTTAGTAATATTATTTTTTTCATCTTAATTTAATTTTCAGGGAAATTATTGTTAGCCCATTTATTGATCATATTGATGGTTGCTTGCGGCAAAGGACCTGATTGCGGCATAATATTTCCACATGAAGCGTCTAATCTGCAAAGTAGATTTCCATTTTGTGATGAAGCTTTAACTTGTGAATAGGTAGTTAAACTTGGATATTGACCTCCTACAGAATGACATCCTGTACATTTTGATGTCATTACCTCTTTGACGTTGGCATTGTAGGTTGGATTAGTTACCACCCCTGAAACATCTTGAATGGTTGTTGATTCACAAGAAATAAGGAACAAACCACAAAATGCAAATAACACTATTTTTAAATTATTCATGATTATTTATTTTTAAAATACTCTATACATATTAAATCCAAAATACAATTGCTTAGTGCCATCCCAACGTCCAGGCGCATTTGTATATACCGCTACGTCATTCATAGCTTGGCTATTGGAGAATACCAACTGGAATACGTGACCTCCAGTTTCTATGTCTAATCCTAAAGTTAATGGGTTATTATAGGTTGATTCAAATCCTTCAGGTAAATTCAATCTTGCAGCATATTCTATATTCAAGCTTAATCGCTTTGCTATTTTATATCTCGCTCCTGTCCCCAACAATAAAGTAGATTTTTGATCTAAAATTCCGTCGTATAAATTTTTATGAACGTAAATAGGAGCTAATTCAAATGAGAAAGAATCACTGAATTTTCTTGAAATTAATAATTGGGTTGTAAATGCCAATCTATGACTAAATTGTAACCCAGGCATTAGCTCATTCTTTTTTAATTTACTATTAATATCCATGGTATTGTATCCAACAATTGTGACTGGAAATCCATCCACTTCTTGATTTGACATTTTATATTTAGCAGCCAATTCATAGGTTTTCTGGTATGTTTGACGTGAAGCACTAACAGACAGCCAATTAGAAACTCCATAAATTCCTCCCAATTTGGTATAAGCATTATCCAATCCAAAAAAATTGTCCATTCCTTGAGCTAAATTACCAAAGCGATGAGAAACCACGAAATAAAATTCCCCTTTGGCAGGTAATTTTGTAGATTGCATGTTACAAATTTGTAGTCCTTTAAATGCTGCTATTTCAATATTAACCTGTTTAGGAGCGCCTGCATCCAACTGATTTAATAAATCATCTTGTGCAGTTGCAAAACCTACAGCACAAAGGACAAGAACAATCGATAATACGTTCTTAATTTTCATTTTAATTGTTTTTGTTAACTGAACATTGATCTAATTTTAATTCTCCCATTAAATCATCAAACCCTACTAATCTTCCTTTTACAGAAATAGACTTTTCATTTTTAATACTAGCATCTGGGATTTTAAAATTACAAATTATTGTATTATCAATAGTTACTGTACTATCTGAAACTGCCGTTACTTTTCCTGAAATAACAATTGCTTTATCAGAATATTTAAGAGTAGCTTTAGCAACATCTGAAGCAAATTCTCCTGTAATAACTTTTGAACTTAATGTGAATTCTGATTCTTCGGTAGC
>CANKLD010000141.1 GCA_947483095.1 Bacteroidota bacterium
AATTTTTCGTGGTTTTAATTACCTTTGCTCGCGTTAATAACGATTATGAAAAAGAAATTAAAAGTTGGTTTTTGGGAATACATAGCCCGTTTGATTCTTACTTATAGAATTACCATTTTAATTGCCATCACTGCCATCACTATTTTTCTAGGTTTCCAATGGAGAAACCTAAACATGACTTATACCGAAGCAAATTTGCTTCCTAAAAAACATATCGTTAATCAACAATACGACGACTTCCTATCAAAATTCGGTGAAGAAGGAAACTTAATTGTAATTGGTTTTCAAGATCCTAATTTTTTCACTCCAAAAGCTTTTGCCGAATGGAACGAATTGATGTTAGGGCTAAAATCATCAAAAAATGTAGAATTGGTAGTTTCTATTAGCGACCTAAAAAAATTACAAAAAGACACGCTCGCACAAAAATTTGAATTGGTTCCACTTATTGACTCCAATCAAATTAAAAACCAAGCCTATTTACAAAATATAAAAACGGAACTTTTCAATAATCTACCTTTTTATGAAGGGCTTTTATTCAATAAAAAATCAGGGAGTATTCGATCAGCTATTTATTTGAAAAAAGAAATTGTAAACACTGCTGAGAGAAAAACATTTATAATAGAAACACTCCTACCAAAAATCGAAAAGTTTGAAAAAAATACCGGAATAGACCTTCGAGTTTCTGGAATGCCTTACATTCGAACTATAAATGCGGAGAATATGAAGGGTGAAATTGGGCTGTTTATTGGAGCAGCTTTACTGATAACCTCGCTCATCTTTTTCTTCTTTTTCCGTTCCTACAGAGCAACATTTATTTCCATTTTCATTTTGATTTTCGGTGTAATGTGGTCTTTTGGAACATTGGGATTATTTAATTATAAAATAACCATTCTAACGGCTATTATCCCACCTTTAATTATTGTAATTGGAATTACAAACTGTATTTTTCTGATCAATAAATACCAGCAAGAGATAAAATTGCATCAAAATCAAGCCAAAGCCTTGCAACGGGTAATATCTAAAATAGGTGTTTCTACTTTAATGACTAATCTAACCACTGCAGCAGGTTTTGCAACGTTCATGATTACAGGAAATGAGCTCCTTTATGAATTTGGTCTAGTAACTTCAATAAATGTGATTACAGTATATTTATTGACGCTTTTAATTGTGCCAATTATGTATAGTTTTATGCCAATGCCAAAGGAAAAACACCTTTATCATTTAAGTAAAAACTATTTATCTACTGTTTTAGGATGGGTAGAAAAAGTGGTGAAAACCAAACGAACTTACATCTATACAGTTTACGTTTTATTACTTTTATTTAGTGTAGTAGGCGTAATACAAATGAAAGTTTCGGGGAGTTTAATTGGCGAAATGCCAAAAAGCGCTTCTTTTTTTAAAGATATTTTATTCTATGAAAAAGAATTCAACGGGGTAATGCCGCTTGAAATAATGATTAACACCAAACATAAAAAAGGGGTTATGAAATTATCGACCATGAAAAAAATGGACGAATTGCAAAAAACAATCGAACAAATTCCTGAGCTTTCAAAGCCGGTATCTGTGGTGAATTTGGTTAAATATTCCAAGCAAGCATTCTACAATGGGAATCCTGAATACTATGAATTACCCACTTCGCAAGAGCAAGTTTTCATTCTATCCTATGCTAAAAATGCCACCAAAAACACTAAGGACAATTTGATGAAAAGTTATGTTGATTCATCTGGTCAATACGCTAGAATTACAACTTACATGAAAGATATTGGCACCAAAGACATGGCAAATATCGAGAAAAAACTAAGAATAAAAATCGAAGAAATTTTTCCAAAAGATCGTTACGAAGTTACTTTAACAGGAAAAGCCCTGGTGTTTCAAAAAGGAACTACCTATCTAATTAATAATTTAATTGAGTCGCTACTATTTGCAATACTTTTAATTGCAGGTCTAATGGCCTATATGTTCCGTTCAGCAAAAATGATTTTAGTTTCGGTGATCACCAATATTTTACCTCTTTGTATTACTTCTGGTTTAATGGGTTATTTAGGAATCCCATTAAAGCCATCAACCATTTTAGTATTTAGTATTGCTTTTGGAATTTCTGTGGACAATGCTATTCAATTCATGGCAAAATACCGTCACGATTTAAAAATGAACAACGGAAAAATCAAAAAATCGGTATTTAGTGCTTTGCAAGAAACGGGAGTGAGCACCTTTTATACTTCTATCGTTTTGATATTTGGATTTGCCATTTTCACCCTTTCAAGTTTCAGCGGAACAGTAGCGCTTGGAGGTTTAATTTCCTGTACGTTGCTTTTTGCTATGTTTGCCAACTTATTGGTTTTGCCAGCATTGGTGCTAACATTTGAAAAAAAGAAAGCCAAACTAGAAGATTAGTTACGACTTAATAATGTCTTCTATTATTTTCAAATGATGATTCGTATGAATTTCTAGAAAACGGATCGCATCCTTTTTTTTGATTTTCCCTAAGAAAGGATGTTCAAAATAATGATTTTTTGTAATGGATTCTAATTCCAATAAACTATTTCTAGTTTGAGTTATGTGGGTTATTAATGTGGCTTCCTCAAGGGTTTTATTTGGAACCACTACTTCAGGAGCTTTTACTTTTCCTCTAGGGATTTTGCCCCTTTTTAATACAAGAATTCTGAAAAAATTGAATTTCCATTGGTACTCTTTTGGATTGGATTTTAACAAAGCTTTCGTAATTCCGTTAATGACTAAAAGGGAATGTTCCATATGCCACCCAACATTTGATTTAGAAATGGTAAGATTTTCTTTTGCATAAAGCGGAATTCTGGATTCCAACTGATTGAGAAGTGTTTCTAAATTTTTCATATTATAAGGATTTAAACCAATATTCAATAAAAAGTCTTACTCTAGCAATTGCATGATTAAAGTAGGGTACAATCCAATGATCATGTTAAATACTATCGCAATTACTGCAACTGCATAAAATGCAAATGGTGTAGCCTGTTTTTCCTCTGCCGCGTCTTTGGTGTACATTGCCAAAATTAGTTTGAAATAATAGGCAATACTAATAATGGAATTGATTACTGCGGCAATAACCACGATTAAATAACCTGCTTGAATTGTTTGTGTAAACAACATTAGTTTAGCGAAAAACCCAGCAAATATTGGAATCCCAGCCATAGATAATAGAGAAGCAGTTAGAACTGCTGCTAATATTGGGTTGGTTTTTCCTAATCCATTAAAATCGGAAATTTCCTCGTTTACTTTGTCTTTACAAACGTATAACAGCACACTGAAGGTTGCAATTCCGGCAAGGGAATAGGCTGTTGCATAATACAATAAACTTCCAGCAGATGTAGTTGCACTTAGTAGCGCCATTAGCATAAACCCTGCATGAGAAATACCTGAAAAAGCCAACATACGTTTCACATTCGTTTGCTTTAAAGCCATGATATTTCCCACAGTCATGGAAGCAATTGAAATGACTACAATTACAATTTGGAAACCGTAAGTGATTTCAACATTCATTGCGGATAGTAATTTATAAAGAGCAGCCATTGCCACCACTTTCGCTAATGTGCTCATGGTAGCGGTTGTTAAAGCTGGCGAACCTTGATAAACATCTGGGGCCCAAAAATGAAACGGAACGGCTGCAATTTTAAATAACATTCCAATGGTTAATAATATTATTCCTATGAAAAACCATGATGGTAATTCAGCAGATTGAGAAAGTTCACTAATTTCTGCAATATCAAAAGTTCCCATTGCTCCATAGATCAAGCAAATTCCAAAAAGCAAAATTCCTGAGGCAAAAGACCCCATTAGAAAGTACTTTAGCCCGGCTTCATTACTTCTGATATTCATACGATCGGATGCCGCTAATACATACAACGAAATGGATAGAATTTCGATTCCTAGAAAAAACATCGATAAGTTCCCAAAAGAAACCATGGCTACAGCTCCCGATAATAAGAATATTTTTATAGAAATATAATCAGAAATTTTAGTTTGGTGTTTTTCATAAAAATTATG
>CANKLD010000142.1 GCA_947483095.1 Bacteroidota bacterium
CGAAAAAGACCTATTAATTTATAAAACCAATTTAGATTTTCTATCTGAAGAAGGTACAATCGCTTCGGGAAGTTTGCGTCGTCAAGCACAATGGTTGCACAAATATCCAAATCACAAAGTGGTTGATTTGCGCGGAAACGTAAATTTGCGAATGCAAAAACTAAATGATAGTGATTGGAACGGAGCCCTATTTGCAGCAGCGGGATTAGAGAGAATAGGACTTAAACCAAAAAAATACGAAGTCTTGGACTGGATGATTCCGGCACCTGCTCAAGGCGCAATGGTAGTTTTAGCGATGGCAAATGACGAATTTTGCTGGCAAGCAGTTTCCGAATTAAACGATTTAGAAACCGATATTTGCACCTATATAGAAAGACAATTTTTAAGAACATTAGAAGGCGGATGTACGGCGCCAATTGGAGCTAATGCAAAATTTACTGAGGATACCATCGAATTTAAAGGCGCCCTTTTCTCCATTGATGGAACGCAAAAAATAGAAGTTGAAAAAGTAGTTCCAATTGAACTGTGGAAGAAAACCGGCTTTGAATTGGCAAAAGAAATTTTGAGTAATGGCGGTGAAAAACTGATGACTAATATTAAAGAATCTCTGAAAAAGGATGAGTAATCTAGTGCACATATTGTCTACGAAAGTGCTTTCTCCAACTCAAAGAGAAACGTTAGAAAACGCTAATTTTTCAGTTATTGAGGCAGATTTTATCGCTACAAGAAATCAGAATTTTGAGCTTCAAGAAATCAATACCAACTTAATTTTTACAAGTCAAAATGCCGCTCAAAGCGTATTGCTTCATCCAAAATGTCAAGAATTAAAATCGAAAAATGTTTTTTGTGTTGGAATAAAAACAAAAGCTTTATTGGAAGAAAATGGTTTTAATGTTATCGTTTACGTTGATTACGCAGCTGATTTAGCTGAAATCATCACGTTGATTTATGCTAATGAAAGTTATACCTTTTTTAGTGGGAATTTGCGAAAAGAAACTTTGCCAAAAGCATTAAAAGAAGCGAAAATAAAATTTAATGAGATTCAGGTTTATGAAACCTCCTTGACGCCAAAAAAAGTTAAAGAAGCGGTAGAAGCTATTTTGTTTTTTAGTCCGTCGGGAGTGGAAAGTTATTTGAAAGAAAATACTATAAAAAAAGAGCTTTGCTTTTGCATTGGCGAAACTACCGCGGCAGCTTTGCCAAATACAGTAAAAAATACAATCGTTGCAAATCAACCTTCCATTGAAGAAGTGATTGAGGATGCAATTGCAGAATTTAAATAATATATACCTGACAGGTTTTGAAAACCTGTCAGGTTTAAACTAACAAAAAATGATAAAGAACGACCTATTTTTAAAAGCACTACGAGGAGAAACGGTGGAGCGCCCTCCGGTTTGGATGATGCGTCAAGCAGGAAGATATTTGCCAGAATTCATCGCGTTGCGTGACAAATATGATTTTTTCACGCGTTGTCAAACTCCAGAATTAGCGGCTGAAATTACCGTTCAACCCATTCGCAGAATTGGTCCCGATGCGGCGATTTTATTCTCGGATATTTTGGTTGTTCCTCAAGCAATGGGAATTGAAGTTTTGATGAAAGAAAATTTCGGTCCGTTTTTGCCTAACCCAATTCGTACTATTCAGGATGTCGAAAAAGTAATTGTTCCTAATATCCATGAAACTTTGGGTTATGTAATGGATGCCATTAAATTGACCAAAGAAATGTTGAACGATGAGGTTCCGTTAATTGGTTTTGCAGGTTCGCCATGGACGATTTTTTGTTATGCTGTGGAAGGTAAAGGCTCTAAAAGTTTTGATACTGCCAAAGGATTTTGTTTCTCCAATCCAGTTGCAGCACACGTATTATTACAAAAAATAACCGACACCACTATTTTATATTTGAAAGAAAAAGTGAAAGCAGGGGTTGATGCCGTTCAGATTTTCGATTCTTGGGGCGGAATGCTTTCGCCAATTGATTATCAAGAATTCTCTTGGAAATACAACAACCAAATCGTGGAAGCTTTAGCAGACGAAACCCACGTTATTGTTTTCGGAAAAGGATGTTGGTTTGCCTTGGGAGAAATGGGGAAAAGTAGGGCTTCGGCATTAGGTGTTGATTGGACGTGTTCGCCACGAAACGCAAGATATTTATCAGGTGGAAACATCACCTTACAAGGAAATTTTGATCCAAGTCGTTTGCTTTCGCCAATTCCGGTGATCAAAAAAATGGTTCACCAAATGATTGACGAATTCGGAAAAGACAAATACATTGCCAATTTAGGTCATGGGATTTTACCAAATATCCCTGTAGATCACGCGAAGGCGTTTATTGATGCGGTGAAGGAGTATAGAAAATAGCTGTCAGCAGATAGCCATTAGCTTTAAGCTTAATTAAATGAAAATAAAAATAAGTAATAAATTAAATAGAATTCCAATAGCTCTATATTTATTGTGGATAGGATTCGTATTGTATTTTTTCTTTTTTCAGATAATTTCTTTTTCGAAAGAAACTCCTTGTGGCGCTGGGTATATGATGATTGGCTTGCCTATTTTTACCTTTGTTTTTTCTTTGGTTGCATTATTATTAATTGCAATTATTAATTTGTTTTCAAAAAAGAAATATTATACAGATTATGAATTTATTTCAATCCCTTTTTTTGCTTTATTAGCAATTATGACATTTACAATGATTATTTAAATGAAAAATAAATTCTACCAATACCTACAAAACCTTCAAGACCAAATCTGCGCAGGATTGGAAGCTGCTGATGGCGCAACTAAATTCCGTGAGGATCTTTGGGAACGACCAGAAGGAGGTGGTGGAAGAACACGCGTTATAGAAAACGGAGCGGTTTTCGAAAAAGGCGGTGTGAATATTTCAGCAGTACACGGAAAATTGCCTGAAGCCATGCGTCAACTATTCAATGTTGGTGAAGCTGATTTTTTTGCCTGTGGATTGAGTTTGGTAATTCATCCTAAAAGTCCAATGGTGCCAACTGTTCACGCAAATTGGCGCTATTTTGAAATGTATCCTTTAAACGATTCGGGGGAAACTCCCCCTTCGGGGGCTGGGGGGTTTTCGTGGTTTGGTGGCGGTCAAGATTTAACGCCTTATTATCTGTTTGAAGAAGATGCAAAACATTTTCATCAGACTTGCAAAACGGCTTGCGACAAACACAATCCAGATTTTTATCCAAAATATAAAAAACAATGTGACGAGTATTTCTGGAACGCTCACAGAAATGAAGCCCGGGGAATAGGCGGATTATTTTTCGATTATTGTAAAGCTACCGAAGAAATGTCAATGGAAAATTGGTTCAGTTTCGTAACAGAAGTCGGTGATAGTTTTCTGGAAGCGTATATTCCAATTGTCGAAAAAAGAAAGAATTTAACTTATACGTCAGAACAAAGAACGTGGCAAGAAATCCGTCGAGGTCGTTATGTTGAATTCAATTTGGTACACGACAAAGGCACCCTTTTTGGCTTAAAAACCAATGGTAGAATTGAAAGCATTTTGATGAGTTTGCCGCCACGTGTTCAGTGGGTTTACGACCATCATCCTGAAAAAGGAAGTGAGGAAGAAAAATTAATAGAAGTGTTAGAGAATCCAAAAGATTGGATTTAACAATTATTTTAAATGTTGAATTATAAATTTTAAATGGGTTTAAATGAACTTTAAACCTTAAACTTTAAACTAAAATACATGTTCCCATTACAAAGACCCAGAAGATTACGCGTGAACGAAAGTATTCGTTCATTAGTTCGTGAAACCACATTAAGTCCATCCGATTTTATGTTTCCAATGTTCATCACAGAAGGTGAAAATTACAAAGTAGAAATTCCATCCATGCCAGGAATTTTTCGTCGTTCGATTGATTTAACCGTTGAAGAAGTCAAAGAATTGTTCGCATTAGGAATTCGCGCGGTAAACATTTACGTAAAAGTAGATGAATCACTAAAAGACAATACAGGTAAAGAAGCTTGGAACCCAAACGGATTGATGCAACGCGC
>CANKLD010000143.1 GCA_947483095.1 Bacteroidota bacterium
TACTGCAACTGCTGTGTCTACAGCAATAGTGTCAGTTTCTATTGGGTCTTCAAAATTTAATTCTGTACTTTCAGGGTTCTCTAATAAATAGGAATTGCATTTTTTCAAAGCTTCAATTAATAACGTTCCTTTTAATTCTGAACCTTTACAGTTTAAGTGAATCCCATCATTCATTGTTAATTTATTTGCCTGCCAAAGATCCATTGAATGAGCCCCTCCTGAAACCAAATACCAATCCCAAAAACCACATTGATTTTCATAAGCAATCGTTTTTACCATTTGAGAAAAATCTTTGCTTGCAGTAACATTTCTTTTTCTAAAATTCATGTCTTGTGCAGAAGTTAGAATGATAGAAGCGCGAGGATTTGCCTTTTTTACTTTTGTTATTACTTTTTCAATTTCAGATTTTAACTGTTCTGGAATTTTATTGGTATATAAAAAATCGTTAGTTCCATAATCCACAATAACTAAATCTGGATTTAAATAAGCTGCTTGCTCTTCATATTTATCTTCATATAAAACAGATTTGTATTGACAAGCTCCAACTCCAGCATTGTGCCAAACGGCAGCAGAATCATCTGAATTTGACAATGACATTCCGTATAAAGTAAATTGATTTTGAATTTCATTAGTTTTATTTAATAAAAATTTAATTTTACTAAATTTCGATGGTAATTGGTATTTTAAAACATCACCAGTTTTCGATAAAAATACAGCAGAAATGGTATCGGCTATAATAATTGGCTCGTAACTTTCGGCTACATTTGAATAAAAAACAGTTAAAATAGTGTTTTGTGATGAAGGCGATTTATTAAAAGCAATTTCAAATGTAGCTTTATCATCTTCTGTTTTTGCCGACATACCCCGAACTCCTAAAGTCAATTTTGGAGGAAGAATATAGCTCTTTCCGTAAGTCCAAGTTCCGGAATGTGTCGATTTGTAAAAACTGGCATTGTACGATTTTACAATAGAAAATGGCTGAATAAGTCCAATTCCCCCATCTCCCAATAATTCTTGAATTAATTGACGGCACTTATTTGGTAAATTCTCATTTTGAAGATGACTATCGCCTAAGTGTAAGACCGAAAATCTTTTATTTGAATTCCAATTACTATAAAATGTATTTAGAACCTTTGAATCTTTAAATTGAATAGCATTAAAATCGTTCTTGATAAATGATTGTTCTGTGGTTTGACTAAAAATCAAACCACAGAACATCAATAAAAATACAGTAATAATATATTGGTTACTTTTCATTTTTTGTCTTTACTACAGTGTCTTTTTTTATTTTAACAGACTCTGTTTTGGGTGGAGTGATATTAAAATTTGAATTTAAAAATTTATTTTCCTGATAAGTGGTATAAGATGAATTAATTACAAATACATTATGAGCAAATATGATATTATTGATGCTGTATTTTTTCATAATATTCTTAATGTTTGATTTTAAATAGCGATAATCTACTATGTAAACATCTTCATAATGGGCGCAAAGAAAAGGAGAAAATGCATTTCCATAAGAGTCTTTAATGATAAGTATTTTTTGTCCATTTTTCACATCCGATTTAATATGCATCATTGGGTAATCACCTCCTAAAAAAACGCCATAGGAATTACCGCCTCTTGCATATTCTGAATATAATTTTGTCTTTTTTTCAATGGTTAAATTTTCATTAAAGTAGGTTGCCTTGGTAGCATTTGGAATTTTAAAATATTCTACATAATCTTTATTTTGTTTTAAATCTTCACTACGTGTAAAATTATATAATGTCCCAATAAAGTTATTGATTTTTTTAATTTCGAACTTTTCAATTGCTAGCGGTTCTATTCCTGCAGAACTACAAAAAGCTAGGTATGCATAGTATGCGCCGCGTCCTGTCCAATGGTGATCGGTATTAAACTGAATATATTCTTGTTGATGTTTTTCTAATTCGTCATAGGCTTTTACACATTTTATTGACGAATTCATGATGCTGTATAAGTAATTTATACTGGTTTTCTCGCGGTCCTTTTTAAAAGAATTAGGTAAATTAAAATCTGATCCAACAGGAATTGCCATACAATAAACGTTTACATTTGGCCCCAGTGCTGTTTTATAATTTGAAATTAAAGCAGCAAATTTACTTAGCTTTTTTCTCGATCCATTGTAAATTTGAATCGCTCTACTTTTATAAACAATTACCGAGTTTATATTTTCATAAGCCTCACTAGTGGTATCTGTCGCCGTTGAATCATCTACCATTTCATTGCCCTTTTTGGCATTATAATCATCAGTTTTATTTGGCGTCACCTTAATTATTGTGGTTTTTGGAAGCGCTTTTGTTTTTGTAAAATATTGTATTTCATCATTTTTAATTCCTTTGTATTTTTTTATTTCCGTAGCGAATTCAATAATATCATTTCTATAAATAAAATTATCAGAGTAATACAAATCAATGTCTTCAAAAAATTTTCCAGACAATAAATGCTCTTCAGTTAATACTGGAAATTGTTTTAAAGCTCTTTTTTCATCCACAGATATTTTTTCCTTTGGTAAAACAAAAAAAAGAACCCCAACTGTAATCAAAATGATTACAAAAAGGAAGGTGTTTAGTCTCGAATATAGGTTTATAAAAAATGTTTTCATAATTAAAATCGGAAGTAAATAAATGGATTATACGAACTTCCAACTAATAATATTACAGAGCAAGTTAGTAAAAATACATTTAGAACTATTGTTATTAAAGGAACAAAATGTTTTAATGTAGAAATTGAATTTATGAATTTATAAAACCAAGTATAAATTGGAACACAAAGAATAAATGCCAATCCAAGCCAATAGATATTTTCAAATATCATGTTTTCAACTTCTAAATTATAAAGTTCTTGGTTGGTGAAATTAAACAATAATTTCATGAAATAAATTAACTGATTAAAGTCGGTGAAGTAAAAAATTGCCCATCCTATTATTATAAAAAATAAGGCATAAATGTGAGTAATAATCCTAGGCAGTCTTTTTAAAATGGTATTTAAAAGTACTTTTTCAATTAATAATAATATTCCAAAATACATTCCCCAAATAATGAAATTCCAACTGGCACCATGCCATAAACCGGTTAAAGCCCAAACGATAAGAATATTCCTGAAAATGTATTTTTTATTTCCCCCAAGTGGAATATATACGTAATCTTTGAAAAAAGTTCCTAATGAAATATGCCACCTTCTCCAAAAATCGGTTATTGAAGTCGATATATAAGGGTATTTAAAATTCTCGTGATAATGAAATCCAAACATCCACCCCATTCCAATGGCCATGTCAGAATAGCCTGAAAAATCAAAATAAATTTGGATACTATAAGTTATAATTCCAAGCCATCCGCCTAAAACCGTAATATTTGTCAAATCGCTAGATAAGTAGTGGGAACAAATTTCTCCAGCAATATTTGCAATGCAAACTTTTTTGAAAAGACCGATACAAAATCTGGATACGCCATTATTAAAATCAGTCCAACTAAATATTCGTTCATTGATTTCTTGTGCAATATGAGAATACCTTACAATAGGTCCTGCAACTAATTGATGATAAAGAGATACGAATAATAAAAAATTTAGAAATGATTTCTGAGCTTTTACCTCCCCTCGATAAACATCGATGGTGTAGGATATAGTTTGAAAAGCATAAAAAGAAATTCCAATTGGCATTAAGAAACCAGGTTCTTTGAAGTTTAAATTGGTTATAGCATTTACATTTTGTACAATAAAATCAGAATATTTAAATGTAATTAAAATACCTAAATTAAAAATTAAAGTACTGTAAAGACCTAATTTAGCAATTGGTTTTCCAAAATGTTTTTCTATAAAAAGCCCATTTATATAATCTATAAATGATGATAAAATTAATAAGCCGACCCAAATTGGTTCGCCCCAAGCATAGAATAGTAGCGAAAAAAGAACTAAAATTATATTTTTTATTTTTCTGTTTTTTACACTGAAATAGAAAATTAAATTTAGAGGGAGAAA
>CANKLD010000144.1 GCA_947483095.1 Bacteroidota bacterium
GCATTTGGATGTGCCGAAATATTGAAAGACGTATTGTGAGCCAATTGTTTCAAGTACGGTTTCAGTTGCTGTGCGCCCAAAGCACAATTGAAACCTACGCTTAACAACGGAATATGTGAAATCGAAATTAAAAATGCTTCCACGGTTTGTCCCGAAAGTGTTCTTCCAGAAGCATCCGTAATAGTTCCTGAAACCATAATTGGAATGTCAATTTTGCGTTCGTCTTTAACTTCTTCGATGGCAAAAAGTGCTGCTTTGGCATTTAGAGTATCGAAAATGGTTTCTACTAAAAGTAAATCGACCCCACCGTCAATTAAGGCTTCTACTTGTTGTTTGTAGGCAATGCGTAAATCATCAAAAGTAACGGCTCTGTAACCTGGGTCGTTTACATCGGGCGACATACTTGCGGTTCTGTTTGTTGGCCCGATTGAACCTGCTACAAAACGGGGTTGGTCAGGATTTTTTGCTGTGAATTCATCGGCAACTTTACGGGCAATTCTGGCAGATTCAAAGTTGAGTTCGTAAACTAAATCTTCGAGATGGTAATCGGCCATTCCGATGGTTGTTCCTGAGAAGGTGTTGGTTTCTACGATATCGGCTCCTGCTTCAAAATATTGTGCGTGAATGTCTTGAATTGCTTTGGGTTGTGTTAACGAAAGTAAATCGTTGTTTCCTTTTAGGGAATGTGGGAAGTCTTTGAATCGTTCGCCACGGAAATCTTCTTCCGAGAAATTATAGCGTTGTAACATGGTTCCCATTGCTCCGTCGAGAATGAGAATTCGTTTATTTATTGCCCCCCAAACCCCCGAAGGGGGAGTTGATTTTGAGTTTTTTGAAATATTTGACATATTTTATTACTTATAAATCACCTAATTTATGGTGATTTGTTTTTTGATTAATAATTCCAAAAGTTCAAACGAATACATCTTTAGCCCCGGTTGCAGTGAAAATCCTGCTCTTTTTAGAGCAGATTGCAACGGAAAACGGGAATACGAATTATTTGAATGCCGAAAAATTCGGTTCAAAAAAATAAAAAATGTTATGGAAAGGGAGAGATGTTCTCGGGTTATCTGTTTCCGATAAATCGGAATAGAATGTAGCACCTTCTTTAGGAATAAAGGGTTGCTAAGCTTTCAACGGGTCTAATCCCTCGGGCTTTCGTGATAACAATCAGTACATTTAAGAACGATGCAAAGTAAGTGAATTGAACTGTATTTTACAAATTTATTGGTTAATAATTTTAAAATAATATTTCAAAAGGTTTTAAATCAAAAAAGCTATCCCTAGATTCTGAAATAAATTCAGAATAAATGGAAAGCTTTTCATTGGTCTAACTACTAAACCGGCTACGAGTTACAAATTCGTAGCAAAACAACACAACAATCTTTATCCCGAACTCTCGGGACTTTTTTTTGGCAAAAAAGTCACGTTGTTACACGTGACTTTTGCCTCCCGAAGCTTCGGGATTAAGCGGTCTGGACGGGACTCGAACCCGCGACCCCATGCGTGACAGGCATGTATTCTAACCAACTGAACTACCAAACCAGCGCTTTATTGCTTCACTAAACTTTTATTTTCATTGGAGTTCAGCGAACTTTGTTTGCGAGGGCAAATATACAACCTATTTCGACTCTAGCAAGTGTTTTTTGAGAAAAATTTTATTATTCAGGATGTATATTAACCAAAAGATTGTTTTTCAACTAGGTAGGTGGTTAGTATTTTCTCGAAATTGGATCCAACAGATACGGGTACATACTTAATTTTATTCTGGGCACAGGTGATTGCTACCTTTTTAAAGTAATTGGAAACCTGATTTTCGTAGGCTTCCTTAATGTTATCTGCAAAAATATTAATTTCTTCGCCTGATTCTAGGTCAATAAATTTTCGTGGTGCGGCATCAAAATCAAAATTTAATTCGGTTTTTTCATCAATTACATGAAACAAAACGATTTTGTGTTTGTTGTGTTTCAAATGTTGTAATGCCGTGAATAATGCTTCCTCATTTCCTGTTTGAAACATATCTGTAAACAAAATAATCATGGATCGACGGTGAATTTTTTCGGCTATTTGATGTAAAAAGGAAATGGTATCGGTGCTTTTTGGGGTTTTATTGTTTTCCAATAATGATTCTAATTTGTTTAAAATCATTCGGTGGTGGCGATCGCTTCCTTTTTCGGGAGCATAATATTCATACGTATCAGAATAAACGCTGAGCCCAACGGCATCGCGCTGCTTCTTCAATAAATTCATTAATACAGCCGAAGCTAAAACAGAAAATCCAATTTTATTTTCATAAAATAACTGGCTGGCTTTCAACTTTGGATAATGCATTGAAGAAGAATTGTCTATAATTAAATGGCATCGCAAATTGGTTTCTTCCTCGTATCTTTTAGTATAAAGCCGGTCGGTTTTTGCGAATAATTTCCAATCGATGTGCTTTGTGCTTTCCCCAGGATTGTAAACTTTATGTTCCGCAAACTCGGCAGAAAATCCATGAAAAGGGCTTTTATGCATTCCCGAAATAAACCCTTCAACCACTTGATTTGCTAATAATTCAAGGTGCTGAAAGCTAGAAATTTTCTCTATTTGCGATTCAATTTTCATCTTTCAAATGTATTAAAAATTAAAAGATTGATCATATAGTAACTGAAATTAATTCCATTTAAATAAAAAAGGTTTGACTTTCGCCAAACCTAGATTGCTTCATGCCTCGCAATGACAAATTATTATTTATAATAATGTAGTCAAGCTATCAGCGTAAGTTTGCTTTGGCGCAACACCCACTTGTCTAGCCACTACTTCTCCCTTGTGAAAAACCAAAACGGTAGGGATATTTCGTACTCCGTATTTTGCAGCAAATTCTTGGTTTGCATCCACATCTACTTTTCCAACTACTGCTTTCCCAGCAAATTCTTCGCTTATTTCATCAATGATTGGTCCAACCATTCTACAAGGCCCACACCATGCTGCCCAAAAATCAACCATTACTGGTTTGTCTGATTTCAAAACTACTTCGTCAAAAGTAGCATCTGTTATTGCTAATGCCATATTTTCTATTTTTTAATTAATTTTCTAATGCAAATTTAATAATTAAATACCATTTGAACGCTATTGTAAAATTACTTTTGATTATGAAGGTATTGTCATTTCTTATTTGAAGCTTTTTCCTGCTGTACGCTATATCCACGCAAAAAAGCGTGGGATGCCGCTTCCACCTGCCTCACGGCAGGCAGGTCCGGGCTAGGGTTTGGTGGAATTAATTCAATTTGAAGTTTACCTGCATTTTCTCCAATTCCGAAAGCAACTCATTTGAAATTTTAATTTTCAATTTCCGGCTTGGCATTTCTAATTTTGTGATGACTTTTATTTCCTCCATTTCGGTTACCAATTCAACTTGTGGATTTTCTTCGTCATAAATTACTTCACTCTCCGAATCCACATCTGAGGCTACAATTGGAGGTGCTATTTCAATTTGTTTTTTAATTTTTTCCAATTCCATCACCTCAAAAACCACTAATTTATCCCCTTTATTTTGTTGGAAAACAGTACTCAATTGATGAACAAATTCCGATTTTAAATCGTTTATATTGATATGAATTACTAGTTTTTTAGCTAATAATCCAAGTATGTCTTGAAGAATTTTAAAGTCGATGAATTGAATTATCGGGTCTCTTCTTTTTCCTGTTTCTTTATCCGGCCAGCCCTCTTTTACCATTAATTTTATAAAAGTAAAGCTGTTCGGAGTCAAATAATGACGAAATTTCATGTACTCTTCGCCAAAAATTCTAAACTCGTGGCTTTCATCGTATCCTTCTAAAACAAAAGATCCCCAACCTTTTCCTGATTTATTAACCAGGTGTTTTACATTGGAAACAATTCCTCCAAAAGATAAATTTTTATTGATTTGGTTGTTCAAATCTTTCAACGATTCCAATTTCGAATTGCAAAAGTATTTCATTTCATATTTAA
>CANKLD010000145.1 GCA_947483095.1 Bacteroidota bacterium
AAACACCTAATCCTATTATTGCTATTAATGTATTCATTTTTTAAATTTTTGATTATAAACAGAAAGCGAACCTTAGTTATAAATCGTTATATTATTAATTTAATTTCTTAACCAAATCTATTGATGCTCACTAGTATCGTTTCTAATGATGGAGTAATAAGATCAATTATAGGTTTTGGATACAAACCAAAAAAGAACAATACCGCCACAATTATCGATAATGAAATTCCTTCGTTTATTGTAATATCTGAAAATACTTTCTGGTTTGTTTCTCCCAAAATCGATGTTTGAAACATTTTCAACATATAATAAGCCCCTAAAATAATAGTTGTACCACCTAAAACGGCAAACCAAAGATTAACCTGAGAGATACTATAAAGTAAGGTGAATTCCCCTATGAAGTTAAAAGTTGGCGGCAACGCTACCGAAGCCAAAACTAATATCATAAAAAAGGAAGTAAATTTAGGCGCATGGGTGCGAATTCCACCAAGTTCGTCAATTGTATTGGTTTGATACCTGCGGTTGATGATTTCGGCAGCAAGGAATAATCCAACGATTACAAATCCGTGAGCAATCATTTGAAGTACGGCTCCACGCAATCCGTCAAGGGTTAAAGTATAGGCTCCTGCGGTAATTAACCCAACGTGCGCTAATGATGAGTATGCCAATAGTCGCTTTAGATCTTTTTGGCGCAAAGCCACAACAGAGCCATAAATAGTTCCTGCAATTCCTATAGCTACGAAAATATAAATATGAATTTTAGCCGTTAGAGGTGCGATTTGCAATTGCCAACGAAGTACGCTGTACAATCCCATTTTTAACATAATCCCAGATAACAACATGGTTCCTACCGTGGGTGATTTTTGATACACATTGGCTTGCCAAGAATGAAATGGTATTAATGGAATTTTGATTGCATAAGCTAAAAAGAACGCAAGGAAAATCCAAAACTGTTCATTTATGGTAAGGTTCACCATAGCTAAATCTACTAATAAGAAATTGTGTGTTTTGGTATATAAATAGGCGAAAGCGGCCAACATGAAAAGTGAGCCTGCAATAGTATAAATAAAGAATTTAACTACTGCTTTTTTACGCTCTTCCGCGTCGCCATTACCCCAAATTAATGCTATAAAATAAATTGGAATCAATGACAATTCCCAAAATATATAATATAAAATTCCATCTCCCGCTAGAAATGTTCCACACATTGCAAAAGCCATAAACAAAATTAAAGCATAGATAGTTTTGCTGTTTTTGAAGTTATTTGCAAATGACGAAAAGATTATAATTGGCGTTAAAGCTAAAGTCAAAACTACCATTGACATTGATAATCCATCAGCTTCGAGAATCAAGAAGACTTTTGGGTTTTCAATCCAAGGGCTTAAATAACTAATATCGTAACCTATATTCAGTTGGTTTAACAATGTTAAAGCATATCCAAAAATGGCTAGACTAAAAAATAAGGCAACTTTGGAAGCTAATTTATCACCTGCAAAAAAAGTAGCTAGTGCGCCAACTAAAAGTAAAATTAAAAGTAGTAATACATTCATAGTATAATTATTTAGCAATAAATAAACAGGTTAATATCACGCAAATTCCCAAAACAAATGCAAAAAGGTACAATCCAATACTTCCACTTTGAATTTTTCTTCCTTGGGTTCCAATTGCCTCAGTTGCTTTTCCAAAACCGAATACCAATTTTGACAATCCGGTTTCAAGTGTATCTATAAAGAAACGTGAAGCGGCGTTTAAAGGGTTTACAATTATTTTGGTATAGGCTTCGTCCACATAATATTTATTGTAAATTATTTTTGATATACCAGTGATATTCTCTTCTTCAGATGGCAATTCACTTTTCTTAATGTATTTAATATAGGCAACTGTAATTCCCACAATTGCACCTACTAATGCAATTCCCATTAATAGATAGGAAGTAGAATTTAAAGCTTCCTCGTGACTTACTTTACTTATAATTGGTTGTAAATAGTGGTTCAACCAGTAGCTTCCAGGGAAATTAATTAACCCTCCAAAAGTAGCTAATAGTGCCAATACAATCAGTGGAATGGTAATCAATGAAGGAGATTCGTGTAAATGACTTTTTTGGTGTTCGGTTCCTCTAAATTCTTTGAAGAACGTAAGATACATCAATCGGAACATATAGAAAGCAGTCATAATTGAAGCTACTGAACCAATGATCCAAAGTGGAAGATCTTTATGGAAAGCGGTCATTAAAATTTCGTCTTTAGACCAGAAACCTGCAAATGGAAAAATTCCAGAAATGGCCAAAGAAGAAATTAACATGGTAATAAATGTAATTGGCATTACTTTTTTCAAGCCACCCATTTTGCGCATGTCTTGTTCGCCATGAAGGGCATGAATAACAGAACCTGAACCTAAGAACAAACACGCTTTGAAAAATGCATGTGTGATTACGTGGAAAACCGCTACCTGATAAGCGCCAAGCCCTAAAGCAAGGAACATTAAACCCAATTGAGAAACGGTTGAGTAGGCCAATACTTTTTTGATATCGTTTTGTAGCAATCCAATTGTAGCGGCTACCAAAGCCGTAATTGCTCCAATTATCGCGATAATATTTTGAACTTCTGGCGCTAAATCAAACAAGAAGTTTAATCTTGTAATCATAAAAATACCTGCAGTTACCATAGTTGCTGCATGAATTAATGCTGAAACAGGAGTAGGTCCCGCCATCGCGTCTGGCAACCAAGTATACAATGGAATTTGTGCTGATTTCCCTGTTGCACCAATAAATAATGCAAAAGTGGCAATGCTAATCCAAAATAGAGTCACGTTATTAGTACCTTCTAAAATGCGTTCGTGAATTCCAATAAAATCGGCAGTATTGAATAAACTTGCAATGATAATGATTCCAATAAGCAAACCTAAATCACCAATACGGTTCATAATAAATGCCTTTTTAGCCGCATCATTATAGTCTTGGTTTTTATGCCAAAATCCAATTAGTAAATAAGAACAAAGACCTACGCCTTCCCATCCGATAAACATAATTAGTAAATTACTACCCATTACAAGTGCAATCATGAAAAATATAAATAGATTTAAGTAGGCAAAAAATTTGTGTAAGTTCTCATCATCGTGCATGTAACTGATAGAGTACATGTGAATTAATGAACCTATTCCAGTTACAAATAATAACCATAAAAGTGACAATTGGTCCAAAAGAAAACCGAATTTTACACTGAAATTGCTAAATTTTATCCAATCAAATAGATTAATTACAATAGCTTGATGTGATTCATTTACTTTTAGAAAAAAGAAAATAGAAACAGCAAAAGAAACCACCACTGAAAGTGTTCCGATAGTTCCAGAAAGCGTTTTCCCAATTTTTTTCCCGAAGAAAACATTGAATAAAAATCCTATAAAAGGGGACAATAGTAAGACTAAAGCTAAATTGGTATCCATTATATTATCCTTTTAAATTTTTTAAATTATCGATATCAATCGAACCTAAATTTCTAAATATTGAAACCAATATTGCCAAACCTACCGCAACTTCAGCCGCCGCAACAGCCATTGAGAAGAATACAAAAACTTGTCCTTGGGCATCTTGATGGTAAGTTGAAAAGGCTACAAAAAGTAAATTCACCGCGTTCAGCATGATCTCAATCGACATAAATACGATGATGGCATTTCGTCTGTACAATACTCCAAATACTCCAATACTAAAAAGTATTACAGCAAGGAAAATATAGTTTTCAATCCCTATTTGATTTAAAACATTGTTCATATTATTTTTCTATTTTTTCTTTCTTAGACAATAAAACAGTACCTATCATAGCTACTAAAAGTAGAATTGATGCAAATTCAAATGGCACCATATATTCGTTTAGTAAAACTTTCCCCAACTTATTTATGGATTGAAAATCTTCTCCAGTAGAATCGTATTCCCCCATAATAGGTTTAGAATTCA
>CANKLD010000146.1 GCA_947483095.1 Bacteroidota bacterium
TTCATCCCTAAATTGGAAATTATATTTTCCATGCTTGGTAAATAAGTTGCAATTCCATCAAAACCGTAATAGAAAGTGAAACTTAATAAAACGGCTACCAAAAAGGCAATTATCTGATTGTTGGTCAATGAAGAAGTAAAAATCCCAATGGAACAATATCCTGAAATTAAAAATAACAAACCAAAATAGGAGCCAATAGTGCTTCCCATATCGATATTTCCTTCCGGAATTCCAAGTTTAGAAATTACATATACATAAATGAACGTTGGAATAATTGCTATTACAATCAATAATAACGAACCTAAAAATTTGCCACCTACAATTTCCCAAATACTTAATGGCTTAGTTAAAAGCAATTCTAAAGTTCCTTGTTTCATTTCGTCAGAGAAGCTTTTCATGGTTACCGCAGGAATTAGAAATAGTAATATCCATGGTGATATGGTGAAAAACGGACTCAAATCGGCAAAACCAGAATCTAAAATATTGTATTCGCCATTGAATATCCATAGAAACAATCCGTTAAGAATTAAGAAAATAGCGATTACTAAGTAGCCAATCGGCGAACCAAAAAAGGATCTAATCTCTCTAAATAATATTGCTTTCATTAAATGTTAATTCGTTGATTTGTTAATTTGGTTATTTTAACCGACTACTGTAAACTGACTAATTTTTCCACGCTCCACGCTTCGGGTTTATTATTAAATAGTTTTTTTGTATCGGTCCAAATTTCGAAAAAAAGTTCGGAATTTCTATAATTTTCTAGATCTTTTCGGTTTCCCAATAACTATAAGTAAAGAAAATGGTTTTAACGCTTTTGTCTTGATACAATTCTAATAAACGATTTCCAGGCACATTTCGTATTTTCTCTTTTATTGCTTCAAAATTTTCTAAGAAATTTGAAATCTTATCCTCGTGAAAACTCATTTTTACAATTCTTACGATCATAGTTGATTTATGATTTTAGATTTACTAAAGACAAACGTTATTTAAATTCAATCGTAATACTGTCTCTATAATTTAGCCCTAATAGACTTGAAGCACTTCCAACTCCCATTGGATTACTTCTAAAAATAGCGATTTCTAAAAACCCAGCTTCATTAAAAATGGCCAATTTATCGCCTTCATAATCCTTGATTGGATATTTTCCTGCGTTACCAATATCGGAATATTTAGCCCAAATGTTTTTTATAGGATTCGATTTCTTCTGTAATCTATTTTGTAATAATGGAATTTCATAAGGCCTTCCTTTCCCAACTTCAATAAACAGTTTTTTTGAAATATTGGTCACCACATTTCCAAAATGATCAATGTAAATTACATATCCTTTAATAGAATTTTTATCAGCAGCAACAAGTGGTTGCAACTCTGTAAATTGTTTTATCGTGTTGATTTCTTTACCAATAACACTCAACGAACCACCTTTTGAAAGGTGACTTGCAACGGTTACAAATACATCTAAATCGGTTGCATCTTCCGGTAAACGGTCGTGAATATTTATGGCAACAATTTTTTGGGGAACCACTTTTTTCGAAAGCATACTTAGAATACCATTATCGGCACAAATAAAAAAATGATCGTTCCATTGCATAGCAATATGTTGGTTTTCTTTATTCAATTCGGCATCAACACCAATGAGGTGCACCGTGCCTTTTGGAAAACTCATATAAGTAGCTCCAATAATATAACTCGCTTGAACGGTGTTAAATGGCTCAATGTTATGAGAAATATCTACAATTTTAGCCTCTGAATTTTCGGTCAATATTTTTCCTTTCAAAGCACCAACAAAGTGATCTTTGAGCCCGTAATCGGTAGTTAGGGTAATTATTGACATAAAATTGTTTATAACTAATTCAAGGATATAAACCTAAATTATATTAAATTTGAACTGCAAAGCTAATAATTATCGGCGACTAATTTTTAATTAAATACAACACATTTGAACGAAAGAATTATCGAGCTCATCGACATCGCACCAAAAGACTTTTGGGGCGCTCAAGACACTCATCTTGAAACTATTAAAAAGTATTACCCAAAGTTGAAAATTGTTGCTAGAGGAACAACAATCAAAGTTTTTGGAGAAAAAGAAGCTCTAGATGAATTTGAGAAACGATTCAACCGATTGATGCTCCATTTCACCCGTTACAATACTATTGACACCAATGTTATCGAAAGAGTCATTCAAAGTGATGTTCAAGACGACCGACGTATGGATTCCAAAGACAATATATTGGTACACGGAGTTGGTGGAAGAATTATCAAAGCAATGACTGCCAATCAGCAATTATTGGTGGACACCATCAATAAAAACGACATGGTGTTTGCTGTTGGGCCTGCGGGAACAGGAAAAACCTATACTGGGGTGGCAATGGCGGTAAAAGCATTGAAAGAAAAGCAAGTTAAAAAAATCATTTTGACACGTCCTGCAGTCGAAGCGGGAGAAAATTTAGGGTTCCTTCCTGGCGATATGAAAGAGAAATTAGATCCATATATGCAGCCTTTATACGATGCTTTGCGTGATATGTTGCCCAACGAAAAACTCGAAGATTATATTTTGAAAGGAATAATCCAAATTGCCCCATTGGCATTCATGCGGGGTCGAACCTTAGATGAAGCCTTTGTAATTTTGGACGAAGCGCAAAACACCACCCATTCCCAAATGAAAATGTTTTTGACCCGAATGGGAAAAAACGCCAAGTTTATGATTACTGGCGATCCAGGTCAAGTCGATTTACCAAGACGAACCATTTCCGGACTTAAAGAAGCGTTATTGGTATTGAAAGATGTCGAAGGTATTGGGATGATTTACTTGGATGATAAAGATATTGTGCGCCACCGATTGGTGAAAAAAGTCATTGATGCCTATAAGCAAATTGAGAATCACGATTGAGAGAAAAGCGGGAGCGGTTAGCTGTCAGCAAAAAAACATCTATGTAAATCCGTTTGATCCGTTAAATCTGTGGCGAAAAATCCTCACCCCAGCCCTCTCCGAAGGAGAGGGAGTTAGAAAGGGAAAGTGTTAGAGTAAAAACACCATTTTCCCTTATTTTTTTGTCGGAAAGACAAACTGGATGTTATAAAGGGTTAATCGGTTATTTGTTTAATCGGTTAATCATAAGAGTGATTAATGGTTAATTTGGTTATTTAAGAAATCTATGTAAATCCGTTTGATCCGTTAAATCTGTGGCGAAAAATCCTCACCCCAGCCCTCTCCAAAGGAGAGGGAGCCAGAAAGGGAAAGTGTTAGGGGATATTTAAATGAACTTATTTCCCTTATATGATAAAAAAAGTTAATTTTTAATGTTGTGTTTGTTACAAAAAAAACTTTGCGAACCTTGCGAAAGACTTTGCACTCTTTTCGGTTAAAAAAAAGAAGTTTACCACGCTTCAATTCGTTTTGCCCGCAATATCAATTAGAATCTGAAATAATCCCGAAGCTTCGGGACAGATTGACAAAACAAGAAAATAATTACTCCATTAGCCCCGAGTAAGGCGGTATCCTCGCAGCGAAGCGAAGAGATTGAGCCGAAAGCGGGAATTGCAATTCCAAATACAAAAAGACAATTCGCTTCAAAGGAAAAGTATATTGCTTTTGATAATTCAAATTTTATAATTTATAATTCAAAATTGGGTTTACCTTTGCAAAATGAATAAGAAACACCATTCTAACAATATATTACTGAATTTAGGTATCGATAACCTAAACGAAATGCAAATTGCTGCGCAAGAAACAATTCTGAGCGACAATAATATTCTTTTATTATCACCAACAGGCTCAGGGAAAACATTGGCTTTCTTGTTGCCAATATTCGAAATGTTGCAACCTGAAATTCTTTCGGTACAATGTTTAATTTTAGTTCCTTCACGAGAATTGGCTTTGCAAATTGAACAAGTTTGGAAAAAAATGGGAACCGATTATAAAGTAAA
>CANKLD010000147.1 GCA_947483095.1 Bacteroidota bacterium
GGGAATTATTTCAAGAATTCAATATTTTTTTTTAATCCTTCAAATTTTGTTCGTTTTAATGGCGAATTTTTGAAAACTACTTTGAAGGTCTCTTCTGTAATTTCTTCCCAGTCTTTTTTTGACATGGAAAGCAACTCAGGATTTGGATTAAAAAGCGGTTCGTTATGGGGTTTTGAAAATTTGTTCCACGGGCAAACGTCCTGACAAATATCACAACCAAAAGCCCAATCATCCAATTTTCCTTTCATTTCAGAGGGAATGTTTTCTTTGAGTTCGATGGTAAAATAGGAAATACATTTACTGCCGTCAACAATATAGGGAGCAACGATTGCTTCAGTTGGACACGCATCAATACAAGCAGTGCAAGTCCCACAATGATCGGTAGTTGCATAATCGTATTCTAGTTCTAAATCAATTATGAGTTCCGCAATAAAATAAAAAGAACCTACTTGCTGCGTCAATAAATTACTGTTTTTTCCAATCCAACCCAGGCCACTTTTGGCCGCCCAAGCTTTATCTAGAATTGGTGCTGAATCTACAAAAGCACGACCGTCAACGGCTCCTATATTTTCTTGTATTGAATACAGTAATTCCTTCAGTTTTTCTTTAATTACCGAATGATAATCTTGTCCGTAGGCGTATTTTGAAATTTTATAACTCTCTTGATTTTGTATTTCAGATGGATAATAATTCAGTAATAATGACACCACGCTTTTGGCTCCATCAACTAACAACGTTGGATTGAGACGCTTGTCGAAATTATTTTCCATATAGGACATTTGTCCGTGTTGGTTTTTATTCAACCAATTTTCTAATCTTGGTGCTTCGTGTTCTAAAAAGCCTGCTTTAGATATCCCACAAGACAAAAACCCGAGGCGTTTGGCTTCGGATTTAATGAATGTAGAATAATTTAAGATTTTAGAATTCAGATTTTTAAAATTAAATGATTTAAGATTTCAGATCTCTGATTTTAGATTTTAGATCTCTGATTTTAGATTTTATGAAAATGAATAATTTCAGATTTTAGAATTGTTAACTCTGTCTTTAATTGTTTTCATGGAGCTTACAAAAATTGCAGTTAATTCATTTCCCTCTTTCCAAATAATATCGATTTTAGATTTATTTAACCATTCTTTTTCTAGAATGATTTCTAGCCAAAATAGTGTTTCATCAGATTCTTCAATTACAATCGACATTTTAGCTATGAACTCTCTATCACTTCTAGCTCTGCAAACAGCTCTATAATTAGCTCCAACAGAAGTGCCACTTCTGACAATTTGATTTGAAACGGCTCTTCCAGAAATTGTATTTGGCAGCTTTTCGACTAGATCTAAAATTGTAATAGAATATTTTTTTGTTCTATTCTTTAGTTGGCTTGAATCCATAAATTAATATTCTACAATCTTAAATCTTATATCTTAAATTAGAAAAGTCCTCCTTGAACATTGCCTTTTATTTTACCTAAATGTTTGTAGGCTTTTTCGGTAACTTCTCTTCCTCTTGGCGTTCGCATAATGAAGCCTTCTTGTATTAAAAAGGGTTCGTATACTTCTTCGATTGTTTCGCTACTTTCGGATACGGCTGTGGCCAATGTTGATAAACCGACCGGGCCGCCTTTGAATTTATCAATAATAGTATTTAATATTTTGTTGTCCATTTCGTCTAGTCCATGGGCATCTACGTTCAATGCTTTTAGAGAATACCTAGCAATTTCAATATCGATACTTCCGTTTCCTTTGATTTGAGCAAAGTCACGAACACGGCGTAAAAGTGAGTTGGCTATCCTTGGTGTCCCTCTACTTCTACCGGCTATTTCTATTGCCGCTTCCATGGTAATTGGCATTTTTAAAATGGAGGAACTTCTTTCTACAATTGTCGTTAAAAGTTCGGTGGTGTAATATTGTAAACGGCTTTGAATTCCGAAACGAGCGCGCATTGGTGCGGTTAACAATCCCGAACGCGTGGTGGCGCCAACTAATGTAAAAGGGTTAAGATTAATTTGAACCGAACGTGCGTTTGGTCCTGATTCAATCATAATATCAATTTTAAAATCTTCCATTGCTGAATATAAATACTCCTCAACTATCGGACTTAAACGATGAATTTCATCTATAAATAAAACATCTCTTTCATCAAGATTGGTCAATAATCCTGCTAAATCTCCGGGCTTATCTAAAACTGGTCCAGAAGTGATTTTAATTCCCACGCCCAACTCATTGGCCAAAATATTAGCCAAAGTAGTTTTTCCTAAACCTGGAGGTCCATGAAAAAGGGTATGATCTAAAGCTTCATTTCTTTGATTAGCCGCTTCAACAAAAACTTTCAGATTTTCTAATATTTGGTCTTGACCAGCAAAATCATCAAAAGAAAGCGGTCTCAATTTTTTTTCAAGATCCAGTTCTTCAGGATTAAAATTTTGGTTAGTAGGGTCTAGGTTTTCGTTCATATTACAAATATAGGAAAGTTATAGGTAAAAAAAAATGCCTTTCATCCAGAATTTTCGGAAGAAAGGCATTTTATATTTTTTATTCTATTTTAGTGATGTAGCGCTTCTTCTCCTTTTTTCATAGGAACATTTTGAGGAACAAAATCATCATCATGACCTGGTTTACTGTAATCGTAAGGCCATCTGTGAACTTCAGGAATTTCTCCTGGCCAGTTACCGTGAATGTGTTCAATAGGTGCAGTCCATTCTAATGTATTGGATTTCCATGGATTTTGTACTGTTTTCTTACCGTAGAAAATACTACTAAAGAAGTTATACAAGAAAACCAATTGGAATGCTCCACCAATTAAAGCGAATGTTGTAATTAATACGTTTACGTTTTGTAAGTCATCAAATAATGGAAAGTTCGTGTTGGTGTAATAACGTCTTGGTAAACCAGCCATTCCAATAAAGTGCATTGGAAAGAAAACTCCATAAGCACAAATTGCCGTTACCCAAAAGTGAACATATCCTAAATTCTTGTTCAACATTCTACCGAACATTTTTGGGTACCAGTGATAGATTCCAGCAAACATTCCATAAAGTGCAGAGATACCCATTACTAAGTGGAAGTGGGCTACAACGAAATACGTATCGTGAACGTTAATATCCAATGTGCTGTCTCCAAGAATAATTCCAGTTAAACCACCTGTAATAAAGGTTGAAACCAATCCAATTGAAAACAACATTGCAGGATTTAATTGCAAGTTTCCTTTCCAAAGTGTTGTGATATAATTAAATGCTTTTACTGCCGATGGAATTGCAATTAACAAAGTGGTGAAGGTAAACACCGATCCTAGGAATGGATTCATTCCTGAGATAAACATGTGGTGACCCCAAACGATTGTTGATAAAAATGCAATGGCAAGAATGGACATAATCATTGCTCTGTAACCGAAAATTGGTTTACGAGAGTTGGTTGCAATTACTTCAGAAGTAATTCCTAAAGCAGGTAATAATACGATATAAACTTCAGGGTGACCTAGGAACCAGAATAAGTGTTCGAATAATACTGGAGAACCACCTTGATTGTGTAAAACTTCACCAGCAATATAAATATCTGACAAGAAGAAAGAAGTACCAAAACTTCTATCCATTATTAACAATAGTGCTGCAGATAATAATACTGGGAAAGAAATGATACCGATAATTGCTGTAACAAAGAAAGCCCAAATGGTAAGTGGCAATCTTGTCATTGACATTCCTTTAGTTCTAAGATTAATCACCGTTACTACATAGTTCAAAGATCCTAATAAAGAAGATGCGATGAAAATAGCCATTGAAACCAACCATAGTGTCATTCCCATTCCTGAACCAGGAATTGCTTGCGGA
>CANKLD010000148.1 GCA_947483095.1 Bacteroidota bacterium
AAAGAGTGTTTTTCAAATCTTTTTGAAATAGCAAAACTTATAGAGGACACTATCATCAATGGAATCATTAATTCGTAACCTCCAGTAATTTCAGCAATTAGGAATATTGCGGTTAGCGGTGCATGAAACAATCCACTTAATATTCCTGCCATTCCCACCATTGTAAAATTGCTTATTGGCAACATAGTAAAACCTGTTAGATTAATTAATTTAGAGAAGAAAAATCCAGTGTAAGATCCTAAAAATAAGGAAGGAGCAAAATTTCCTCCATTTCCACCACTACCAATTGTGATTCCTGTTGCAAATACTTTTAACAGCATCGTTGCACCAACAAAAATAAGTAATACCCAGCTATTGCTTCTGAAATCGCTAAACAGGGTGTTTTCTAGTAATTGCCCAGGGTCATTTTCTGATAATGTTCTAATACTTTCATAACCTTCTCCAAATAATGTTGGAAATACAAAAATGATAATTGCTAATAAAGAAGCACCAAACAATCCTTTTTTATACGGACTCAATTTCAATCTTCCGAAAAAGTGTTCTACTCGTTGAAAATTCCGTGAGTAATATACTGCTATAAAACCCGAAAATAAACCTAGTAATATGTAATAAGGTGTAAAGTGATAATTGAACGATTGCTTTTGATCAAAATTCAATAAGATACTTTCGTCTAAAACCATTTCTGAAATTAAAGCTCCAGTTGCTGCGGAAATCATTATTGGCGTAAAAGCCGAAATACTAACATCGACTAAAAGCACTTCTATTGCAAATAAAACGCCCGCTATTGGGGCGTTAAATGCAGCTGCTATTCCAGCCGCAACGCCACAACCTATTAATAAAGTTCGGTCTTTATAACTTAGTTTGTACCGTTGTGAATAATTAGAACCAAATGCAGCTCCTGTAATAACAATAGGGCTTTCTAAACCTGCCGAACCTCCTAAACCAACTGTTAATGAACTGGTTACTATTTGAGCGTACATTTGTTTACTTGGAATAATACTTGATTTTTTGGCCACAGCATATAAAATCTGGGAGGTTCCTTTTTCGATTGTACCGCCTAAAAGTCTTTTAACTACAAATAGTGTCAGTAGTATTCCCACAATTGGTAAAACACTATTAATAAAGCTCAATTTTAATATTCCGTTGATTTCTGTGGCAAATGAAAATACCGAATGCGCAAAACTCTTCAATACAATTACAGCCATTGCTGAAGAGATTCCAACCAAAACGCTCGACATGAAAATAAACTGTTTTTCTGTCAGTTTTGATTGCGCCCAGACCACAGCATACTCTAATTTATATACTAATTTTTTCAGCATGTTGTTTTAAAAAGTGCTAATTTACTACTATTTACAAAGTAAGTAATTTTTCTGAAGAAAATGCTCGTAATTCTTCAAAGAAATGAGTGAAATGGTGTTCAAATTCTGAATAATAAAGTTTTAGTTCGGTTACAGAATTTCGCATCATCGAAACGTTTTTCGTGCGGCGGTCCATTTGCGTAAGTATTTTTTCAATTCCCTCTATACTTTGATAGCTCATTAACCAGTTTTGCTCAATCATGTAAGGTTTCATCCTCTCCGCTTTTTCGGTTAAATGGGTTTCATAAGTGGTCAACGAAGTATAAAAATTTTGCACAAAATTTTTAAGTGCTTCTTCGGAATAGAGATTCCAATTTTTAGCCAAAAAGTGATCAAAAAACACATCAACAATAACCCCAGAATAATGGTGGTATTCCGAATGCAATCGTTTGGTACATTTACGAAACAAGGGATGAGCATCTGTAAAAGTATCAATGGCACGGTGAAGGACAATTCCTTTTTGAATTTCAGAATCGTAATCTAGGTATTGCTTTCCACGAACTCCATCGGCCATAAAGTTGCCAATTTTTATCAAATCGGAGGATCCTGAAAGGTAAATGTGCGCTAGAAAATTCATTCCCCGAAATTATGAATTTTATTCCAAATGAATCTGTTAACTACATCAAATTATTATATTTGCATAAATATTATAATCATGACTTTAATAAAATCGATATCAGGAATTCGTGGAACTATAGGTGGGGTAGTAGGTGATAATTTAACGCCTGTTGACGCTGTGAAATTTGCTTCGGCCTATGGAACATTCCTTAAAAATAATAGCAATAAAGAAAAATTAACGGTGGTAGTAGGTCGCGATGCTAGAATTTCGGGTCCTATGATTCATAATCTAATTACCAATACCTTAATAGGTTTGGGAATTGATATCATCGATTTAGGTTTGTCAACCACTCCCACAGTTGAAATCGCAGTTCCTTTAGAGAAAGCCGATGGTGGTATTATCTTAACTGCCTCTCACAATCCGAAGCAATGGAACGCCCTGAAATTATTGAATAATAAAGGGGAATTTCTAAGTGCTACCGAAGGAGAATTAATCCTGAAAATTGCTGAAGACGAATCGTTTACCTTTTCTGAAGTGGATGATTTAGGGACAATTTCTGAAAACGAAACCTACATGGATATTCACGTAGACGAAGTTTTGAGCCTACCTTTAGTAGATGCTGAAACTGTCGCTAAACGCAAATACAAAGTTGTTGTAGATGCTGTAAACTCCTCTGGGGGTATCATAATTCCTAAATTGCTGGAGCAAATGGGAGTAGAAGTGGTGAAATTATATTGTGAACCCAACGGACATTTTCCTCACAATCCGGAACCGCTAAAAGAACACTTAGGTGATATTTGCAAACTAGTTTTAGAAGAAAAAGCCGATTTCGGTATTGTTGTTGATCCTGATGTGGATCGTTTGGCTTTCATTTCCAATGATGGTGAAATGTTTGGTGAAGAATATACTTTGGTAGCTTGTGCCGATTATGTGTTGAGCAAAACTCCAGGAAATACGGTTTCCAATATGTCGTCTTCAAGAGCTTTACGCGATATAACCAACAAGCACAATGGTTCTTATCAAGCAAGTGCCGTTGGTGAAGTGAATGTTGTAGAACTGATGAAAGCAACCAACGCGATTATTGGTGGCGAGGGCAACGGGGGAATTATTTACCCTGAGTTGCATTACGGTCGCGATAGTTTGGTAGGAGTGGCGTTATTCCTAACTTATTTAGCCAATCAAGAGAAAACTGTTGCCGAATTGCGCGCGAGTTATCCTCAATATTACATGAGTAAAAATAAAATTGAGCTTACTCCCCAAATTGATGTCGATGCGATTTTGGTTGCCATGACCGAGAAATACAAATCAGAGGATATTACTACTATTGACGGGGTGAAAATAGACTTTCCTGAAAACTGGGTACACCTTCGTAAGTCCAATACTGAGCCTATAATTCGTATTTATACTGAGGCCAAAACCCAAGGCGAAGCCGATGCCTTAGCACTACGGATTATCGCTGAGATAAAAGGGATTGTGGGGTAAATCCTCACCCCAGCCCTCTCCAAAGGAGAGGGAGACTAGAAGGATAAACGATATGACAATGGGAATTTATTTCAGTTTCTCTCTAGATGCTGAAACGAGTTCAGCATGACAAACCACTCTGGATATTTATATGAACTCATTTGCCTTATATGTTAAACTTTTGATTTAGCTTACAGCTTTCAGCCTGCAACTATCTATTTTCTAAACTATCAATTTTATCGCGTAACAGCTGAATGGTTGTTTCTGCGGATTTTAATGAAACTTCATAAACAGATATTAATTTGTCTTTTAATTCCTCAGGGTTTTCTTGATTGTTGGAATTAATATCACCAACCACTAAATTAAATCCATTTTTGAATTTGTCTATGAATTTTTTTGAAGGAGGAATTTTTCCGTTCATTATATTGGAA
>CANKLD010000149.1 GCA_947483095.1 Bacteroidota bacterium
GCATCAATTGGAATATATCCGTTAAAAGCAAAATTTTGTCCGTTCATTCCAGAAGCCATAATAGCTAATAAAATGGAGGAAGGCCCTACTAGAGGCACCACTTTAATCCCTTTTTCATGAGCTAATTTTACAATAACAGCACCTGGATCGGCAACGCCAGGACATCCTGCTTCGGACATAAGCCCAACGTTTTTACCTTCCACACAGTCTTGAATCATTTTTTTATACTCAGAATCTTGAGTATGTTTATTCAATGCGCTTAAGTGTAAAGCCGCTTGAACTTTCTCTGGGCAGATACTTTTTATAAACTTTCTAGCTGTTTTTTCGTTTTCAACAATATAATAATCCAATAACTCAATGCTTCTTTTTATGGTATGTGGAAGTACATCAAATGGGTTTTCTATTTCCCCAAGCGTAGTTGGTATTAGATATAATTTTCCTAATTGAGTCATATTTTACAGATTATTTTTAGGAATGTTGCGATTTTAATTGGGTTGCAATAATCTCACATGTTGAATCTAGCATTTCATATACGATATCAAAACCATTTTCCATTCCAAAATAAGGATCAGGAACTTCTTTAATTTCGTCTAAATATTTTTCTGAGAGAATTAATTTTACTTTACTTCGGTGTTTTTCATTATTGGATAAAGCAATTACATTTTGATAATTACTTTTATCCATAACATAGATATAATCGAAGTTTTCAAAATCTGATAAAGTAATTTGTCGGCATTTTTGATTAGAAATATCTAGGCCATTTTTTTTGCAAACAGCAACAGATCTGGAATCGGGTTGGCTCCCAATGTGCCAATCTCCTGTGCCGCAAGAATCTATAATAAAATTATCTTTTGGAAGTTTGGACGCGAGTAGCGCTTCTGCAATTGGTGATCTGCAGATGTTTCCTAAACAAACCATTAAAATTTTAACGGGCATTTTATAACGACAATTTCTTGTGAATGTCTTCCATGTATTTTTTAAACTGCTTGTCTGTTGCTACAAGATTATCAACAGTTTTGCAAGCATGTAATACTGTAGCGTGATCACGATCTCCAATTTGAGAACCGATATTTGCTAAAGAAGCTTTGGTGAATTTTTTTGCAAAAAACATTGCCAATTGTCTAGCTTGAACCACGTGACGTTTTCTAGTTTTAGACTGTAATGTTTCTAAATCCAATTGGAAATAGTCGGACACTGTTTTTTGGATATAATCGATAGAAACCTCACGTTTAACATTTTTAACAAATTTCTCAACTACTTGTTTTGCTAAGTCTAGGGTTACTTCTTTTTTATTGAATGATGATTGCGCTATCAATGAAATTATTGCTCCTTCCAATTCACGAACATTGGTTTTAATATTTCTAGCTACATATTCAATTATTTCTTCAGGAATTTCAACTCCATCACGGTATAGAATATTTTTCAAAATTGAAATTCTAGTTTCATAATCTGGTTGGTGCAATTCAGCTGAAAGCCCCCATTTGAAACGAGAAAGTAATCTTTGTTCAATATCTTGCATGTCAACAGGAGCTTTGTCTGATGTCAAAATTACCTGTTTTCCATTTTGATGTAGATAGTTGAATATGTGGAAAAAAACATCTTGAGTTCCGGTTTTTCCTGAAAGGAACTGAACATCGTCAATTATTAAAACATCAATTAATTGATAGAAATGTATAAAATCATTTCTATTATTTTTCTTTACAGAATCTATATACTGCTGAGTAAAGATTTCAGCTGAAATATATAAAACGGTTTTTTCTGGATATTTATCTTTTATCTCAACGCCAATAGCATGTGATAAATGCGTTTTTCCCATTCCAACACCGCCAAAAATTAACAATGGATTAAAGGAGGTGCCACCAGGTTTATTGGCAACAGCCATACCTGCAGAACGAGCCAAACGGTTAGAATCTCCTTCAAGGAAGTTGTCAAAACTATAGTTTGCGTTAAGTTGAGATTCTATTTTTAGATTTCTAATCCCTGGAATTACAAATGGATTTCTTAATTCTGGATTTAAATTTTTAAATGGAGCATCAACCTCTTGAGTTTTCATTGGGCTTCTATGAGCACTAGGCAATTGCTCCATAAATGGTTGTTTATTGCCATAAGTGTTCTCCATCTTAATTTTATAAAGTAACTTTGCGTTTTCCCCAAGTTCTTTAGTTAATGCAACTTTCAATAACTTTACATAATGTTCTTCAAGCCATTCGTAGAAAAATTTACTAGGAACTTGAATGTACAGCGCGTTATCAGTAAGTTCTACTGATTTAATTGGTTCAAACCAAGTTTTGTAGGCTTGGTCTTGAATATTGTCTTTTATAAATGACAGACAATTTTCCCAGACTGATTGCGCAGTTTTACTCATAGTAGTTCAAAAGTTATAGTTTATTAAGTTGCAAAAAATAAAGGATTAGGGATGTTTATTTTTCGGACTACAAATATGTGATAATAAATCGTTAAAAAAAAATTTTTTTTGATTAATTTTTTTAAAATTTTTGTTGTATATGTAAGCCATTATTTTTTTAATAATTTCAAATAATTAAAATGCAAAAACATCAAATTCAAGTTCGTGTTCGATATTCTGAAACAGACCAAATGGGAGTAGTTTATCACGGGAATTACATACCCTATTTTGAAATCGGAAGAGTGGAATGGCTAAGAAACATAGGGGTTTCTTATAAATTAATGGAAGAAAGTGGTATCGCTTTACCCATAGTTTCAATGAATATCAACTATAAGAAACCAGCTCGTTACGATGAATTATTAACAGTTTCTACGGCATTTAAAAATCAATCTTCAGTAAAAGTTGAATTTGATTGCGAAATCCATAATGAGAAAAATGAATTGTTAACAACTGCTCATTTCATTTTAGTATTTGTGGACTTATCAACAGGTAAACCTATCAATCCGCCTGAGTATATTAAAGAGGTATTATCGAAGTTAGATTAATCTAATTTTAATATTGAAATTTCAAATAAAGTATTAAAAATCTCGAATATACGTTCGGTATTTTTTTTTCTTGTAACAATTATAAGTTCGCAATTTTCTTCCATTTTTTGGGAATGAATGTCTAATTGTTTTTCTTTTATAACTCTCATTACCTTGTTTATATTTTTATAATCAAATGTAATTTTGAATCGAACATCTATGGTTTTTTCTATAATGAAAGCATTTTCGAGTACTAATTGTGCACTTGTTTTATAGGCTGTAATGAGTCCGCCAACACCCAGTTTAGTCCCGCCAAAATACCGAACAACAACAATTAATATATTGGTTAAACCAAAAGATTGTATCTGTCCATAAATTGGTATTCCTGCACTATTGCTAGGCTCACCATCATCATTGGCCCGATATTCAATTTTTTCACTTCCTATTTGATAAGCATAACAAAAATGAACCGCTCCTGAATGTTGCTTTTTTAATGGGTCAATACAAATCTTAATTTCATCGGTTGAAGTTACAGGAAATGCATACCCATAAAATTTACTATTCTTTTCTTTAAATAGTATTTCCTCTGTTGGGGTTTCAATTGTTTTGTAGGTGTCTTTTATTTCCAAAATGAATTATAGTATTCCCTTTTCTAATAATTCAATTACTTCTTCTTTGCCTTTCAGCAAATGCCAAACTTGTAATCCTGTTTTTTTAGCACCTTCTATATTGTCAAAATTATCATCTACAAAAAGCGTTTTCTCAGGAATTAAATTATTTTCATTGATTACAAAGTTGTAAATTTCAACATCGGGTTTTCTCATTCCCAAATCATAAGAGAAATAAACCTTTTCAAAGCAATTGTAAAA
>CANKLD010000150.1 GCA_947483095.1 Bacteroidota bacterium
AATGCCTATTTGGAAAACCCTCCAAAAATTCAATATGAAAACGTGCCTTTTCCCAATTTACCAAAAGACAAAGTGATCGGATTGGTAACGATAAAGCCAAAAAAGAAATCTTCATTTTTCAAAAAAGGCATTCATACCATTCCCATAAACAGCGTTTTTATTAGGCGCGGAAGCAACACCATTCCTATTGAAGGCGAAGTAGAAAAAAATTATCAGAATTCGGCAACCGTTCATGGAATAGAAAATAATTCTAGAAACAGCATTGAATATACTTTGGACGGGGTGATTGCATTTATGAATTTAAGTCATAAAGACATTTCTCCAAAGTATAAAGTTTTCAAGGAATTATTCGTGATTTGTTGGGCTGGAAACTACAAAAAAATTAGTGACAAAACATTCCTTTCCAGAGTAGATATCGCTTTAATCAACGAGCAAATAAAGTTGTTTTATTCTGCTCAAGATGTGGTTACCATCAGCTTTGACGACACTACATTTACTATTACCGAGTACGTTCCTTTGGGGCTAAATGATAAAATAAGGTATTATCCTTTAGAAAAACAAACCTTACATTTTTTTGATAACGGGTATTATAAAATTGACCGTGAAATGCTATTTGAACCTCCAGAATTTGATAAAAAAACACTTTTTCACGTTTACAATTCCAACCTTTCGTTGATCAATAAATTAGAAAAAGGAATTAAATTAACCGATAACGAATTCAGAGATTTAGAGAATTTGCCTTCTACCTTTATGATTTGTTACCTTAACGGATTTGAGGAAGCGAAGCAAAAATTAATTGATTCTAAACTAATTTTAAAGCCGTATTCCGATATTTATTTGTCCTTTAAAGAAGCGTTACGCATATTGAGAAAGATGAAATATGATTTATAATAACAGGCTTTTATTTTTCTAAAAATAAATTAGGATAATCTGAAATAATTCCGTCCACACCCATTTTTGTAAGGCTATCAATGCTTTTTAGGTCATTTACTGTCCAGGGAATCAATTTCACCCCTTTAGATTTGCATTCTTTTACTAATTTAGGAGTAACTAAATTTTGAGCTGGACTGTAAATTGTCGGATCAAATCCTAAATCTTCAATTTGTTTCAAGAATTCTTTTTTATCGAAATCTTCAACAAGCAAAGCTGTTTTTATTTCAGGGTGTTTTTGATGTAAATAGTGTAATGTTCGAATGTCGAACGACTGAATAATTACTCTATTCTCAATCTTTTTTTCGAAAATTACACGCATTATTAAATCAACAAATTCTTTGGGTTCAGGATGAAAGATACCGTCCGTTTCAGGAGTTGTTTTAGTTTCTATATTATAATAAAGAGGGGATTTGCGATTTTCTTTTGCATAAATTTCTACCGAATCAATCACCTCTGAAAGCAATGGTTTGTGTACTTTCATTTTAAATTGGTTTGAAAATCTAGGGTGTGTTTTTAAACCAACATCATATTTTATGACTTCTGAATAGGGCATTTTATAAATGTTTAACTCTTTTTCATTCGATTCCAAGACCCATTCGCCATTTGGCAAAGTAGTTATTTCATGGTTAAAAAAAGGCTCATGACTTACCAAAACTTTATTGTCGTTTGTAATAACAAGATCCATTTCTAAAGTATTTACCCCTAAATCAACTGCTTTTATAAATGCAGGAATAGTGTTTTCTGGCATTAAACCACGACAACCTCGATGTCCCTGCTTGTCAATTGTGTTTTTAGCTTTTTTTAATTGAGATAAATTACCGCATGAAAAACAAATTATTAAACCTATTAGCATAATACAAATGGTATCAGTTTTCATAAATGACACTTATTAAGTGATAAGCCTATAAAATTAATAATTTTAGAGGAACTAATTTGAATGAAATGAAAATTAATTTTTAACAAATTTAAGGCTCTATTTGTAGCATTCTACTTTACAACCTCCATTTTCAGTAAAATTTAAGCAATAATAACTTTGATTACTTTTTTGCAAAACCTATTATGGTCATCCAAATTATTTATTGTTAGCCCTTTTTAATCAATATTTGTCAATTTTCACTTAATTTTACACTTTTATAAATTGATTATACCAAATGAGAACATTTGTAATAGGTGACATTCACGGCGGTTTGAGAGCCCTGAATCAAGTTTTAGAAAAGTCCAATGTTACCCAAAATGACACCTTAATTTTTCTAGGAGATTATGTAGATGGTTGGAGTGAATCGCCACAGGTTATCGATTTTTTAATTGGTTTGAGCCAAAAGCAAACCTGTATTTTTATTAGAGGAAATCACGATGAATTACTGTTAGATTGGTTGCAATCTAACCGTGACAATCCGTTGTGGTTCGAGCATGGGGGACAAGCCACCATTTTGGCTTATGCCAATGTTGACGAGGCTACTAAACATAAACACATCGATTTTTTAAAGAATTTAGACAATTATTTTCTGGATTCAAGCAACCGATTGTTTGTTCATGCTGGATTCACCAATTTGAACGGTGTAAATCACGAATATTTTCCAAAATTGTTTTATTGGGAACGAACGCTTTGGGAACTAGCAGTTGCATTGGATAAATCGATGAGTCCAGATGCTCTTTTGTATCCAAAAAGGCTAAAATTATATAGCGAAATTTATATAGGACACACTCCAGTTACCAAAATCAATAAAACAATCCCTTTACAAATGGCCAATGTTTGGAATATCGACACCGGGGCGGCATTTTTAGGGCCGTTAACAATTTTAGATATTGACACAAAAGAATATTGGCAAAGTGATTCTTTACCACAATTATATCCTGATGAAAAAGGGAGAAATTAACCCTAATTTATATTATAAATCAAATTTTATTCCTTGTGCTAAAGGCAAACTTGTAGTGTAATTGATTGTATTTGTTTGTCTTCTCATGTATACTTTCCAAGCATCGGAACCCGATTCACGACCGCCACCAGTTTCTTTTTCACCACCAAAAGCGCCTCCAATTTCTGCTCCAGAAGTTCCGATGTTTACGTTTGCAATTCCACAATCGGAACCAGCAACAGAAAGAAAATGTTCGGCTTCACGCAAATTATTAGTCATAATTGCAGATGATAATCCTTGAGCCACTCCGTTTTGAATAGCAATAGCATCATGAATATCGCCAGAATATTTTAAAAGGTATAAAACAGGGGCAAAAGTTTCGTGTTGCACAATTTCAAATGAGTTGTCAGCTTCAGCGATTGCTGGTTTTACGTAGCAGCCACTTTCATAACCTTCGCCAGATAGTACGCCACCTTCCACAAGGATTTTACCGCCTTCGGCAACCACTTTTTCCAAAGCATTATTGTACATTTCAACTGCTAAAGTATCAATTAAGGGTCCAACGTGATTGTTTTGATCCAATGGATTTCCTATTTTTAATTGCTTGTATGCAGAAACGATTGCTTCTGTTACTTTTTCATAAATACTTTCGTGAATAATTAATCTTCTGGTTGAGGTACAGCGTTGTCCTGCGGTTCCTACAGCTCCAAAAACGGCTCCGATTACAGTCATTTTAATATCGGCATCTGGCGTAACGATAATAGCATTGTTTCCACCTAATTCTAATAATGATTTTCCAAGACGGCCTGCAACGGCTTGCGCAACTATTCTACCCATTCTTGTTGATCCGGTAGCTGATATTAATGGGATTCTACGATCATTAGTCATGAATTCACCAACTTTATAATCGCCATTAATTAAGCACGAAATTCCTTCAGGAAGGTTATTTTCTTTAATCACTTCAGCAATAATATTCTGAC
>CANKLD010000151.1 GCA_947483095.1 Bacteroidota bacterium
ACTGAATTTCCAAAACAATTTCATGACATGCTTGGATCAGGAGACACCCTAATCCAAAAAACATTTAGTAGATTATCGAAGCTAATTCCTGCTGAAAATATTTTAATTCTAACCAATGAAAAATACAACAACTTGGTTTTAGAACAATTGCCAATGGTAAAACAAGAGCAAGTTTTATTGGAACCTGCAATGAGAAATACTGCTCCTTGTATATTGTATGCTTCATTAAAAATAAAAAAACAAAATCCAGATGCTGTAATGGTAGTTGCTCCTAGCGACCATTGGATTGAAGACGAGACCCTTTTTACAGAAAATTTAAAGCAATGTTTTGACTTTTGTTCCAATGAAGATTCGTTGATGACTTTAGGAATAAAACCTACTTTTCCAAATACTGGTTTTGGATATATTGAATACAATAAATCGGATTTAAATCCAATAAAAACTGTAAGTCAATTTCGCGAAAAACCCGATTACGAAACTGCAAAATCATTTCTTGCTAGTGGAAATTTTTTATGGAATGGCGGAATTTTTATTTGGTCCGTAAAATCTATAGTTGAAGCCTTTGAAAAATTCCAACCTGAAATGACAGGATTATTTTTGAAAGGATTTGAAAATTACAACACCCATTCTGAGGCCGCATTTATTAATGAAAATTATGCAAATGCTGAAAATGTATCTATCGATTATGCCATTTTAGAAAAAGCGAAAAACGTTTATGTTTTACCTGCAACTTTCGATTGGAATGATCTAGGAACTTGGGGTTCATTACATGAAAAATTAGATAAAGACGAAAATAATAATGCCGTTGTAAATGCAACTGTTTTATTGAAAAATTCTTCTAATAATATTATCAGTACTTCGAAAGATAAATTAGTAATTATTGACGGTTTAGAAGATTTTATTGTAGTTGATAAAGACAATACATTGCTCATTTATCCAAAATCAAAAGAGCAGGAAATAAAGGGTTTAGTAGCTAGTTTAAAAAAGTAAATTATTTGCCCAATAGGTAGGCCTCACGAACTTTTTTAAACAAATTAGAAGAATAAACAAAATCAACAATGGCTTGGTTATCGGTTCTAAAGATCTCTTCTTTAGAACCTTCCCATGCTTTTAATCCGTTTTTAAGGAAAATGATTTTTTCACCAATTTCCATAACGGAATTCATATCATGAGTATTTATCACGGTTGTAATATTGTATTCTTCCGTGATTTCTTTAATCAAATTATCAATTAAAATTGCCGTATTTGGATCCAAACCCGAATTGGGTTCGTCACAAAATAAATACTTTGGATTATTTACAATAGCCCGTGCTATAGCAACTCGTTTTTGCATTCCTCCGGATATTTCTGCTGGAAATTTTCCTTTTGCATCAACTAAATTTACTCTTTTAAGAACAAAATTTACTCGGTCTTGAATTTCAGATTTTGAATTATTGGTAAACATTTTTAAGGGAAACCCAACGTTTTCTTCCACTGTCATGGAGTCAAAAAGGGCGCTTCCTTGAAAAACCATACCAATTTCTGTTCGTAATTCTCTTTTGTCTTCTGCCGATAAATCAGAGTAAATTCTTCCATCAAATGAAATTACACCCACTTCTGGCAAATGAATTCCTAGTAAACTTTTTAGTAAAACTGTTTTACCAGATCCACTTTGTCCAATAATTAAATTGGTTTTACCAGTCTCAAAAATAGTCGAAACTCCTTTAAGAACTTTGCTTTCGCCAAATGATTTTTCTAAGTTTTTTATTTCTATCATTAGGTCAAAAGGAGTTGCGTTAATATATAATTCACTGCAATTATTGAAACTGAAGCCCAAACAAATGATACGGTACTTGCTTTACCCACTTCAAGAGCGCCGCCTTTCATATAATAACCATGAAAGGAAGGTATTGTAGCTAAAATAAGTCCGAAAATAAATGTTTTTATAAATGCATAGGCGATATGAAATGGGATAAATTTTTGTTGAAGACCGGAAACAAAATCAGCTTCAGTTCCAAAACCTCCATAAACTGCAGCAATATAACCCCCAAGAATTCCTATAAACATTGAAATTCCAATTAGAAAAGGATACAATAACAATGCAACTAATTTAGGGAAAACCAAATAATTTAAGGAGTTAACACCCATCACTTCCAAAGCATCAATTTGTTCTGTAACACGCATGGTTCCAATACTTGACGTAATGAATGACCCCATTTTTCCCGCCATTACAATAGAAATAAAAGTAGGCGCAAATTCTAAAATTACAGATTGTCGAGTTGCAAATCCAATTAAATATTTTGGAATTAATGGATTCGTTAAATTTAAAGCCGTTTGTATTGCTACTACTCCACCGACGAAAAAGGATATAAACGTTACAATTCCTAATGAACCTATAATTAAATCGTCAATTTCTTTATAAATGAGAACTTTCATAACCGACCATTTAGTTGGCTTTTTGAAAATTTCACCCCACATAATGAAGTATTTTCCGATTTGTGATATATAACGAAGGAGCATCATTTTTTAGTGTTCAGATTACAATATTTAGTATTCAGTCGAGAATAGATTTACGCAAAAATAATGTATTTTGTTGGGATTTTAGATTTTGTTTTTAATTACGGTTGGACTAAATATTAAATATCTTTTCTTTCATCTTTTTCCAACGATAATTCCTTATGAATTTTGCTTGTTCATCCGTAACTAATAGTGGTTTATAATTTAATTTCGCTTTCCAAAAACCTTGAATATAATCAAAAAATAACAACGGTTTTCCTTTCAAAAAAGCCAATTTGAAAGAAGCAATTGCTGTAATAAAAAAACCATAACCAATTGAATAAAATGCTTCCCCTTGTTTAAATCTTGCGGTTTTATTATAATTGGCACCGGTAGGTTTTAGATGTTTGACTTTTAAAGTGGCATCGGTAACTACTTTCCAACCATAAAATTTACAAAGTAATTCGTCAACGGTGTCCCAACCCATTGCTGGTTTTAAATTTCCTATTTCAAGAAAACATTCTTTTCTATAGGCTTTAAAAGCCCCACGAATATGATCTTTATCTGTTAAATTCTCCAATATCCATTCTCCATTTTTTTCAATGTAGGCGAAACCTCCAACCATTCCAATTTTACTATCACTTTTAAAATGAGCTAAAATTGTTTCAAAATAATTTTCAGGCAAAATCAAATCGGCATCCAATTTTACAACAATATCATATTCTGAATCAATAGTTTCAAATCCTTTATGAAACGCTTGAATTACTTTACTTCCTGGCATATGAATCGCCTCTGAAGTTTTATTTACCAATGAAATATAATTATGTTCTTTGATAAAACTTTCAACTATTGCGGCAGTTTCATCGGTAGAATTATCATTCACAACTACCACTTTTGAGGGCGAAACAGTTTGTGAAACTAAAGATTCTAAAGTTAAAGCTATAAAATCGGCTTCATTGTGAGCAGGAATAATTAGGTAATATTTCATTTTTTTATAAAGTCTACTGCAAATATCATTATTTTTGTAGTGATTAAAAAATAACTTTCATTTGAAAAAGAAAATAGCTGTAGTTATTGTTACTTTTAACGGGGAAATTTGGATAAAAAAGAATTTGAATTCTCTGCTTAATTCAAATTATCCTATTGATATCATTATCGTTGACAACGCATCAACAGACGAAACAATCAATATAATAAAGGAATTCAGCGCTATTGAACTTATTCAAAATAAAAATAATTTAGGTTTTGGCAAAGCCAATACTATTGGAATTGATTTGGCTATTAAAA
>CANKLD010000152.1 GCA_947483095.1 Bacteroidota bacterium
GTAAAAACAGCTAAAGGGGAAGAAATTCTTGAAGCCGACATCTTACTTTCCGCTGTGGGAATTAAAACCAACCTTGAAAACATTGGATTAGAAGAAGTGGGAATTGCAACCGACAGAGATAAAATTTTGGTAAACGATTTCTACCAAACCAACATTCCTGGCTATTATGCTATTGGCGATGTCGTTCCAGGCCCAGCATTGGCTCACGTTGCTTCTGCCGAAGGAATTACTTGCGTAGAAAAAATCGCAGGATTGCACGTCGATCCTATCGATTATGGAAATATCCCAGGTTGTACTTATGCAACTCCAGAAATTGCTTCTGTAGGAATGACTGAAAAACAAGCAATCGAAAAAGGATACGATTTAAAAATTGGAAAATTTCCATTCACCGCTTCAGGAAAAGCAAAAGCTTCAGGAACTCCTGACGGATTTGTAAAAGTAATTTTCGATGCCAAATATGGCGAATGGTTGGGCTGCCACATGATTGGTGCTGGTGTTACCGATATGATTGCGGAAGCAGTTGTAGCTAGAAAATTAGAAACTACAGGACATGAAATTCTAAAAGCGATTCATCCGCACCCAACAATGAGTGAAGCGGTCATGGAGGCTGTTGCAGATGCCTATGGCGAAGTGATTCACTTATAAAAATAAATCTAATTGTACCAATCCGTTTTGTGAATTCAAAACGGATTTTTTTATTATTTTATTTATTTAATAGTAATCAAAAAAAATAATTTATATTTGTAATATAAAATTAAATTATCCCACAAAATTAGTTTAAGTGCCACAAATTCAAAAAGTTATAAATAATCAAACTATAAGAATTTATGAATAATATAATAGTTATTTTAGGCAATTACTTCGACACTTACTTTAGTTCAAAAAACACCCGTAAAATAGAATTAATAATACTACGTTTAGCTGTAGTATCCTTTTTGTTTCATTTAGCACTTATATTTTTAGGTAACAATTTTTTATACTTTGAAAATTTTCAGCACAGTTACTTGAGAGCAATTTACACCCCATTTAGTTTCATTCTTTTTTATGAAGTTTTCCTATTAGTTATAATAATTCCAAAATCAATTTCTGAATTTGTGGGAAAACAATTTGAAGTAATTACATTAATTACCCTACGAAGTTTCTTTCACGATATTGCCGAACTTGATTTAAAAAATTCTATTAATATCTTTAATCCCGATTTTATAAGCTTAATGTATGATCTCTGCGCAGCACTTGTTATGCTAAGTTTGACGATTTTATACTATAAAATATACCAACATAATGGAAAAGCAGAGGTCGTTAATCAGCTTACTAATTTTATTAATATAAAAAAAATGGTTTCCTTGGGAATGATAATAATTTTATTATTGCTAAGTATAAGTAGTTTTTACAATTGGGGTTCTGAAATGATAATTGCTTTACAAACTGGTAAAAACTTCCCAAATTCAAACGCTGTGTTCTACTCCGATTTTTTCTCCATAATGATTTTTGTGGATGTATTGCTATTGATTATTTCATTTACCTATCATTTTTCTTTTTTCACCATCTTTAGAAATGCCAGCTTTATAATCACTACTATTTTAATAAGAATGTCGCTTACGATTGAAAAACCGATGAACTACATCATTATCTTAATTGGGTTTTTATTTTCTATTTTCACCTTCTATCTTTTTGGATTAAGAAAAAAAATAGGACAATAACCGAATAAACTCATGAACAGTTCATTGCGAGCGTAACGCAGTGAAGCGTGACAATCTTCTTTTTTTTTAACCGCAAAGTTCGCAAAGTTTTTAACGGATTATACAGGTTCCCAAATAATCGAATTAACCATTAATCTTTCTTCCGATTAACCGATTAAACAAATAACCAAATTAACGAATAAACGAATAAACAAATAAAAATTAATAACATCCAGTTTGTCTTTCCGACGAAGGAGGAATCACATAAAGCAATTCACAAAAAAATAATGTGATTCCTCCTGCGTCGGAATGACAAAAAAACAACAAAAATCGGATTTTCCCTCTAACACTTTCCCATATCATCTCTGTCATTGCGAGCGAAGAACAACGGAGCGTGGCAATCTGTTGATGGTAACGGAGAAAGCAAAATGGGATTGCTTCTTGCCTAGCAAAGACTGGCTGGGAATGGGATTTTTTGCCACTGATTTAACAGATTAAACTGATTTCCACAGATTTCTCAAATAACCTAATAACCGCTTTAACGAATAACCGAATAACCGATACATCAAATAACTGATTAAACAATTCAACACCGAAGTCTAGCCCCGACCTGCCTGCCGGCAGGCAGGTGGAAGGGAAAATCCTGCAAAATTGCTCGGCACGAAGCAATTGAGCAGATTGGAATGACAGCGGGAAATAGCTCCAAAAAAAGTTGTTGGTTGATGGTTGTTGGTTGATAGAGTTTGTGGAAACTTTTTGAAGCCGTCTAAAAATCGTATATTTGCACCTAATTTACATTTTATGACTACTTTCGAGCAATTCAATCTTCCTAAATCAGTTCAAAAAGCAATTGATGATTTGGGATTCGTAACCCCTACCCCAATCCAGGAAAAATCTTTTTCTGTGATTATGTCAGGGCGCGATATGATGGGAATTGCACAAACGGGTACCGGGAAAACTTTTGCGTACTTGTTGCCATTATTGAAATTATACAAATTTACCCCTACCGATACTCCTAAAATTGTTATACTTGTTCCAACCCGTGAATTGGTGGTGCAGGTGGTTGAAGAAGTTGAAAAATTAACCAAATACATGTCGGTTAGGACTTTAGGCATTTATGGAGGTGTGAATATCAATACTCAAAAAAAATCGGTATACCAAGGAATTGATATTTTGGTGGGAACTCCTGGACGAGTTATGGATTTGGCATTGGACAGCGTAATCCGTTTTGACGATACACAGAAATTGGTTATCGATGAATTTGACGAAATGTTGAATTTGGGTTTCCGAGTTCAGCTGACCTCCATTTTAGCAATGATGACTAGAAACAAACGTCAAAACATCCTTTTTTCAGCTACAATGACCGATGAAGTAGATGCGATTTTGAATGACTTTTTCGATTTTCCTGAAGAAGTTACGCTTGCAGCATCAGGAACTCCATTGGAAAATATAAAACAAATTTCCTATAACGTTCCGAATTTTAATACGAAAGTAAACCTATTAATTCATTTGCTTGACAGCGATGAATCGATGGAACGCATCCTAGTTTTTGTGAACAATAAGAAGATTTCGGATCTACTTCATGAGCGCATTGAAGAACAATTTGATGGACAATTTGGGGTTATACACTCGAATAAATCTCAGAATTATCGTTTGAGTACAATGGCTTCATTTCAAGAAGGGGAACTGAGAGGAATTATCACCACGGATATTATGGCGAGAGGTTTGGATATTTCCAATATTTCTCACGTAATTAATTTTGAAGCTCCTGAAATGCCCGAATTGTACATGCACAGAATTGGTAGAACAGGTCGTGCTGACGCTACCGGAACTGCCATTAGTTTTATTACGCCAAGGGAAGAAGATTTCAAAACTGAAGTGGAAGAATTGATGGGACAAGTGCTTGAAATAGTTGAATTTCCTGAAGTTGTAGAAATTTCATCTAAATTAATTGAGCCTGAAAAAGACAAACAACCAATTAAATTTTTGCTTAAAAAACCAAAATTAGATGGTGAAGGTGCTTTTCACGAAAAATCAAAAAAGAA
>CANKLD010000153.1 GCA_947483095.1 Bacteroidota bacterium
GTAATTTTGATCAATTCAAATCCCGCAACTATTATGACCGACCCTTCAATGGCAGATCATATTTACTTAAAACCATTAACTACAAAATCAATTATTGAAATTCTAAAAGAACATCCACAAATTGATGCTGTATTACCAACAATGGGTGGGCAAACCGCTTTAAATTTATGCTTGGAAGCAGATGAAAAAGGAATATGGGAAGATTTTGGAGTACGATTGATAGGTGTTGATATTAATGCAATAAACATTACTGAAGATAGAGAACAATTCAAACAACTATTAGCAAAAATAGGAGTTCCTACTGCGCCTGCTAAAACAGCTACTTCCTTTTTAAAAGGTAAAGAAATAGCTCAAGAATTCGGATTTCCATTGGTAATCCGACCTTCATTTACCTTGGGTGGAACAGGCGCCGCTTTTGTTCACCATAAAGAAGAATTTGATGAATTATTAACTCGAGGATTAGAAGCATCGCCTATTCACGAGGTATTGATTGACAAGGCTCTAATTGGTTGGAAAGAATACGAATTGGAACTTTTACGCGATAAAAATGATAATGTTGTGATTATCTGTTCTATCGAAAATATGGATCCAATGGGAATCCATACTGGAGATAGTATTACCGTAGCTCCAGCGATGACTTTATCGGATACTACTTTCCAAAAAATGCGCGATATGGCAATTTTGATGATGCGAAGTATCGGAAATTTTGCGGGTGGTTGTAACGTTCAATTTGCCGTTTCACCAGACGAAAAAGAAGATATTGTTGCAATTGAAATTAACCCTCGTGTGTCTAGATCGTCGGCATTAGCATCAAAAGCAACTGGTTATCCAATAGCGAAAATTGCTTCGAAATTGGCTTTGGGTTACCACTTAGATGAATTACAAAATCAAATTACAAAATCTACTTCTGCTTTATTCGAACCAACGTTAGATTATGTAATTGTAAAAATACCACGTTGGAATTTTGATAAATTTGAAGGTGCTGATCGAACTTTAGGATTACAAATGAAGTCGGTAGGTGAAGTAATGGGAATTGGACGTTCTTTCCAAGAAGCGTTACACAAAGCCACTCAATCATTAGAAATTAAAAGAAATGGGCTTGGTGCTGATGGAAAAGGATATAAAAACTACGAACAAATTATAGAGAAACTAACTTATGCGAGTTGGGATCGGGTTTTTGTAATTTATGATGCTATTGAAATGGGAATTCCATTGAGCAGAATTCATGAGATTACAAAAATTGATATGTGGTTTTTAAAACAATATGAGGAATTATTTATTTTACAAAAAGAAATATCCAATTTTAAAGTAGGTACTTTACCAAAAGAATTATTGTTAGAAGCCAAACAAAAAGGATTCGCAGACCGCCAAATTGCTCACATGATAGGTTGTTTAGAAAGTCAAGTTTACAAGTTGCGTGAAGAGAAAAATATAAAAAGAGTTTACAAACTGGTTGATACATGTGCTGCAGAATTTAAAGCAAAAACACCTTACTACTACTCTACTTTTGAAGCAGAAATTGAAACGGCCAATGGAACGAAATACGTAGATAACGAGAGTATTGTAACCGATAAGAAGAAAATAGTTGTTTTAGGCTCAGGGCCAAATAGAATTGGACAAGGAATTGAATTTGACTACTCCTGTGTTCACGGAGTTTTGGCAGCTGCAGAATGCGGTTATGAAACCATTATGATTAATTGTAATCCGGAAACCGTTTCTACCGATTTTGATACTGCTGATAAATTGTATTTTGAACCCGTATTTTGGGAACATATTTATGATATAATTCAACACGAAAAACCAGAAGGTGTAATTGTGCAATTAGGTGGTCAAACGGCACTAAAACTAGCAGAAAAGTTATCTAAACACGGAATAAAAATCATAGGAACCAGTTTTGACGCCCTAGATTTAGCGGAAGACAGAGGCCGTTTTTCAGAACTATTAACCGAATTACAAATTCCATTTCCACAATTCGGAATTGCAGAAACGGCAGATGAAGCATCACAATTGGCTGATGTATTAGACTTTCCACTTTTAGTTCGGCCTTCCTATGTTTTGGGCGGTCAAGGGATGAAAATTGTAATAAATAAGCAAGAATTAGAAGAACATGTAATCGATTTATTGAAATCAATCCCAGGAAATAAACTACTATTAGACCACTATTTAGACGGTGCAATTGAAGCTGAAGCCGATGCGATTTGCGATGGCGAAAATGTATATATCATTGGAATAATGGAACACATAGAACCTTGCGGAGTTCATTCTGGTGATAGTAATGCGACTTTACCTCCATTTAATCTAGGTGAATTTGTGATGCAACAAATTAAGGACCATACTAAAAAAATTGCTCTGGCACTAAGAACTGTAGGATTAATAAACATCCAATTTGCGATAAAAGACGATACCGTTTATATTATTGAGGCCAACCCTAGAGCTTCAAGAACAGTTCCCTTTATTGCAAAAGCGTATGGCGAACCTTATGTAAATTATGCGACAAAAGTAATGTTAGGTCATAATAAAGTAACCGATTTTAAATTCAATCCGCAATTAAAAGGGTATGCAATTAAGCAACCCGTGTTTTCATTTAGTAAATTTCACGGGGTTAATAAAGCGTTAGGTCCCGAAATGAAATCAACAGGGGAAAGTATTTTGTTTATTGATGATTTAAAAGACGATCAATTCTATGAGTTGTATTCCAGACGAAAAATGTATTTAAGTAAATAAAAAAACCAAATTTGGGGCTTTTTTTATTCTATGTCTTTAATGTATTCATCATATTCAAGGTAAAATAATTCTAGAGCATTCATTTTATCATTAAAGAAATCGAATATTTCATCCCAATACTTAGGATTACTTACGCTAACATCTAATTTTTCAACCCAAATTCTACTGATAACTTTACCGTTTTCCAAACTAAAATTTTTCTCAAATACCAAATCAGAAATAAACTCCTCTTCCAAAATATTTTTTAGTGATTGTAATTTTTCAAAATATTGAATTCTCTTGATATCATTTCGACTTTCAATATCGATTTGGACTTGTGCTTTGGTATTTTCAACGTAAAATTTAAAAGAGAAATCTTTGATCTTTGTATTGTATAAAACCCATTTTCGTGGATATTTATTTGCAAATGAAACCCAAAACTCTCTTTTTAATCGTTGATTTTCTTCTTTACTATACATTTAGCACTTTTGTTTATTTGTATGTTGATTTTCAATTAGTTGTGAAATTCAATTTAAAAATCTACATTTATAACTAATTAGCTGTAAAAATAGAACATCAATATGGATTTTTCAGATTTTTTAAAATATGTTCCAAAAATAAAACAAGAAAAACTTCTTGGGGATCAGGCGCACTTAAAAATGGTGCCTGTTGAACGTATTTTAGAAGTCGAAAAATTCAATAACAGTTCTAATAATCCAAGAAAAGCTGCAGTAATGATGTTGATTTATCCTAAAAACAATACGTGCCATTTGGCTTTAATTGTTAGAAATACCTATCCTGGAGTTCATTCAGCGCAAATAGGTTTTCCGGGTGGAAAAGTTGAATTGGAAGACAAATCATTAACTCACACCGCTTTAAGAGAAACCCATGAGGAAATTGGAATTCATCCTGAAAAAATTGAAGTAATTAAAACCTTTACAGCGGTTTTTATTCCGCCAAGTAATTTTATTGTTGCCCCTTTCTTAGGGATTAGTTATTCTGAATTAGAATTTATTGA
>CANKLD010000154.1 GCA_947483095.1 Bacteroidota bacterium
AAAAGCCAACTCGATGTGATTCCCTCTATTGGTAATTCTCTTGCTGGATAAATATCTAACAACAGCACTTCATCAAATTGGGACAAGCTTTTTGCAAATCCATCACCAAAATCTTTCGTTCTACTGAAAAGATGTGGCTGAAAAATGGCCAATACTTTTTGGCTTGGATACAATTCAGAAAGGGCTTGAAAAACAGCATCAATTTCTGTTGGATGGTGCGCATAATCATCAATATATACTATATTAGATTCTTTTATTTGATACGAAAATCTTCTTTTTATTCCTTTAAATGATTTCAAAGCCGCTGCAATAGCATCATTAGAAGTTCCAAATGTTTTGGCCATAGCCAATGCCATGAGCGCATTCGTTAAATTGTGTTTTCCTGGTAATCCAAATTGTAAATCAGAAATCACTTCCGTTGGCGTTTGCACATCAAAAACATAATCTCCATTTTCAATTCGAACATTAAACGCTTTGTAATCGGCATTTTCATTAACCGCTGCGGTTACCCCTTCAAGATCCAAATCTTTGGTTATAAAAAGCTTACTTTTATCTGCAATTTTATTTGCAAATTCTAAAAACGAAGCTTCAATTGCTGCGCTATCGCCATAAATATCCAAATGATCGGCATCCATAGAAGTTACGCAGGCAATATTAGGATACAAATGCAAGAAAGAACGATCAAATTCATCTGCTTCAACGACGGTTATTGTTTTTCCAGTTCCGATTAAATTGGAATTGTAATTTTCTACAATTCCACCTAAAAAAGAAGTAACATCTGCACCGCTTTGATATAATATATGACCTAAAATACTAGACGTTGTTGTTTTTCCATGGGTTCCTGCCACTGCAAAACAAAAAGTATCTTTAGTAATTAATCCCAATACCTCCGCTCTTTTTTTAACAACAAAATCTCTTTCTAAAAAATAATTCCATTGAGAATGAGTGATTGGAACGGCTGGCGTAATCACCACTAATGTATTTTCAATATAATAATCGGTTGGAATAAGACCAATTTCATCTTTAAAATGAATGTCGATTCCGCTTTCAATTAATTCATTTGTTAGCTCTGTTTCTGTTTTATCATAACCAGATACATTTTTGCCAATAGACTTAAAATAGCGCGCTAGGGCACTCATTCCGATTCCTCCGATTCCTATGAAATAGACGTTATGTATTTGATTTAAATTCATTTATTTGGATACTAATTATTTTATCAGTTTCACAATTTCATCAACAATATCTTTGGTAGCATTTACTTTAGCTAACTTTTTTATATTTTCAGAAAGTTGCTTTTGCAAAATTTCATTTGTAACTAAATCGCTAAAAATAGTATTGAAATTTTCATCTAATTCACTTTCTTTAATCATCAACGCCCCATTTTTATCCACTATCGATTTGGCGTTTTTTGTTTGATGGTCTTCAGCTACATTTGGTGACGGAATGAATAGTACGGGTTTCCCCACTATACTCAACTCCGAAACCGATGATGCACCCGCTCTTGAAATCACAAAATCGGCAGCAGCATAAACCAAATCCATACGGTCTATAAAAGCCAAAACTTGAACGTTATTGGAATCATATTTTTTATATTCACCCAAATAAAATTTTCCACATTGCCATATAATCTGTATGTTTTGTGAATCAAAAAAATCGAGTTCTTTTTCAATTAACTGGTTCACTCTTCGAGCACCCAAACTTCCTCCTAAAACTAAAAGTGTTTTTTTGGAAGGATCCAAATTGAAAAATTTAATTGCTTCCTCTCTTTTACTATCAATAGCTATTAAATCTTGGCGAATAGGATTTCCAGTTAGAATCATCTTTTCTTTTGGAAAAAAAAGCTCTAAATTTTCATAGGCAACACAAATCTTATTGGCCTTTTTACTCAATAATTTATTGGTAATTCCAGGATAGGAATTTTGCTCTTGAATTAACGTTGGAATATTTAAAGAATTTGCCATTTGCAATAATGGTCCCGAAGCAAATCCTCCAGTTCCTATAACCACGTCAGGTTTAAAACTCTTAATTATCGCCCTTGATTTCAATAAGCTAATCAATAATTTTACTGGAAAAAGTAAATTTTGCAAGGTTAATTTTCTTTGCAAACCAGCAATCCAAAGCCCTCTAATGGCATAACCTGCTTGAGGTACTTTTTGCATTTCCATTTTATCCTGAGCGCCTACAAATAAAAATTCTGCATTTGGAAAACGCGATTTTAATTCATTTGCAATAGCAATTGCTGGGTAAATATGACCCCCAGTTCCGCCACCGCTAATAATGAATTTAATCCTATCCTGGCCTTCCAAAAGAGAAGGAGATAAAACCGAATTGCTCCTATTTGTATTAACTTCTTTCATTATCTATTCTAATTCCCCTTATGGGAAAGTGAGTGTTATTTCTTTTTCAAAACGGGTTCCATAGGATTTGCAGAAGCATCTTCTATAGAATAATTATCGGTATCTACTATTTCTTGCTGTTCAAGCGCATTTTCTTTTTCTATTTGCTCGTCAATTAATTTTTGTAAAATCTGTTCTCTTTTTTCAGCTTCACTTAGTTCTTGAGCAATTTCTTCTTCTTTTTTGGTTACCCCAATAATAATCCCAAGAGAAACACAAGTCATCCAAATTGAACTTCCTCCGCTGCTTATTAAAGGTAATGTTTGACCTGTAACTGGCAACAATTCAACAGCAACACCCATATTGATAAGCGCCTGAAATATCATTGGAAAACCAAGTCCAACGACCACTAATTTTCCAAATAGCGTATTGGCTTTGTGGGCTGCGACTATAAATCTAAAGAAGAGCAGCAAGTACAAACTAAGCACTAAAAGCCCTCCAATTAAACCATATTCTTCAACTATAATTGCAAAAATAAAGTCGGAAGAAGATTGAGGAAGTACGTTTTTCTGTACACTTTTTCCTGGTCCCAATCCATAAATCCCACCCGATGCAATGGCTATTTTTGCATTTTTAATTTGGTAATCGTCTTCGCCAGGTTTGTTAGAAGTATAATTTTCAATTCTACTTGACCAAGTTCCTACCCTATTAAAGAATTTGGAATCAGGAAAAGCTTTAGATAATAACACAAAAAACAATAGAAATACAACACCCGATCCGATAATGAATCCAATATATTTAATAGGATAATTACCTACGAATGTCAGCATGATGACCATAGCAAAAATGAGCGCTGTGGTAGAAAAATTAGCTGGTAAAATAAATCCTAACGTTATAAATACCGGAAGCCAAAGGTCTAATAAGGACGATTTAAAGGTATCGGGTTCCTCTGATTTTTTAGAAAGAAATCTCGCAACAAAAATCATTAAAACTACGAATGCAAAAGTCGATGTTTGAAAAGTAATTCCAATGAATGGCACTTTAATCCAGCGGCTAGCGTTTGCGCCAGCAATAACAGTTCCTTTAATCAAAGTATAGGCTAATAACAGCCAAACAATGGGCAAGGCAATTTTTGAAATGGGTCTAAAATAGTGGTATGGAATTTTGTGAACTCCATAAATAATTAAAAATCCCATAAATATATGAGCCAAATGCGTCAACAAATAGCTTATTGTATTTCCGTCACCTCCATTCATAAATGCCAAATTACTACTCGCACTAAAAACAGGCATAAACGAAAACAAAGCCAATAGGGCCACGAATGTCCATATTACTTTATCTCCTTTTAA
>CANKLD010000155.1 GCA_947483095.1 Bacteroidota bacterium
AAAGAAATGCCAAAACCCGATTTGTATGTTTATTTGTATCAAAATACAGATCAGTTATTACAAAATATTAAACGAAGAGGCAGAAGTTACGAGCAAGAAATTCCAGGGGATTATTTGGATAAAATCAACAAGGGATATTTAGATTATATCAATTCCCAAACCAATTTAAATGTCTTAGTTATTGATGTTTCCGATAGAGATTTTGTAAAAAATCAAAGTGATTATGTATTTATTTTGGATGAAATTAGAAAAAAAATGGAAGAGTAATTACCTCATTTTTTTGAAAAAATCCCAAATTACTATTCCTGCACTCACAGCAATATTCAAGGAATGTTTGGTTCCTAATTGAGGAATTTCTAATGTTCCATGACAAATTTCTACTGCTTTTTGAGACACCCCAAAAACCTCATTTCCAAAAACCAAAGCGTATTTTTGATTTTTTTCAATTTCAAAATCTTGTAAAAATACAGAACTCTCCACTTGTTCAATTGCAAAAACTTTTACGCCCTCTGATTTTAACTCTTCAATTACCTGAAGTACATTTTCAGAATGTTCCCAAGCAACAGTTTCGGTTGCTCCCAATGCCGTTTTATGAATTTCTTTATTTGGGGGCGTGGCTGTAATTCCACAAAGGAATATTTTTTCAATCAAAAAAGCATCCGAGGTTCTAAAAACGGATCCAATATTGTTTAAACTACGAATGTCGTCTAGAACAATAATTAAAGGTGTTTTCGAAGCGTCTTTAAAATCATCAATTGATATTCTATTTAATTCACTATTTTCAAGTTTACGCATAATTAAATTTAAGATTAAAAAAAAAGCTCCCTGATAAAGGAAGCTTTTATTATATAATAAAATATAGTTAGCTTTTTGGTGCTACTGGAGATGCTGGAGTTGGATCTGGTAAAACAGTTCCTTTAATTGTCAATACTTTTGTAGGTTGACCCTCAGCATTTGATGATACAGTTACTGTTTTAGTAAAAGGACCCACTCTATCAGTTGCATAATGAACACCAATTTCGCCTTTTGCTCCAGGAGCGATTGGTTCTTTTGGAGTTGTTGGAACGGTACAACCACAAGATCCTTGTGTATTTGAGATGATTAATGGTTTGTTACCATTATTTGTAAAAACAAATTTACGAGAACCTTCAGCATTGTGCTCAATTGTTCCGTAATCAATAGTTTCAGTTTCGAAAACGATTCCAGCGCCTTCTAATTTTGGGGCAACAGCTTTAGTTTCTGAAGGACCTTTAGTTTTTTTAGTTTCTTGAGCGTTAGAAGTGGTTACTCCTAAAACGGTTAGCATCGCTATTAAAAATATTTTTTTCATTGTATTTTAATTAAATTATGAAACAAATCTAAATAAAAAAATCAATTCTATGAATAAAATTTTCTTAAAATTAAATTAATTTTCGAAACGGCTAAATTCAGGTTAAAAATAATTAAATTCGCTTTTATAAAAATCATATCTATTTATTAAATCATTCAAGTTGGCAGCTAAAGAAAAAGAAGTTAAGGAAACCCCATTAATGAAACAATACAATGAGATCAAAAGGAAATATCCTGATGCTTGTTTGCTGTTTCGTGTAGGTGATTTTTATGAAACTTTTGGCGAAGATGCTGTTCGTGCTTCAAAAATACTTGGGATAACACTCACCAAAAGAGGCGCTGGATCTGAAACAGAAACTGCATTAGCTGGATTTCCTCACCATTCTATAAATACCTATTTGCCTAAATTAGTAAAAGCAGGTCTTAGAGTTGCTATTTGTGATCAATTAGAAGATCCTAAAATGACTAAAACCATTGTCAAAAGAGGCGTTACGGAATTGGTAACTCCAGGAGTTTCAATGAATGATGAGGTTTTACATTCTAAAACGAATAATTTTTTGGCCTCCATTTATTTTGGTAAAAAGTCCATCGGAATTTCTTTTTTAGATGTTTCTACAGGTGAATTTTTAACTGCTCAAGGAACGGAAGATTATATAGATAAATTATTGCAAAATTTTAACCCTAGTGAAGTCTTAATTCCTAAAAATAATAAAAACGATTTTAAAGAAATATTCGGTGAAGAATATCATAATTTTTATTTAGAAGATTGGGTTTATAAAGAAGATTATGCATTTGAAACCCTAACTACTCATTTTAAAACCGTCTCTTTAAAAGGATTTGGAATTGAAGAATTACCTGAAGGAATTATCGCTTCTGGCGCTATTTTATTCTATCTTTCAGAAACACAACACAATAAATTACAACACATTTCTTCAATTCAACGAATTGCGGAAGATGCTTATGTTTGGATGGATCGCTTTACAATTAAAAATTTAGAATTGTACCACAGTTATAATCCAAACGCAGTCACTTTATTGGATGTTATCGACAGAACGCTTTCGCCAATGGGAGGAAGACTGTTAAAACGTTGGTTAGCATTACCATTAAAAGACATAAATAAAATTCGAAATCGGCACGAAGTAGTTTCTTATTTGAAAGAAAATCAAACTATTTTAAAGGAAATCCAGCACCAAATTAAGCAAATTTCTGATTTGGAACGATTAATTTCAAAAATTGCAACTGGAAAAGTTTCGCCTCGTGAAGTGATTTATTTAAAGGAATCGTTAGACGCGATTATTCCAATTAAAAAAATTGCTTTGGAAAGTTCTCAAGAAGCCGTTAAGGTTATTGGAGATAAATTACACGATTGTGAGTTGCTACGGGAAAAAATTAAAACCACTTTAAATCAGGACGCGCCAGTTGCTGTTGCAAAAGGAAATGCTATTGCAAAAGGCGTAAATGCTGAATTAGACGATTTACGGGCAATTTCAACTTCGGGAAAAGAGTTTTTGGAAGGAATTGAAAAACGGGAATCAGAAAATACAGGAATATCCTCTTTAAAAATTTCCTTTAATAATGTTTTTGGCTATTATATAGAAGTTAGAAATACCCATAAAGATAAAGTTCCCGCCGATTGGATTCGAAAACAAACATTAGTGAGTGCGGAACGCTATATCACAGAAGAATTAAAGGAATATGAAACTAAAATTCTGGGTGCCGAAGAGAAAATACACAAGTTAGAATCGGAATTATTTGAGCAGTTGGTGGGTTGGATTACCACTTATATAAAGCAAGTGCAGTTAAACGCCAATTTAGTCGCGCAGTTGGATTGCTTGACTTCCTTTGCTCAATTGGCGATTGAAAATAAATACGTTTGTCCTGAATTAGATGAGACCTATGAATTAGACATTAAAAACGGTCGCCATCCTGTAATTGAAAAGCAATTGCCTGTGGGAACTCCATACATAGCAAATGACGTTTATTTGGACAGGGAAACCCAGCAATTAATAATGATTACGGGTCCAAATATGTCGGGAAAATCGGCAATATTGCGTCAAACCGCTTTAATAGTATTATTGGCTCAAATGGGAAGTTTTGTCCCTGCAGACCAAGTTAGAATGGGAATTATTGACAAGATTTTCACGAGGGTAGGAGCTTCAGATAATATTTCGATGGGGGAATCCACTTTTATGGTTGAAATGAATGAAACGGCTTCTATTTTAAATAATTTATCAGATAGAAGTTTGATTTTATTAGACGAAATTGGAAGAGGAACCAGTACTTATGATGGTATTTCTATAGCATGGGCAATAGCAGAATTTTTGCACGAACATCCTTCAAAACC
>CANKLD010000156.1 GCA_947483095.1 Bacteroidota bacterium
CTAGACTTGAGAATCAACATATTTTTTTAGTGATTGAATTCTCTTTTGAATTGTATTAAGCTCTGCGATAATCTCTAAATGCAAAATTAAATCAATAAAACCTATTTCTTTAGCTATTTCTATTTGAGTTTCTAATTCAAAAGCCGAACCCAGACTAATTTGCAAAAATCTAGAAAAGTCTTTCTGAGAAGTTCTAGAACATCCTTCAGCAATATTCGATGGAATTGAAACTGCGCATCTATTAATTTGAGAAACAAGTCCAAATTTTTCTTCCTTTGGAAAAGAACCAGTTAAAATATAAATTCTTTTAACAAATAAAACAGAACTTTGCCAAACCTCTAAATCTCTGAAGTTTCTCATATTTTTTAGTTTAACAAAACTTACTACTCAAAACCTTAGACCTAAGACCCATGACCTATTTAAAAAACTTCACTCGCTTCCTTCAATTTTTCCATGTTGTTAACCAATTGAAGTTCGTCAACAAACTTTTGAATCTTTCCGTTCATTACCCCATCCATATCAAATACATCAAGACCAACTCGATGATCCGTTACCCGTCCTTGTGCGTAATTATAGGTTCTAATTTTTGCCGAACGGTCGCCAGAACTTACTTGAGAAGTTCGTGTAACCGCATCTTCAGCTTGTTTTTTGGCTAATTCTTGTTCGTACAAGCGTGAACGTAAAACCGTAAATGCTTTATCTTTATTCTTGTGCTGTGATTTTTGATCTTGACATTGTGCCACCAAACCTGTAGGAATGTGAGTTAAACGAACGGCTGATTTTGTAGTATTTACCGATTGTCCCCCTGGTCCAGAAGAGCAGAAAAAATCAACACGAACATCATTCATATCAATTTGAACGTCAAATTCTTCGGCTTCTGGAAGCACCATAACTGTGGCTGCAGAGGTATGAACGCGTCCTTGAGTCTCTGTTTGTGGTACGCGTTGCACTCGATGAACACCTGCTTCAAATTTTAATGAGCCGTAAACATCTTCGCCAGTAACTTCAAAAATAACCTCTTTAAAGCCGCCTGAGGTTCCTTCGTTCATATCGACAACCGAAGTTCTCCAACCTTTATTTTCACAATATTTAGTGTACATTCTGAACAAATCACCAGCAAAAATACTGGCCTCATCACCACCCGTACCCGCTCTAATCTCCACCATAACATTTTTAGCGTCTTCCGCATCTTTTGGAATCAATAAAAACTTAATTTCTTCTTCCAGTTCAGGCAAACGATCTTTGGCTTCTTCCAATTGCATTTTCGCCATTTCAGTCATATCAGCATCACTACCATCAACAATAATCTCATTTGCTTCGTCAATATTACCTAAAACCACAATATATTCATTTCGTTTATCAGCAAGGGCTTTTAAACTTTTATATTCTTGATTCAATTGTACATAACGCTTTTGATCGCTAATCACATCGGGTTGAATAATCAAATCCGATATCTCATCGAAACGTTGTTTTACTATTTGAAGTCTGTCTAACATTTTATTTTTTCCTTATTTAAGTCAGCAAATTTACAAAAAATAGTTGATACTATAAAGTTTTCAATTTTTCAATTTTTAGAAGCTTTATCCTGCTGTACGCTATATCCACACTAAAAAGTGTGGGATACCACTTCCATCAGGGCTAGGGCATTTAATTTTAATCATCCCCTTTATTTCTCTAAAATTTCAATCCGTAATTTTCACAGAATCAATCAACTATAAAATAGTATTCATATTAATTCTAAATAAGCTTTGAAAAACAATAATTGCAACTTACATTTGCATTTTATTTTTAATCAGTCTAAATAAATATGAGACATTTCCTTTTTTTGCTAATTTTTAACCTCATCAATCTGTACGGACAAAACACCGGAATTGTAAAAGGAAAAATAGAATCTACAGATGGTTTTCCGGTTTCCAATTTAATGATCAAACAAGAAAAAAATGGAATTTCTATAAAAACCGATGAAAATGGCGAATTTTCGATCCAAAATTTCCCTTTAGGAATTCACATATTGGTTTTAGAAGGAGTAAAAATAAAAAAACAAACTAAAGAAATAATTGTTAGAGAAAATGAAACTTGTTTTGTGAAATTTACTCTTAATGAAGGAATCAATGAATTGAAAGAGGTAATTATAAAGATCAAAGAAAGCCCAAACAAAAAAAAGGAAACCATATTATCTGGTCTTGAAATAAAACCATTTGATTTACCTCAAAGCATACAAATAGTCGGAAATTCAACTTTATTACAACAACAAACTCTTCGATTAAGCGACGTTTTGAAAAATGTGAACGGCGTTTATATTGGATCCTCAAGAGGTGGGGCTCAAGAATCATTGTGGTCCAGAGGCTACGACATGTCAACAAATAACCTATTTAAAAACGGTTTTCGAACCAATGGTGGCTCAATGCCTGAAGTGGCAACTTTAGAAAAAGTAGAAGTTTTAAAAGGAGGATCGGCGCTTTTATTTGGAAATGTAACTCCAGGCGGAATAGTCAATTTGGTTACCAAAAAACCGCTTTTCAAAAATGGTGGAGAAATTTCTTATCAAATTGGTAGTTATTCATTCAATAAACCAACTATAGATTTATATGGTCCTTTTTCGAAAAAGGTAGCCTACCGAATGATTTCTACTTATGAAAAAGCAAATAGCTTTAGAGACATTGTAACTCGGGAACGTTTTTACATCAATCCTTCCCTATTACTAAAAAGCAATCAATCTGAATTTATACTTCAAGGAGATTATCTAAAAGACAATTGGACACCCGATTTTGGAACAGGTTCCATTGGAACCACTATAGCCGATATCCCAAGAAATACCTTTTTAGGTGCCACTTGGTCTAAAGGACAAACTTTTCAATCCAGTTTTTCAGGACAATTCAAACACAAATTCAATGAAAATTGGAAACTAAATATTAATTCCGCATTTCAAAATTTTGAACGTTCTTGGCAAGGGACAGAACGAATTCAACCTATTCAAAACGGCAATTGGAACAGACCGCTTGGAAAATACAAAATCACTGAACAATTAATTACAAACCAAATAAACCTATCTGGGACTTATAAAACTGAAAAAATAAAACACCAGTTATTTACCGGTTTGGATTTTGACAATTCAATAGCTGACGCTTATACTTTTGTTTTCAATCCATTATTCTACGATACTATTAATATTTACAATTTAAACTTATATCCACAAAACTCCTTTATTCCAGAAGCTATAAATACAAAAATTGTAAAAACGACCACTAATAACTTTGGAATCTATTTCCAAGATTTGATCTCAATAAAAGAGAAAATAAAAGTACTGGCCGGAATTCGTTGGTCATGGCAAGAAGCACAAATAGATAACAAACAAATAAGCAGTGCGTTTTCCCCTAAAATTGGAATTGTATATCAACCAACCAACAACACGTCAATTTTTACGAGTTATTCCAATTCCTTTACACCAAATACTGGTGTTACCATTTACAATGAAACCCTAAAACCATCTATAATTGACCAATATGAAATTGGAATTAAAAAGGATTGTTTTAAGGGATTACTGAGTACTAACATCACTTTATACACCATTATTAATACTAATCTAGCTCAAACTGCCGAATTAAATTTAGACGGAACTCCCAACACCAATAGCAATATTAAAACCTTAAATGGAGAAACTAC
>CANKLD010000157.1 GCA_947483095.1 Bacteroidota bacterium
GACGCTTTAGTAAAAATGGCCGTTTCTCACGCTCAAGCGGGAGCCGATTTTGTTGCCCCAAGCGATATGATGGACGGTCGCGTTTTGCGTTTGCGCCAAGGATTGGATGCAGCAGGATTTCAAAATGTGGGAATTATGAGTTATTCGGCGAAATATGCTTCTGCTTTTTACGGGCCATTTCGCGATGCTTTAGACAGTGCCCCTGTTGATAATGCGGACATTCCCAAAGACAAAAAAACCTACCAAATGGATTATGCCAATCGCATCGAAGCCATCAAAGAAGCCCTAATGGACGTCGAAGAAGGTGCCGATATGGTGATGGTAAAACCAGGAATTGCCTATTTAGACATTGTTCGCGAAGTGAAAAATGCGGTGAATGTTCCCGTAACTGTTTTCCATGTTTCGGGAGAATATGCGATGATTAAAGCTGCGTCTGAAAGAGGTTGGCTTGATCACGACAAAATCATGATGGAACAATTAATGTGTATCAAAAGAGCCGGGGCAAGTTTAATTTCGACCTATTTTGCCAAAGAAGCAGCAATCATTTTAAACCAATAACGATGAAAAAAGTAGCTTTATTAGTTTGTCTAATTTTTGTAATTTCTTGCAAAAAAGAAAGCGAAGCAACTTTTGGTCAGCCTAATCCTGACGAAGTTTCGCAAACTCCTGAGCAACTTGGAAAATCTATTTTTGAAGGAAAAGGAAATTGCGTTGCTTGTCATAGAATTGATGAAAAGCTAGTGGGACCAAGCGTTCAAGAAATGGCTACAATTTACAAAACACAAAATGGCGATATGGTTTCCTTCCTAAAAGATGAAGCAAAGCCAATAGTTGATCCTTCACAATACGAAGTAATGAAAACCAATTTGGCGCTTACAAAAGAAATGTCAGACGAAGAATTAAAAGGTTTGGAAGCCTATATTTACAGCACTATTAAATAGTTTTTACACCCCTAGATTTAATTATTTCCCTGAAATAATATCTCAACGATTTTATGTATATTCGTATAATTAGAATTTAAAAACCAAATAACCCACTTCATAATGAAATTACTAAAAAAAATTGCACTTTGGACCATCATTAGTCTGTCGTCATTAATTGTTTTGGCCTATATTTTTAATGTCGATTATTTATTAAAAGCAATTCGAACGATTTATTTAAAAGGGCATCAAACCGCCTTTTTAGAAGATTACAAAGAGTTTGATAACGACACCATTTCTAAAAGTACCGTCGCTCAACCCTGGGCAATTCATAAAGATTACAATAAAATTAAAGCGACTCCAGAATTGGAAAATCTGCACAAAGAAGTAGGTTCTGTTGCTTATCTTATTATAAAAAAAGACAGTATTTGGCACGAAAGTTATTACGATGGTTTCGATAAAAACTCCAAATCCAATTCCTTCTCCATGGCCAAAAGCATTGTTTCGGCGGCACTTGGAAAAGCCATTGTGGAAGGTAAAATAAAAAGTTTGGATCAATTAGTTTCCGATTTCTTCCCTGAATTTAAAGCAGGAAAATCGGCAACAATGACTGTTGGTGATTTGTCTTCTATGGCTTCTGGATTGAATTGGGATGAATCGTATTATAGCCCATTTTCAATTACTACTCGCGCCTATTTTTCTGATGAATTGGATCACGTAATCCTTGGATTAAAAGGCGTGGATGAACCAGGAAAAAAATACAAATATCTGAGTGGTAACACCCAACTTTTAGCCATGGTAATTGAAAAAGCGACTGGTGAAAAATTACCTAAATATGTTTCTGAAAACTTCTGGCAACCGATGGGAGCCGAAAACGATGCGCTCTGGCAAACGGATAAAAAAGACGGAATTGTAAAAGCATTTTGCTGTGTGGCAAGTAATGCAAGAGACTTTGCCCGATTTGGAAAATTATACAAACAGTATGGGAAATGGAACGGCAAGCAACTATTAGATAGTACTTTTGTTGCCAAATCCATAACACCAAGATTTAAAGAATCGCCAGAATACGGTTACGCGTGGTGGTTAAGTGACTATAAAGGGAAGAAAATATTTTATATGCGTGGTCATTTAGGACAGTACGTAATTGTAATTCCTGAAGACGAATTAATCCTAGTTCGATTAGGAAATAGAGTGCGGAAATCTAAAAATTCGCCACACAGCGAAGACTTTTTTATGTATATCGATGAAGCTTATAAAATGCTAGCCAAATGATAGAAAAAATACTCCTCGAAAACATTCTTTTTCTTGATATTGAAACCGTTCCAGAAGCTTCCGATTATAACGAATTGGATGCCGAAATGAAAGACCTTTGGAAACACAAAACAAACTACCAACGAAAAGAAGAATATACGCCAGAAGATTTTTATGATCGTGCAGGAATTTGGGCTGAATTTGGAAAAATCATCTGTATTTCTGTGGGTTATTTTACCATTAAAGGAGACATTCGACACTTCAGAGTGACATCGTTTTTTGGAGAAGAAAAGAAAATTCTTCACGATTTTATTAATCTCTTGAACAATCATTTCAATAAGCCGCAGCACATTTTATGTGGTCATAACGCCAAGGAATTTGATATTCCGTTCATTGCCAGAAGAATGATTATCAACCAAATTGCACTGCCTAACAAACTGAATTTATTTGGGAAAAAACCGTGGGAAATTCCCCATTTGGATACATTAGAATTATGGAAATTTGGTGATTACAAGCATTATACTTCCTTGAAATTAATGTGTAAAATACTTGGAATCCCTTCGTCAAAAGGCGACATCGACGGAAGTCAAGTAGGGCACGTTTATTATGTAGAAAAAGACATTGATAGAATTGTAACCTATTGCGAAAAAGACACAATTGCGGTTGCACAAATATTCTTGCGATTGCGTCGAGAAGATTTATTAATTGACGAGGAAATTATTCACGTTTAGAGACAGGGAACACCCATTTAAAAGATTCACACAGATTAATTTGTGATAATTTGTGAAATTGGTATTTAACTTTTATAATTTTACAAAAAAAATAAGTTATGGTATTAAGTAGATTTTGGTTAGCAATATTTATTTCGTCAATTGCATTTGTTTTAATTAGCTTGTTCTCTGGCAACAGTTACACGCTCGATTTTATGATCAATGGAAAAAAAGACGATCCCATTATTATCTCTGAAAAATACCTCCACCAAGTTCCCGTTTTTATAAAAGATAGCATTGAAAAAGCTCCGGATCAAACGATTGTAATTGATAACGTCACTTCTAATCCGGATACTACCTATGTGTATTCGGCGAAGACGGTAAAAATCTTCAGCGGAGTTCAAAAATCAGATGGATTACTTCCAACATGTAAAAGCACTTTAATGGATTTAATCCTACCTCTTCTGGCTTATCTGGCCTTTTTCTGCGGATTGATGGAGCTTTTAATTATTTCTGGAGCGTCGGAAAAACTAGCAAAATTGCTAAGTCCAGTATTTGTAAAAGTGTTTCCAAGTGTTCCAAAAAATCACCCTTCTATTTCTTTTATGACGATGAATTTTGCTGCGAATTTCCTAGGATTGGATTCTGCAGCAACGCCTTTTGGCTTGAAAGCCATGGAAAGTTTACAAGAAATAAACCCCGACAAAGCCAAAGCCAGCGACGCACAAATTATGTTTATGTGTTTGCATGCTTCAGGGCTGACTTTAATTGCAA
>CANKLD010000158.1 GCA_947483095.1 Bacteroidota bacterium
TAAATGGCAAACAAGTAGGGGAACATATCGGAGGTTACATTGGTTTTACTTTTGATATTACCAATTTTATTCATGAAGGAAATAATGAAGTTCTTGTTCGTGTTGACAACAGTTATAATATTGAAATTATTCCATCACAAAAAAGTGATTTTATAATATTTGGAGGAATTACCAGAGATGTTTGGTTGATTTCTATGTCGAAAACTAATATTGATAACATTAAAATCACCACTCCTCAAGTTTCTGAAAAAACGGCTACTCTAAAAGTTGTTGCAACTACAAAAAATCTTACAAATTTATCTGATTTTGAATATTCAGCTCAATTAACCAATCCAAAAGGAAAAGTAGTTGCTACTAAAAAAGTAAAAATTACTGGGGAATCTACATCAATTGATTTTAGTGAAATTAAAAACCCTGAATTATGGGACGTTAATAAACCAAATTTATATTCTGTTTCAGTTTCATTATTAGAAAAAGGAATCCAAAAAGACAAACTTGAAGACAAAGTAGGTTTCAGATGGTTTGAATTTAAAGACAACGGACCATTTTTTCTTAATGGAAAAAGAGTCTTAATTCGTGGAACGCACCGTCATGAAGAATTGGCTGGAGTAGGAGCTGCAATGTCGAATGAGCAACACCGAAAAGATTTTAAGTTGATTAAAGAAATGGGAGCTAATTTTGTTAGACTGGCGCATTACCCTCAAGATCCTGAAGTTTATAAAGCATGTGATGAATTAGGATTGTTAGTTTGGGACGAATTGCCATGGTGTCGTGGCGGAATTGGAAATGCAGAATGGCAAACGAATTCTAAAAATATGTTGGTTGAAATGATCAATCAAAATTACAATCATCCTTCAATTATTTTATGGTCTTTAGGAAACGAAATGGGTTGGTTACCTGATTTCCCTGATGGAGACAATACCGCAAAAATGACTTCGTTTTTGAGGGAATTGAATGACATGGCTCATAAATTGGATCCTACGCGTAAAACGGTGATTCGTAAATATGAAGAAGGTTCTAAAATTGTTGACGTTTTCTCCCCTTCAATTTGGTCGGGTTGGTATTCTGGAAGTTATAAAAGTTATAAAAAAGCAATCGATAAATATAAATTAGATTACAAACATTTTATCCATGCCGAATATGGTGGCGACAGCCAGGTAGGAAGGCATTCTGAAAACCCAATTAATGGTGAAGGAATTATAAAATCAGAAGGTTGGGAAGAAGCAATTGTTCAAACTAAAGTAGCGAATATTGCTCAAATAGGGGATTGGAGTGAAAATTATATCGTTGATTTATTTGATTGGCACTTACATGTTTCTGAAAACGATCCAACATTTGTAGGAAATATGCAATGGGCTTTTAAAGATTTTGCAACCCCATTACGTCCAGAAGATGATATTCCTTATATGAATCAGAAAGGGTTGGTTGACAGAAATGGAAATCCTAAAGATGCCTATTACGTATTTAAAAGTTATTGGAGTGAAAAGCCATTTGCGTACATAGAATCACACACTTGGACCGATCGTCAAGGGCCTAAAAATACTCCGAGAACAATTTGCGTTTTTAGTAACTGTCCGAAAGTGGAGTTGTTTTTAAATGGAGTTTCTCTAGGTGTTAAAAACCGAGATATTACTGCTTATCCAGCATGTGGACTAACTTGGGACGTAAATTTTGCTGACGGTAAAAATAATTTTGTTGCTGTTGGGATTACCAAAGAGGGTAAAAAAGTAAATGATACTATCGATGTTAATTACAGATATGTTAAAAATGGCGCTGCTGATGGATTGAAATTATCTGCTGAGAAAATGAAGAACGGCAATTATTTAGTAACCGCAATTGCAGTTGATAAAAACAATATCCGATGTCTAGATTATGAAGATCGTGTTTATTTTCAATGTTTGTCAGGTGGTGAAACGATGAAAAATCAAGGAACTCCAACAGGAAGTGAATCGATTAAAATGTCAAATGGAAAAGCAGCCATAGAAGTGGTCCCAAATTCAAAAGGAGAATTTATTGAAATGAATATTCTGAATCAGAATTTTAAAGGGGAATATTTAAAGTTTAAAAAATAATTGAATTTTTCAATTCTTTCCAATGAAAAATAGCGTTTTAAAAGTTTTAATTTTATTATCATGGGTCTCTCTTTTGAGTTGTTCCAATATGAAAATGGCTTTTAATTTAAATGAAATTGAAAGAAACCGCGAACTTGAAAATGCCAATCTTTATATAAAAGAAACTCCTAAAACAATTACTTCTTCATTTTGCGAAAGAAGTACTGGAAACAATCACGATTTCTATTCAGAAGGAGATTACTGGTGGCCGGATGACAAAAATCCAAACGGCCCTTACATCCGTAAAGATGGTTTAACTAATCCTGCAAATTTTACTGAACACCGCGAAGCTTTAATTCATTTCAGTCAATTGTCTGGTGCATTGGCTTCCGCTTATGTTTTAACAAATGATAAAAAATACGCTCAGAAATTAGCCGAACATTTGAAAGCCTGGTTTGTAAATGAAGCTACTAAGATGAATCCTAATTTGCTTTATGCTCAAGCTATAAAAGGGGTTGCAACTGGAAGGGGAATTGGAATTATAGATACTATTCATTTGATTGAAGTTACAAAAGCTATTCACGCTATTGAAAATTCAGGATCCCTTTCTGCATCCGATTTAGAAACTATAAAATTATGGTTTACCAATTATTTAAATTGGATTACCACACACGAATATGGAATTGCAGAACGTGATAATGGAAACAATCACAGTGTTTGTTGGACGATGCAAGTTGCCGCATTTGCAGATTTAATTGGTGATGAAAAAACAAAAGATTTCTGTAGAAATTTTTATAAAAATACCTTGTTACCTAATCAAATGGAGAAAGACGGTAGTTTTCCATTGGAAATAAAAAGAACAAAACCTTATGGTTATTCGTTATTTAATTTAGATGCAATGACTAGTATTTGTCAGATATTATCTACAAAAAAAGACAATCTTTTTGCCTACACTACCAGCGATGGTAAAAATATAGAATTAGGAATAAAATTCATGTTTCCTTTCATCGAAAATAAATCACTTTGGAAGTACCAACACGATGTAATGTATTGGGACGAATGGCCTGTTCGACACTCCAATTTGCTTTTCGGTGGATTGGCTTATAAAAATAAAAAATACATAGAATTATGGAAATCGCTTAACGCCAATTTTACTACGCCTGAAATTGTAAGGAATATGCCGGTTCGAAATCCTATTTTATGGGTTTTAAAATAAATAATCGTTAAACTAAATTTAATTCACAGAGTCTAAAAATTCAAACAATAATTAATAAATAATAATGAAAAAATTAATCGCAGCATCCCTTTTAGGTTTATTATCATTTTCACCTATAATCGCTCAAGAAAAAACAAAACCAAACGTACTTTTTATCGCCGTTGATGATTTGAAGACTATTTTAGGTTGTTATGGTAATACATTAATTAAAACTCCAAACATTGATAGATTAGCGAAAATGGGAACGGTGTTTCAAAATAATTACTGTCAACAAGCAGTTTGCGGACCAACACGTGCGAGTTTATTAACAGGAATGCGTCCTGATTATACAAAAATACGGGATTTAAAAACGAAAATGCGTGACATGAA
>CANKLD010000159.1 GCA_947483095.1 Bacteroidota bacterium
AAATGGTCGTTACGTGCATCGGCAACTGGAGAATTGATTTTTGATAATGTAAAAGTTCCTAAGGAAAATTTATTATCAGGTAAAACAGGTCTTGGTGCACCAATGCAATGTTTAGATTCTGCTCGATATGGAATTGCGTGGGGTGCTATAGGTGCTGCAATGGATTGTTACGATACTGCTTTGCGTTATGCAAAAGAGAGAATCCAGTTTGACAAACCTATTGCTGGAACGCAATTACAACAAAAGAAATTGGCCGAAATGATCACTGAAATTACCAAAGCGCAATTGTTAACTTGGCGTTTGGGAGTTTTAAGAAATGAAGGTAAAGCGACAACAGCTCAAATCTCTATGGCGAAAAGAAACAATGTTGATATGGCGATTAATATCGCTCGTGAAGCCCGACAAATATTAGGAGGAATGGGAATTACAGGGGAATATTCTATAATGCGTCACATGATGAATTTAGAATCGGTGATTACTTATGAAGGAACTCACGACATTCACTTGTTAATTACGGGTGCTGATATTACCGGAATTCCAGCATTCAAATAGTAGTTAACAATTATTAAAGTATTGATAAAATTGATAGTAAAAGCTTTTTGGAAACAAGAAGCTTTTTTACTTTTGTATAAAATTTACAATCATGGATATTCAATCTATAAATAGGAGTATTGAAACTCAAAAAAGTGCCTTATTACAGCATTCTTTATATGAAAAAGTTGAAACGGTAGAAGACTTACGTTGTTTTCTAGAAAGCCATGTGTATGCCGTTTGGGATTTCATGTCCTTATTGAAAGCATTGCAATCAAAACTAACTTGTACCACAACGCCATGGGTTGCTTCTAAAAACCCTGAAACACGTTATTTAATTAACGAAATTGTGTTGGCGGAAGAATCGGATTTGACATTAGAAGGAAAAAGATCAAGTCATTTTGAAATGTATCTTGACGCGATGACTTCTTGTGGTGCCAATACCGAAATGATCAATTCCTTTATTGAGAATGTTGTAGCTACACAAAATATATTTGTATCCATAAAGCAAAGTGATTTACATCCAAATATTAAATCCTTTTTAGATTTTACTTTTAGAGTAATAGAAGAAGGAAAGCCACACGAAATTGCGGCCGCGTTTACCTTTGGTAGAGAAGATTTGATTCCGGCGATGTTCACCGAGATTTTAAGAAATTTTGAAGCTAATTTCCCTGAAACCGATTTAACTAAATTAATTTATTATTTCGAAAGACACATTGAATTGGATGCTGATGAACACGGTCCGATGGCAATGAAAATGATAATAGAACTTTGTGAAAACAACGAAACGAAATGGAAAGAAGTGGAGGAAATTTCAAAATTAGCCCTTGAAAAACGCATCGGACTTTGGGATGCAATTGAAGAGAAAATAGTAAAATCAGCAACCGAATTGGTTTAATTCAAATAAAAAAAGCGAGAAATTATCTCGCTTTTTTTATGCCTCAGGAGCTAATTCAATTTCAAGGCCTTCTAAATCTTCGGTGATATGTATTTGACATCCCAAGCGGCTATTGGGTTTAACGTTGAAGGCTTCGGAAAGCATGGCATCTTCATCATCGCCTTTTTCGGGAATTTCTACAGAATTTAGAACATAACATTGGCAAGAAGCGCACATGGCCATTCCGCCACATATTCCAATGGTACCTTCAGGAGCTAATTCATACATTCGAACTATTTCCATTATGTTTAAATTCATATCGGTTGGAGCAAGTACTTCGTGAACAGTACCTTCTCGGTCAGTTATTTTAATCAGAATATCTTCAGTCATATTTTATTTTATTGATTTTACAACTTGTTTTTCGGCTTCTTTTCTAGTACCGTCAAATCCGTCAACGCCAGAAACGGTCGTGTATTTCAGCACGTATTTTTTCCCAGGATTCATTCTTTGGTAAACACTTTGAACCATTAATGTCGCTTCATGGAATCCGCACAAAATTAGTTTTAATTTTCCAGGATAAGTATTCACATCGCCAATGGCATAAATTCCGGGAATATTAGTTTGATAATCCAAAGAGTTGTCTACTTTAATGGCATTTTTTTCAATCTCTAATCCCCAGTTGGCAATTGAGCCTAATTTTGGGGTTAACCCAAATAATGGAATAAAGTAATCCGTTTCGGTAGTTATTTTCTCACCATTGGTTTCAATAATTACAGATTCAATTCGATCTTTACCATTAAAACCTATAATTTCTCCAGGTGTGATGAGTTTTATTTTACCTAATTCTTTTAATTCTTGTACTTTTTCAACAGAGTCTAAAGCACCTCGAAATTCATTTCTTCGATGCACTAAAGTAACGCTTGAGGCTACATTGGAAAGAAAAATACTCCAATCCAAAGCGGAATCTCCACCTCCTGAAATGACTACTTTTTTATTTCTAAATTTTTCGGGATCTTTTACAAAATATTCTACGCCACGATCGTTTTGTTCGTAGAATTCAATTTCATCGAGCTGTGGTTTTCGAGGCTCAAAACTTCCTAAACCTCCTGCAATTGCAACTGAATTGGCATGATGTTTTGTTCCTTTATTTGTAGTAACAATGAAAGTTCCATCTTCAAGTTGGTCGATGGTTTCAGCAACTTCATTCAACGTAAATCCAGGTTGAAATTGCTTTAATTGTTCCATTAAATTGGAAACTAAATCACCTGCTAAAACGGATGGAAATCCTGGAATATCGAATATTGGTTTTTTGGGATATAACTCTGATAATTGTCCGCCCGGTTGTGGCAAACCATCAATAATGTGACATTTTAATTTTAAAAGTCCTGCTTCAAATACAGTGAATAATCCTGTAGGCCCAGCGCCAATGATGAGAATATCCGTTTCAATCATTTTAATATAATTATAGAATTCTAAGTTATATTGATTTGAATATTGGTAGAAACCAAATTTTATTCAATATTAGTTACCGTTTCAATTTGTGGTGCAAACTTTTTTATGGTTGTTTCCACACCCATTTTTAGAGTCATTTGGTTTACGCTGCATCCTACGCAAGCGCCTTGTAAACGAACTTTTACATGTTTGCCATCTTCTATTGAAATCAATGCGATATCGCCGCCATCAGAATTTAGAAATGGTCTAATTTCTTGAAGTGCATTTTCGACGCTTGTTGTTAATTCTTCTATTGTCATAATTTCTATTGTTCCAATTAGACGAAATAATTATTTTTTTACCGCTGAACAGCCAGCCATTGTTGTTATTTTAACTGCTTCAGTTGCTGGTAGATTTTCATTTCTTTTTACCACTTCCTGAACTACATTTCTAGTAATTTCTTGGAAGACTTTCTCAATTACTGAACCTTCTTGTAAAGCTGCGGGTCTGCCATAATCACCCGCTTCACGAATAGACTGAACTATTGGAACCTCCCCAAGGAAGGAAACATTTAAATCTTCTGCAAGGTTTTTTGCCCCTTCTTTTCCAAAAATATAATATTTATTTTCGGGCAATTCTTCAGGAGTGAAATAGGCCATATTTTCTATAATTCCTAATACGGGAACATTGATGCTATCTGAAGTAAACATGGAAACCCCTTTTTTTGCATCGGCAAGTGCAACTGCTTGCGGGGTGCTAACCACCACAACTCCTGTAAT
>CANKLD010000160.1 GCA_947483095.1 Bacteroidota bacterium
TAGATTTAAACTTGAAATTAGAACAATGGGAAAACTTTTACAATTTTAATAGACCACATGGATCATTTAATGGAAAAACTCCTTATGAAATATTAAAAACTAAACTAAAATAATTAACTTTGAAGTCTACGAAGCGATGAAGTACGACATTTACCCCAACCCAGCCTCTGGCAAATTTACTATAGACTTTGGCAATGAATTAATTTCAAACTATACCATTAAAATCAGTAATATGTTAGGGCAAGAAGTTTACAGTAATGTTATAGACAAACCACAATTTGAGGTTAGTAAAACATGGCAGGGAGAAGGCATGTATTTTGCAAAAGTTTATGACCGGCAAAATAATGTTGTCGCTGTAAAGAAAATCATTTTACAATAAATAATTTGAGCTTAAAAGCCTCAAAATTCAAGTTCAAAGGGTGAAAATTCAGGTTCAAAGCTTGAAATTTCACCCTTTTTAGCTGAAAATGCAGGTTATTAACTTGAAAATTGAGGTTAAGTGAATTTCATTTGCCGCGAAAAGCCTTCAGGCAAGTGAAGCTAAGCGGAACTTGGCGAGGACTTGCAGCGGAATGCTAGTCCGCAACTGAAACGAAAGTGGTAGTTAGGGTAATGCCCCAAAAAAAGAGAAGATAAACTATAATCCCTACAAATCTTAACATCATTTTATCAACCGTTTTCAAACACTTCCCCTAAATTTGTAGAAAAATTAATTATGCTAAACTTTGAATTATACAATCCTACCAACTTAGTTTTTGGGAAGGGTCAAATAGAAAAATTATCAACATTAGTTCCAAAAGACGCCAAAATAGTATTGGCTTATGGCGGAGGAAGCATTTTCAAAAATGGTATTTACGACCAAGTTAAATCCGCTTTAAACGGCTTTGAAATCATCGAATTTGGCGGAATCGAACCCAATCCGCATTTTGAAACTTTAATGAAAGCGATCCAAATTGTAAAAGAAAAAAACATCGATTTTATCCTTGCCGTAGGTGGCGGATCAGTAATTGATGGAGTGAAATTTATTTCAGGCGCAACTCATTATGAAGGAGATCCAATGGAAATTCTAAAAAAGAGAATTCTAATAAAAGAAGGTTCAAAAGTGATACCATTTGGAACCGTTTTAACCTTGCCAGCAACAGGAAGTGAAATGAACTCGGGATCGGTAGTTACCATTAATGCAACCCAAGAAAAACTAGCTTTTGGCGGAAGCGCATTGTTCCCAAAATTCTCTATTTGCGACCCAACCGTTATTACTTCTTTGCCAGAAAGACAAATTCAAAACGGAATTATCGATGCGTTTACTCACGTAATAGAGCAATATTTAACCTATCCGCATGACGGTTATTTGCAAGACCGAATAGCAGAGGGAATTTTACAAACCCTAATAGAAATTGGCCCAAAAGTGGTTCAAAATCCATCGGATTATGCCTTGGCATCCAATTATATGTGGTGTTGTACCATGGCACTTAATGGCTTAATTCAAAAAGGGGTTCCCTCCGATTGGGCCACACACATGATAGGTCACGAATTGACCGCTTTATACAATATCGATCACGCACGAACTTTAGCTATTATTGCCCCAAATTTGTATAAAGTGATGTTTGAAACCAAGAAACAAAAATTAGCACAATACGGAAAAAGAATTTATGGCTTAACGGGTTCAGACGATGAAATTGCCGCAAAAGCGATTGACAAAACCACGGAATTTTTTCATACCATGGGAATGAAAACCAAATTATCAGAATGCACAGATAATTATAATAAAACCGCCGAATTCATTGCCAATAGATTTCAAGAAAGAGGATGGGTTGGTTTGGGTGAAAAACAAAATATCACCATTGAAAAGGTACGAAAAATTGTGGAAATGAGTTATTAATATATTATTTATACAAATAAAAAAGACGTTCTTAATTTTCATTTAGAACGCCTTTTTATTAAAAAACAACCAATAATTTTAACTAATTTAAACAATATGAATCAAATGCACACTTGATTTATTTCTTTAAAACGCAAAATGCTTTTCGCTATTGTATTGAAAATCATAATTATACGTTAAATTAATTTTAGAGTGATTTATTTAGAAATTGCGATAAATCATATTTTGGCTATATTAAATCAAATTTCAGTACTTTTGAAATATAATTTTTAGAAGCTACCTGCCTGCCGGCAGGCAGGTTCCCGCCATTCGCTATATCCACTCTAAAAAGCGTGGGATGCCGCTGCTAATGGTGCAAAAAAAAATAAAAAATGATAGACCAACCAAAATTTGCAGTAATAGGAGGGGGAAGCTGGGCAACCGCAATAGCAAAAATGCTGTGTGTGAATTTGCCAGAAATAGCTTGGTACATGAGAAATGAAGACGCAATTGAGCATATTAAAACACATTTTCACAACCCAAATTATTTGAGTTCCGTAGAATTTCATATCGAAAAATTACGATTAACAAACGATATTAATGAAGCCGTTGCCTATGCTGATTATATCATTTTTGCAATCCCATCTGCGTTTTTAAATGACGAATTAAAAAATTTAACCGAAAGTTTAGAAGGCAAAATAATATTCTCAGCTATTAAAGGAATTGTGCCTGAATCAAGTTTAATTGTAGGCGAACATTTTAATAAAGCCTTTGATATCCCTTTTGATAATATTGGTGTAATCACCGGTCCTTGTCACGCAGAAGAAGTAGCTCTTGAAAGATTATCTTATTTGACAATTGCTTGTGGCGATTCTAAAAAAGCCAAAGCAGTAGCGAAATATCTAAGTTGCGATTATATCAAAACCAAAATAAGCGATGATATTATAGGGACTGAATATGCGGCGATGCTTAAAAATATTTACGCAATTGCTGCGGGGATGGCACACGGATTAGGATATGGAGATAATTTTCAATCGGTTTTGATGAGCAATGGAATTCGCGAAATGAAGAAATTTATTCGAAAAGTACACAGAATGAAACGTAACATTAATGATTCTGCTTATTTGGGAGATTTATTAGTAACCGGATATTCTGTATTTTCTAGAAACAGAATGTTTGGAAATATGATTGGTAAGGGCTATACTGTAAAATCGGCAATGATGGAAATGAGCATGGTTTCTGAAGGGTATTATGCTACTAAAAGTACCTGGCAATTGAACCAATCTTATGGTGCTAAAACACCAATTATCGATGCCGTTTACGAAATTTTATACGAAGGGAAAGAGGCAAAAAAAGTCTTCAAAAAGCTTACCGAAAAATTAGATTAGTTGGATAATTGGATACTAAATTAAAAATCAAGCTAGCCTAAAAATTATCTCACAATTACGCCATCAACAAATAAAATAGGCACTTCTTCTACATTATCTGCTGAAATGGAATTCGCGATGAATGTAAATTTTTTATCGTAAAGGGTATCTCCAATGAAAAAAGTAACCATAAATTCGTTATTTAAAGTAGTTACACTTTTTTCAAGCATTTCGACTTTTACCACTGAAACAGCAGGAATTTCCACAAATGCGTGACGCAATAAAGAGGTTTTTTTCATTTCGCCATCAATAGTTCCAAAGGCTTTTGAAACTACCATTACACTATCTAGGTTAAAGTCGCTGTCGTTTACTAAATAAATATA
>CANKLD010000161.1 GCA_947483095.1 Bacteroidota bacterium
TTGACTACACTCAAAATACTAGTTTTTATGAAGACAATTCGAATAATTTAGTATCCGGAGTTAAAAGACTTCAATTTGATAATGAATTAACTACTTATGGAAATGGAATTTCTTTTCAACTAGGCGCTATCGCTAAGTTAAATAAGCAAATCCGTCTTGGGTTAGCATATGAATCTCCAACATGGTATGAAATTTCCGATAAACTTTCTCAAGGAATTTCTTCGGTAAGTGAAAATGCTACGGGAGAATTACCAGCAGTAAGGGTAAATCCAATGGTAATTAATGTTTATGAACCTTACCAATTAAGCACCCCAGGAAAATGGACAGGGAGTTTAGCTTATATTTACAAAAAATCGGGATTGCTTAGTATTGATTATTCCATTAAAGATTATTCAAATATTGAATTTACACCAAATGGAGATTTTAGAGATTTGAATTCAGAGATAAATAACAAACTAGGTGTAGCCACTGAATTAAGAATTGGTGGCGAATATAGAATTAAATCCGTTAGTATAAGAGCTGGATATCGCACTGAAAAAAGTCCTTACATAAATCAAACAACTATTGGCAATTTAACTGGATATTCTTCAGGATTTGGTTATAATTTTGGAGGAACAAAATTAGATATTACTTATTCTCATTCTCAAAGAAATTATCAAAAGCAATTTTTTAAAGTGGGTATGACTGATTTTTCAAACATAAATTCTGATATGAATAACTTTACTATTTCAATGACATTTGAATTATAAAATTCTAATATATTTCTATAAGGCTGTCTAAATATAGACAGCCTTTTTTATTTAATATCTATTCTTTGAATTCAAACTTTTTCAACATAAGTATAACCTACAAAAAAAGCACTTGATTTCTCAAGTGCTTAATAAAATAATAAAGTATTTTATTTATTTTTTTGGTGCCATTTTAGCGCAACATCCCGCTTTTTTTTCTTTATCGCAAGATTTCATTTCTTTAGCGCATTCTTTCTTTTCTGCTGCTTTTGGTTTTTTCTCTTGAGCATTCATACTCATAGTAGCTGTAAATAGTGATAAAGCTAACACTGCAATTAAATTTTTCATATTTATTGAATTTTTATATTAATAATCTTAAAGTAAAATTAAGGATAATAATATAAAAACGAAATAATTTAATATTTTTTTATCATTTAGAGTTTCATAAAAGAAAAAATGAATTTATAAAAATAATTGTGATATTTGTAAAAAGAAATCAAATGAAATATAGTAGAATATCATTATTGCTGGCAATTTTAACAACATTCAGTTTTGCCCAAGTCCAACCGTCAAAATACATCAAATTAATATCAAAAGAGTCATTAAAAACGAATCTTTACATTATTGCATCAGATGAAATGGAAGGACGGGACACCGGTTCAAAAGGGCAAAAGAAAGCGGGTGACTATTTAATTTCACAATATACAAAAGCGGGTATTTCATTTCCTGAAGGTGCTGCAGATTTTTATCAAAGAATACCTTCAGCATCATTAAGTTCAAGAAGAAATGGAAATTTACCGGATTCTGAAAATGTTTGGGCGTTTATAAAAGGATCAGAAAAACCGGAGGAAGTTCTAGTTATTTCTGCTCATTATGATCATATTGGTATAGAAAATGGAGCCATTTACCATGGAGCCGATGATGATGGATCAGGAACAGTAGCAGTATTAGAAATTGCAAAAGCCTTTCAGAAAGCAAAAGAGGAAGGACATGGCCCAAAACGATCTATACTTTTCTTACATGTTACCGGGGAAGAGCACGGACTTCTGGGGTCTAAATATTATTCGGAAAACCCATTATTTCCAATTGCTAACACCATTACAGATATCAATATTGATATGATTGGACGCCGTGATGATTTACATAAGGATTCCAATAATTATGTTTATGTAATAGGTTCCGACTATTTATCCACAGACCTATATACTATATGTGAAGAGGCGAACAAAAATTTCATAAATATTAATTTAGATTATACTTTTAACGATAGAAACGATCCAAATAGATTTTATTATCGTTCAGATCATTACAATTTTGCAAAAAAAGGAATTCCATCCGTGTTTTTATTTAATGGAGTTCATGCCGATTACCACAAACCTACGGATACCCCGGACAAAATTGAATACGATGCTTTGGCAAAAAGAGCACAGTTGGCATTTGCTATAGCATGGGAATTGGCCAATAGAGACAATCGTCCAGTGGTTGACAAGCCTGGTAATTAATATTATAAATTGTAAAACACCAATTAATTTAAAACAAAAAACCATTTTACTTTCGTAAAATGGTTTTTTCAAAAAGAGCCGGCGGAGGGACTCGAACCCACGACCTGCTGATTACAAATCAGCTGCTCTAGCCAACTGAGCTACGCTGGCGACTAAATTCGTCTGCAAATATAGAATTGAATTTGTAAAATCCAAAATATATTTTACCTTTTTTATAATTTTATTTATTGTAAAGCGTTGATTTTAGTAATCAATTGATTAGCAACTTGTTCCAATTCAACATTGATTTGTTTGAAATGGGCTTTTTTATTTTCAACGTTTTTTGCGTTCACTTTTCCTATTAAAGAATCAAAACTTACAATTGCTTCGTCTATTAACGCATTTGTTTCGTCTGTTGGTTTACCAGTTGTAGCTATTTCAAATAAGTAAACTGCTTCAATAATATCTCCTAAAACGTAGTTGATGTCTTTTTTTAAATTTTTAACGTTTGCCATTTTATATTTAATTTAATTTAATTTAAATTTTCGTCTGCAAAAGTACATATAAACTTTGTATTACTGACTATGAAATATAAATTTCTAATACTATTGCATTTCCAGATAAAGTATAATCTGTCATAGTAGCTGGAATTAATATCGTATCTCCTTTTGAATATTGGTAATTAATTTGGTTAAATTCTAATTGGAATTCCCCATCAGTACACATATAAACTGTAAATGATGTGCTTGATTTAGAAACCCTTAATTCGTCTGATAAATTTAAATAATTAGTGGTAAAATAAGGACAATCTACCATTTCGTTGGAAACATTTAATTCCTTACTGTAATTCTTTTGAGTTTCTACTTTATTGTAATTAATTGCATCTAAAGCTAATTCAACATGTAATTCTCTCTTATTACCTTCAGAATCCACACGGTCAAAATCGTATAAACGGTAAGTAATATCGGATGTTTGTTGGATTTCAGCTACCAATAATCCAGCACCAATTGCGTGAACCGTTCCAGTTTCAAGAAAAAATACATCTCCCGTTTTAACTTTTACTTCCTCTAAAATATCAAGCAAAGTATTATTTTCCAAATGAGAAACATATTCCTCAGCATTTGAATTGTTTTTGAAACCAACTATAATTCTAGAGCCTTCATCGGCTTGCATGATATACCACATTTCAGTTTTGCCAAAAGAATTGTGTCGTATTTTTGCCAATTCATCATTGGGGTGAACCTGAATTGACAAATCTGTTTTAGCATCTAAATATTTGAATAATAAAGGAAATTGTTTTCCAAATTTATCAAATACTGTTGTTCCTAAAACTTCATTTGGAAA
>CANKLD010000162.1 GCA_947483095.1 Bacteroidota bacterium
AAGTGATATCGGCTTCGTATGCTTTTCTTCTTTCGTCAGAATTCGGCTGGTGGTTGTCGATACAATCAACTGTCAAACCATGGAATTCAAATAACGGTGCTTTCCATGTACTATCTCTTTTTGCTAAATAATCATTCACAGTTACTAAATGCACACCGTTTCCAGTTAAAGCATTTAAATATAGTGGTAAAGTTGCCACCAATGTTTTTCCTTCACCCGTTTGCATCTCTGCAACTTTTCCACCATGAAGTACCATTCCACCAATTAACTGAACATCATAGTGAACCATATCCCAAGTGATTTGCTTTCCAGCCGCACTCCAAGAATTTGCCCAAACGGCATGATCACCTTCCAATGTAATGTAGGTTTTTGTTGAAGAAAGTTCCCTGTCCTTAGCAGTAGCAGAAACTTTTACGGAGGTATTTTCTTTAAATCGTTTGGCAGTTTCTTTAATTACCGCAAATGCTTCAGGTAAAATATCATTTAAAGTTTTTTCGGAAATATCGTAGGCTTCTTTTTCTAAAGCATCGATTTCTAAATATAAATCTTCTCTTTTATCAATATCTTCAATAGTTTCAACTTCGGCTTGAAGAGAAGCAATTTTTAAATCTTTATCAGATCGCGCTTGTTTAATAAGCTCTTTAAAGTAGGTTGTTTTAGCTCTCAATTCGTCGTGTGACAATGATTCTAAAGCACTTTCAAATGATTTAACTTTTGTGATATTTCCTTGTAGTGCGTTTACATCTTTTTGCGATTTATCACCTACAAAGACTTTTAATATGCTGTTTATGAAACTCATAATATGATTTCTATTTGTATTTATAATAGATGTGCTAATTTAACCAAAAAAAAAGCCTCGTTGGAGACTTTTCATTGGTTTTAATATTTTTTTAATATTCATCCTCGTTCCAAAGATAATCTTCGTCCGTGGGATAATCAGGCCAAATTTCTTCCATTGATTCATAAATCTCTCCTTCATCCTCTATAGATTGTAGGTTCTCCACTACTTCAAGTGGCGCACCAGCTCTAATAGCGTAGTCAATAAGTTCGTCTTTGGTCGCAGGCCACGGCGCATCACTTAAATAGGATGCTAATTCTAATGTCCAATACATTTTTACTTATTTTTAGTTTATGCAAAAATAATTTTTTTACTTAAAAAGTCAAGTAAAATTCCATTTATTTTACAAAATAGTTAAGAACGTGATTAATTTTGCTTGAATATTGAATATAATCAATTGATTATCAATATTTTAATTAAATAATTTTTTTTCAGAAATTACTTTCTTGGTATCCATTTAACTTCAGCAGCTTTTAGGTCATAACTCAACTTCCGTGCCAACACAAAAAGGTAGTCAGAAAGACGGTTTAAGTACTTAATTGTGTTTTCATCTACCGGTTCATTATGGTCTAAATGTACTGCTAATCGTTCGGCACGACGACAAACACATCTAGCAATGTGACAATATGACACTGTTGTATGTCCTCCAGGTAAAATAAAATGAGTCATTGGCGGAAGTAATTCTTCCATGGTGTCAATTTCTTTTTCTAAAAATTCAATATCGCTTTCTATGATTCCCAGATTTTTCAATCTTAATTCGCCATTTTTTTTAACTGCTTTTTCAGGCGGTGTTGCTAGAATTGCCCCAACAGTAAATAAACGATCTTGAACTTCGATCAAAACTTCTTTATAATGAGAATCCATTTCTTGATCGCGAAGTAAACCTATATGTGAATTCAATTCGTCAACAGTTCCGTAACTTTCTATTCTAATATGGTCTTTCGGAACTCTTGTACCTCCAAAAAGTGCTGTAGTTCCTGTATCTCCTGTTTTAGTATAAATCTTCATTTTAACGATTTTAGTTTTTGTTATTGGTGTCGCTTTCAATTAATCCATCACGTAAACGGATCACTCTATGCGCATAAGCTGCCACTTCTTCCTCGTGAGTAACAACAATTACCGTATTTCCTAATTTATGTATGTCACCAAATAATTTCATGATTTCTTCGGATGTTTTACTATCTAAATTTCCTGTGGGTTCATCCGCAAGAATAATTGAAGGTTTGTTTACCAATGCTCTCGCAACAGCAACACGCTGGCGTTGTCCCCCAGAAAGTTGGTTGGGTTGGTGGTCCATTCTATCGGCTAATCCCACTTGTTTTAAAACTTCTTCAGCTCTAATAATTCGGTCAGATTTTGAATATCCAGCGTAAACCATTGGTAAAGCCACATTATCTAAAGCGGTTGTTCGCGGTAAAAGATTGAAAGTTTGAAATACAAAACCAATTTCCTTATTACGAATTTCAGCTAGTTCATCATCATGCATTTTACTAACGTCTTTTCCATTCAAAATATAACTTCCAGATGTAGGCGTGTCTAAACATCCTAAAAGATTCATCAAAGTAGATTTTCCAGAACCTGAAGGCCCCATTAATGCTACGTATTCTCCTTTATTTATTTCTAAATCAATTCCTTTTAGAACGTATACAATTTCGTTGCCCAGAACAAAATCTCTTTTAATATTCGTAATTTGAATGAGTGGATTTGCCATTTTTATTTGGAATTCAATTGGTGTTAGTTTTCTTAATTTTATTTTAGGCATTAAAAGTACAAAAAGGAAGTATCGATTTCCTAATTACTAGTCTTTTTTTAACGTTTTGGTTTAAGTTCGAATAGTGAAATGTTCCTTTACTTGTTCTTTTCTAATAAATGCGAATCCAAATGTATAGGTATCAATGGTAACATTAAAATTAGGATTTGTAACCACTGATTCCCATTTTTTTTCAGTTTTGATTGAATAATGTGGATTCTCAAAAATCAGACAAGTTTCATTATTTGCTAAAGCAATAATTGACTTTAAATCAAAATTATTTTCATGTAAATAAATGGAATCAATAAAAATAAAATCAACTTTTGAAGGAGGAGTTTTTTTGTTTTCCGAAATATAAATTCCATCTTGAAATTGGAAATAATAGAATAATCGGTTTAAAAATTTTCCTTTTTTTGTCTTTGTTTCCATATTTGGAAAATAAGGTTCCAAATTTGCTTTATCATAAAAGCATTTGGTAACCAATAAAAAAACGAATGGCGAATGAACCCCATGTTCGTTTTTGGAATCCCATAGAAATTTTAAATAAGATTTTACAAGTTGTATCACAAAGTTGCACAAAGTTTGTCACAAAGTTAAACAAAGAATTACAACTAAAATGTAGTGAATCTTAGTGTATTCAATTTGTAAATTTTCGTGAAATATTAAAAAATTACCCTTCCATTTTACTTGAAAGTTCAAACCATCGTTCCTCTTTTGTTTCTATTTTATTGATGATATTTTTCAATTCATTTGCCTTTTTCTCAATATCATTTTCATCCATTTTTTCATCTGAGAATAATTGCTCAATTTTGGCTTTATCCAATTCTAAATCCTTGATTTCTCTTTCAATTTTCTGAAATTCTTTCTGCTCGTTGAAAGTTAGATTTCCACTTGGATTGTTTTGTTTCCAATCTTTCTTCTCCGTTTTAT
>CANKLD010000163.1 GCA_947483095.1 Bacteroidota bacterium
AAAATTAAGGAAGCAATTGACTTTGTAAGTTCTAAAAATTGGGAAGAAATAGAATCAAAAAATAATAGAGATTTATATCAAAAGTTTGTGGATGATTATCCATCAAGCAAATTTGTTGGACAAGCAAACCAAAAAATAGAAGATATTGATTGGAATGTGGCTCTAGTTTCGGATAGTTTGTCCAATTTTGAAGAGTTTGCCTCCAACTATCCAAACTCTTCTAAAATAGAATTAGCCAACAGTAAAATTAAAGAGTTCAAAGAGGTTGTTTTACCTTATTTAACTAAAAATAAAAAATATACCTTACTAAATATTGGTACCTTAAAATTTATTGGAGACGTAGAATATGATTCTATGACAGCATTGCCAAAAGGCAAATTCATAGTTTCTAAATATAATAAATACGGTGTAATCGATATTTTAGCCAATAAAATTATACCAACTACTTACGATTGTATAGAAAATTCAGGTGATTTTTTCATCACTAAATTAGGGAAAAATTATGGCGTTTTAAATGATCAAGGTCAAAAAATTGTAGATTTTTCTTTCGAATCTATAATTAAAACTGAAAACAACAATTTTATTGTTACTAAAAATATTAACAATGTTAAAAGCAATGTTGGGTTAATTTCATCCAAAGGAGAAGGAATTTTAGAAGCCATTTACACCTATATTTCTGAAGTGGATGCAACAACATTTAATGTAACATTAAATAACCAATGCTATCTTATTGACCAGAGTGGAACTGTAATATCTCAAAAATACACTTCCTTAGATCCATTAAGTTATGTGTCTAGTACAAATTTATATTTAAAAGTAGGATTAAAAAACAAACAAGGTTTAATCAATAAAAAAGGAGAAGTTGTTATTCCATTATTATATGAGTCATTAAATGAAGCCGGAGATTATATTATTGTAAGCAATACCATTCCTAAAGTGGGTAGTCGTTTTGGAATTATTGACCAAAAAGGAAAAGTAGTTTTAGAGCTCAAATATAAAAATATTGATTTTTGTGGAAACAATTTATTTTCAATTAATACCAATGCCTTACCAAAATCTACTGTTAGTAATTGCAAATTATACAGTTTGACTTCCAATTCATTTTTAACAAAAGACAGTTTTGATTCTATTAATCAAGTTGAAAATGGATTGTTAATGGTTGAAAAAAATGGACTTGTAGGTTATATTAACGAACTTGGCGAAACGGTAGTAAGCCCTGTTTATCAACCTTATTATGGAGATGAAAGAGGTACAGGAGGAGATGGCGGAGATGGCGGAGAAGAAAAATGTTATGTTGGATTAAATAGTGATGAGAACATTGCTAATAATGACATTTATAATAAAACAGAATTATTACTAGTTCAATTAGATGAAAAAGTTGGGTATATCAACTTTAAAGGGGAAATAATTATTCCAATAATTTACACCTATGGTAGTAATTTTTACAAAGGTATGGCTTCAGTTTCTGACGAAAATCAGAACAAGAGCATTATTGATACCAAAGGGAAAGTTATCTTGGAAAATGCAGAAATAGTGTATTATTACAATAATTCAATATATGCAATTGCAAAACAAGAAAATTCGTTTTATAAAATAGATACTGAAACGCATAAAGCGGAGCTATATACTTTAATGAAAGAAATGGATTACATCGATCATTACAAAAAATATAAGATTATTACCTATAAAGATGTGCTAGTTTATGTGACTTCTAAAGATCAAATATTAATGGCCAAAGGAATTGATTTTTCGGATTATAATTACAATAAAAAAGTAGATGCAGCTAGAAATTTTTATTATTCCGCAGAATATGATCAAGCTATTTCAGAACTTAAGTCATTGTTTAATGAAAAAAGTGATGTTTACGATGTTCCATTATTATTAGGAAAATGTTACAAAGAAAAAGGCGACACCTATTCAGCTATTGATTATTTTAACCAAGCGGTTGCTATAGATCCTAATAATACTGAAGCGTACAGCGAAAGATATCAATTGAATTGGAAAAGAAATTATTGGAGTGACGCAAAAAATGACATTGTAAAATTAATAAGCCTTAGCAGTGAATTTGACGAATCATTAACGTTTAGTTTAGGATATTGCAATAGTGAACTAAATAATAATAATGAGGCATTTGAAAATTATACTAAACTATTAAAATTCAATCCTAAAAATTCCACAGCTTATAATAATAGAGGAGTAATTTACGGAATTAGAGGCGACCATCAAGCCGCCCTAGGGGATTACATGAACGCCTTAAAAAACAGCAAATATGAAAACGACGAATCCAAAGGATTGTATCTCAATAATGCTGCAAATGAGCTCAATAAACTAAATAAAAAAGCGGAAGCTTGTGTATATTGGTCAAAAGGTGCGGCATTAGGAAATGCTGAATGTATTCGTAATAAAAAATATAATTGCAAGTAATATGAAATACCTGTTTTATCTTTCTCTTTTTTTAATTTTTGAGGGGTTAAATGCCCAAACAGATTCGAACAATAAAGAAGCAGATCTTTTTTATAAAGAAGATAATTCTAATAGTAATCCTCAAAACAATCCGGTTAATAAAACTAATAATACAGCGCTGCAATCTAAAAAATACAGTTTTGAAAAGTCGAATTTTAGTGATTTTATAACTAATAATAAACCTATTTTTTTAACTGGAAAATCTTCAAAGTCTATTAAAAATTCGGATTATTATAGCGATGATAATACTCAGTTATGTTATAATTCTATTTATGAAGTTGAAAATTATTCAAATGAACTTCGAAAGATTCCTCTTACCGAGAGAGACATTTTATATTTTTCAAGAATTATAAATGATGCTGTTATTGAAGCAAAATCAAACGACAAAACGTATTATGTGTACAAAGTTGCATTTGATTATAATCAAGTAAGTAGCACCCCAATGGAGTTAAATGACGACTTTTTAACACCCGTGAATCTGTATTTTTCAAACTTTAAAAACAATTCTTCGATACAGCAATCGGTTAAGTGTTTTGTTAAAACAAGGTTAGACGAGTATAACTGGAAAAGCGAATTTGATAAAGAAGATTATGTGAATTTAGTCACTCAGAAAATCTTAAATAATTTAAGGGAGGATATAGGGCAAAACGGCAACTCTTATTACAAAATTTATGAAGGAATATTTGGAAACTACAACTTTGAAGGTACTACCTATGACGTAGAATTGGCTCAACAAATTGGAGTTTCGGATTTCTTTACTAACGATTTTGATTATAGATTGTATTATAAAGGAGATAGAAATTATAATAACTATGTTCAAAGCAATTTAGAATTTAAATGCAATTCTACCGTTGCCAGACAAATTGCCGATCTTTTTGATTCTGAAAGAAAATTAAATATAAAATTAGAATTAATTCCAACTTCTTCTAATTCTAATTTGTGTATTTGCAGTAGTTGTTATGAAAACAATTTTATGATTAAATCATTGGTTATTTGTCCCGATACCAATTTTAGCGA
>CANKLD010000164.1 GCA_947483095.1 Bacteroidota bacterium
ATATAAAATTTATTAATTAATTAAGGACAATAAATTATAAAAATATTTCAAACTCTTTTTCGTATTTTTGGGATTCAAAAAACTACTCTTTTACTATGAATACAATAAAAACCTACGTTCAAGAAAATAAAACTCGCTTTATCAACGAGCTAATCGAATTATTAAAAATGCCTTCTGTAAGTGCCGATCCCGCTTATTCTCAAGACATATTTAACACCGCCGATGCCGTGAAATTGAGTTTGGAAAAAGCCGGTTGCGACATGGTAGAAATTTGCGATACTCCTGGATACCCTATTGTCTATGGAGAAAAAATTATCGACAAAACGCTTCCTACCGTTTTGGTTTACGGACATTATGATGTACAACCACCAGATCCAATCGAACTTTGGACTTCCCCTCCATTTGAACCCGTAATAGAAATAACGGATATTCATCCTGAAGGCGCCATTTTTGCTCGAGGCTCTTGCGATGATAAAGGACAAATGTACATGCATGTGAAAGCTTTAGAATATATGGTGCAATCGAATTCTTTGCCATGTAATGTGAAATTCATGATTGAAGGCGAAGAAGAAGTGGGCTCTAAAAGCTTAAGCTGGTTTGTAGAACGCAATCAAGAAAAACTAAAATGTGATGTGATTTTGATTTCTGATACTGGAATGATTTCCAACCAGCAGCCCTCAATTACCACTGGATTACGTGGCTTGAGTTATGTAGAAGTGGAAGTTACCGGGCCAAATCGTGATTTGCATTCTGGTTTGTACGGTGGGGCTGTTGCCAATCCAATCAACGTGCTTTCCAAAATGATTGCTTCGCTTCACGATGAAAACAATCACATTACTATTCCAGGTTTCTATGATAATGTAGAAGAATTATCACTTGAAGAGCGTGCTGAAATGGCAAAAGCACCTTTCAATTTAGAAAATTATAAAAAGGCACTCGACTTAAATGACGTTTATGGCGAAACGGGTTATGTAACTAACGAAAGAAACTCCATCCGACCTACCTTAGATGTAAACGGAATTTGGGGAGGTTATACCGGTGAAGGAGCTAAAACAGTTATTGCAAGTAAAGCTTTCGCAAAAATATCAATGCGTTTGGTTCCAAATCAAGATTGGGTAACTATCACCGAATTGTTTACAAAACACTTTACCAATATTGCGCCTGCTGGAGTTACCGTAAAAGTAACCCCGCATCATGGCGGTCAAGGATATGTGACACCCACAGACAGTATTGGCTACAAAGCCGCAAATAGGGCCTACACAGAAACCTTTGGAGTGCCTGCAATTCCAGTTCGTTCCGGTGGCAGTATTCCAATTGTTGCTTTATTTGAAAAAGAATTAAAAAGCAAAACTATTTTAATGGGATTTGGATTGGACAGCGATGCAATACACTCACCAAACGAACATTTTGGTATTTTTAATTACCTAAAAGGAATTGAAACCATTCCATTGTTTTACAAATACTTTGTTGAATTAAGTAAATAATAGTTACTTAAAACAAAAAACCCGGGTTCAATCTTATGAACCCGGGTTTTTTATTATTTATTAGCCTATTTCAATAAAGCGTCTAATTGCTCTAAAAGTTTTGGAGACGACGGTCTTGCAGCATCTGCACTTACAATTTTTCCACTTGGATCAATCAATATGAATCTAGGAATGCTATTGATACTGTAGCTTTTCATGAAGTCGGAATTCCAATCTTTATCTGCAAAAAGCTGCACTCCACCCAATTGTTTTTCAGCCACAAATTTTTTCCATTTATCGAAATCTTTTTGAACATCTACCGAGATACTCACAAAAGCAATATTTTTACCTTCGTATTTCTCTTCTGTCTTTTTCAAAAACGGAATTTCAGCACGACAAGGGCCGCACCAAGTTGCCCAAACATCTATGTAAACATACTTCCCTTTAAAATCGGATAGCTTCGTATTCCCTCCTTTAAAATTCAAGTAATCAAACGGCGCAGAAACGGTATTATTTAGCAGTTGCTTTTTTTGAGCTTCACCATAATATTGCTTCATTCCTATTTTATTCCCTTCGATATTCTTTTTTTGCAATTCAATAAATGCAGGATCTAAATTACTACTTTCTAATTTTGCCAAGTTGGCATTGCTTATTTCATCGACCTTGGTGTTAAATTCTGATTCTTTTAATGCAAATATTTTATCGTAATCTACTTTGCTTTCTTCAATGGTAGCTTGTGCTAAAAAATTGTTTTCATTTGCTCCAATACCTGAATAAATAATCGATTCGTCAAATTTTTTGGCATCCATTTTTAAATTCAAGTCGTAACCGTTTTTCAAATACAAATTGGTAACTTCTACTCCATCATACATTTGATAAAAACCTTCTTTGACATTTAAAGTGTCTTTAAAAAATCCGTCTTTATTAACTTGCATTTTTTTATACTCCTTTTTATTATCTCTTAGAGATATAAAGTCTGTGTTTTTATTAGCGATTTCAGCTTTAAAAATCACAAAGTTATTGGTTTGAGCAACAGCTAAAATTGAATACCCAAATAACATTCCGGTCAAGAATATATTTTTCATTAGTTTATAAAATTAAATTAGACATCAAATATAAGGTATTTAAATTTTAAAATTAATTTTATCACTAAATCCTTAATCAAAAAACAAAATAGTATTTTTGCAATCTAAAATTACTATAATGTATAGAAGTCATTCTTGTGGCGAGTTAAACGCTACTCATATTAATACGGAAGTTACACTTGCGGGTTGGGTTCAAAAATCACGTGATAAAGGATTCATGAATTGGGTTGATTTACGCGATCGTTATGGCGTTACCCAATTGCTATTTGACGAAAGTCGTACCGAAAAAACCATTTTTGAATTGGCGAAAACGCTGGGTCGAGAATTTGTAATTCAAGTAAAGGGAACCGTTATTGAGCGCGAATCCAAAAACGCAACTATGGCTACTGGAGAAATTGAAATATTAGTTTCGCAACTGACGATTTTAAATGCTGCGCTAACTCCGCCTTTTACTATAGAAGATGAAACGGACGGTGGTGAAGACATCAGAATGAAATACCGTTATTTAGATATTCGTAGAAATCCGGTAAAAAACAACTTGCTTTTTCGCCATAAAGTGGCCATGGAAGTTCGAAAATACCTTTCTGATTTGGATTTTTGTGAAGTGGAAACTCCGTATTTAATTAAATCAACTCCGGAAGGCGCAAGAGATTTTGTGGTTCCAAGCAGAATGAATGCGGGACAATTTTATGCGTTACCGCAATCGCCACAGACCTTCAAACAACTGTTGATGGTGGGTGGAATGGACAAATATTTCCAAATTGTGAAATGTTTCCGTGATGAAGATTTACGCGCCGACAGACAACCAGAATTCACGCAAATAGATTGTGAAATGGCTTTTGTTGAGCAAGAAGATATATTGAATGTTTTTGAAGGATTGACCCGTCATTTATTAAAAGAAATCAAAGGCATTGA
>CANKLD010000165.1 GCA_947483095.1 Bacteroidota bacterium
CAAGTGCTTGAAATAGTTGAATTTCCTGAAGTTGTAGAAATTTCATCTAAATTAATTGAGCCTGAAAAAGACAAACAACCAATTAAATTTTTGCTTAAAAAACCAAAATTAGATGGTGAAGGTGCTTTTCACGAAAAATCAAAAAAGAATAAAAAAGTAAACCTTGGAGGTCCTTCAAAAACAAAAAAGAAAGTTTCTGGTTCTGTAAATAGAAATATGCTTAAAACGAGAGATAAGAAACGTAAAGATAAAAAATAGTTTATCCTTCAGTAAAAACTAAACAAACAGGCGAGCAAATTTCTATTCGTTTACCAGTATCGGTTAGACTTCCTGTGTCTTTATTTATTTTAAAAATTACAATGTTATTAGTGTATTGGTTTCCTACTAATAAAAAATTTCCTGTTGGATCAATCGTGAAATTTCTTGGCCCTTTTCCTTGTGTACTTGTGCTTTCTTTAAATACCAAACTTCCATCCTTTTGAATTTCAAAACAAGAAATATCATTTGCAATTCCTCTATTTGAGGCATATAAAAAATGCCCATTCGGTGAAATATGAATATCAGCAGCGCTAGAATCTCCTTTAAAATCAGGAGTAACAATAGTAGTTTCTTGAAACTTAATTAATTTGCCTTTACTATTTTTATAAACGGTTATAGTGCCGTCCAATTCTTGTAAAAGATACACTAAATTCCCTTTTTTATTGAAAGTCAAATGCCTTGGTCCACTTCCTGGTTTAACCGAAACACTGTCTTTAATTGACAACATCTTTGTTTTTGAGGCCGAATTATAACTATAAATGTAGATTTTATCCTTTCCTAAATCTGTTGCAAAAACAAATTTCTTATCTGGGGAAAAATGAGCCAGGTGAACATGAGGACTATCCTGTCTTTTAGGATTTATACTTTTGCCATTTTGCTGAAATACTTGCTTTACTTCGCCTAAAGAACCGTCACTGTTTTTTGAAAATACCGCCAGGCTTCCACTGCTATAATTAGCAACAATTACATTTTTTTTATCATTTGTAATATAACAAGGATTGACACCACTGGAATTTTGAGCATTAATAAAATCCAATTTACCCGATTTAGAATTGAATTTAAAAGCGCTTATACTATTTTCATTTTGAAATTGGTTTACACTATAAACATAATTCTTATCTGAAGAAATAGTTAAAAAACTAGGATTGTTTATTTTCTCCGTATTGGATTTTAAAAAAAAATCCCCATTATTTGTATCAAAATCATAGGTGTAAATACCACCACTTTCACATGATTTAGTATAGGTGCCAACTATCAAATTCAAATGATTATTTTGGGAATAACCGATAGAAATTGTTGTAAAAAGCAACAATAAAAAAAATCTTGAGATCATATTTTAAATATTTAAAACAAAAATAAGGGTTTCCTTCTAATAAAAAAATCGATTTAAAAAATAAATATGAATTGAACAATCATAAAAAGTAGTATTTTTGACAAACAAAAGTAAGAATGCAATTTAAACATCCAGAAGTACTCTATTTTCTTTTTGTGTTGGTGATTCCAATTCTGGTCCATTTGTTTCAATTGCGTCGTTTTAAAAAAGAATATTTCACCAATGTTCAATTCCTAAAAGAACTTTCAATTCAAACCCGAAAAAGTTCAAAAATTAAAAAATGGTTGTTATTAATCACTCGATTATTACTATTAACAGCCCTAATTATTGCTTTTGCACAACCTTTTTTCAAAGCCAAAGATTCTAAGAATATTTCAAACGAAATGTATATTGTTTTAGATAATTCCTATTCGATGCAAGCCAAAGGAAATAAAGGGGAATTATTGAAAAGGGCGATTCAAGAATTATTAGAAAACACCCCGGAAAATCAAACTTTTTCATTGATTACCAATACTGAATCGTATTGGAATACCGACATTAAATCCATTCAAAAAGAAGTTCAAAATATCAGTTATAGTGCACTTCCATTTCAACTGGAGAGCGCAATGGCAAAAATTAAATCTAGAAAAAGCGCCAATAATAAAGATGTAATTATCATTACTGATGCTATTGGTTTAAAACCAAAACAACTCAAAAGTATCGATACGAATTTCAATACTTACTTCATTAATCCTGAGGCCGAGCAAAAAAATAATATCTCAATTGACAGTGTTTATATGAATCAAACGCTGAATGATTTTTATGAAATTGGTGTCAACCTAAAATCATTTGGAGAGCAAGATAATGCGATTCCAATTGGTTTGTACAATAATAATAAACTAGTGGCTAAAACATTAGTTAAATTTGAAAAGCCTGAAAAGTCAATCAATTTTACAATTCCAAAGAAAGATTTTAATGGTTACGTTTCCATAAATGATGCTAGTTTGAAATACGACAATATTTATTATTTTAGCATTATTAAGCCTGAAAAAATTAATGTTATTAGCATTGGAAAAACAGAAAAAAGCAGTTTCTTCAATCGTATTTATACTTCTAACGAATTCAATTATAGGAATTCTACCATTGAAACATTAGATTATAATAGTATTGAAAAGCAAGATGCTATTATTCTAAATGAACTTGAAAATTTACCTGAAGCATTAGAAACCAATTTAAAATTCTTTGTAGAAAAAGGTGGAAATTTAATATTTATTCCCTCTTCAGAATCTAAAATTGCTGAAACCAATCGTTTTTTAGGAACTCTTGGACAAATACAATTTGGAAACAACCAAAATACCAATAAATTAATCACTAAAATTGCATTTCAACATCCATTATTTCAGTCCGTTTTTGAGAAAAAAATTGACAATTTTCAGTATCCAAGTACCAAACAAAATTTTCAGCTAAATACTGCAAACCCTCCTATTTTGAGTTATGAAGACCAAAGTTGTTTTTTAACTTCCGTTCAAAATCAGGTTTCGAGTGTCTATGTTTTTGCTGCTCCAATTAATAAGATGAACTCTAATTTCCAAAATTCACCTTTAATTGTTCCTGTATTTTACAATATGGTTCAAAATACTCAAAAAACAGGCATAAATTCGTTAACAATTGGAGAAAACCAACCGTTTTTAGTTGCTACAAACTTATCGAAAGATGAAATTTTAGAGGTACAAAATGAAAATGAGAAATTTATACCAACACAACAAATATTAAATAACAAAGTTAAATTACAATTCAATGATTACCCTATCTTTGCAGGGAATTTTAAAATTTACAAAAAAGACGAAATTGTCCGAAATATAAGTTTTAATTACAATCGTTCAGAAAGTAATTTAGAGCAATCGCAAAGCCAATTATTATCTGATTATAAGGTAGAAAAATCTATCGAAACTATATTTAACAGTTTACTTTCTGACCGAAGTAATGATGAAATTTGGAAAATATTTGTAATATTGACCTTATTATTTTTATTTTTAGAAGTATTAATTCAAAAATTAGTAAAATGAACCTAATTATCCGTGAAGCTA
>CANKLD010000166.1 GCA_947483095.1 Bacteroidota bacterium
CAAAGGTTTACGCTAGGTTCGCAAAGAAAATAGCTATTATCTCTTCGTCTATTCTCTTTTTAAAGTCAATCTTTAAAAAGGTGTTTTATTTTTTAGACAAATACTCCAACAAAATCGGATCTGCATTTTTGAAAGTTGGTGCTTGCTCTGTAATAGTTGCGACTCTTTTTTTGTTCAATTTCATCGTTACATCCGCTTCGGTAGTAAAAAGTAAAGCCGACATAAAAGGATTGTTTATGAAAGGAATTAGTTCGTTCAACCCTTCTTCAATTGGTAAAATCTTTACTTCTTCCTCCGTTTGAAATTTGAAAGTCAAAGCCAGTTTTAACTGAATTTCATCCACATTTGTTCGAATATAAATATTCATTAACTGTGTGTTTCCAATCGTTTTTGCCATAGTAAGTTTGGCAAAAGTTCCGTCAGAAATACTTTCCTTAACACGGTTAAAAAACAAAGAATAGATTGTAGTGTTGGGCATAATATGTTTTTTAAAAAGTAACCCTTTCAGATTTCAAAATCGAAAGGGTTATTAATTTAATCTCTTTTAGGACTGTTTTTCTTTTCTCTTTTCTCCTCTTTCTTTTCCTTAGCGGTTTTCAAAGGTTCCTTTTTTTGTGTTTTTTTTGCGTCTTGACTCTTTGCCATGATATTAAGTTTTAATTGTTAATGTCAAATTTATACAAGTAAAGATAAAAAAATATTTTTATTGGTAGTACTAATTTATAAAAAATGCTCCAACTGCCATAGCAATTAGAGCATTTTCCTATATAATTAAAATCTAATTAACTAGTACCCATGCACCTGAAGCTATTAAACTTTCGGCTTTTTTAAATTTCATTTCTTGCGTTTGTCCGTTGGCTACATTTTGAATAATAACCGTGTCATTACGATTGATTTTTGGCATTTCACGAACTATAGTTTCAGTGATTTGTCGTTGTTGCGTTTCTCCCGCTTCCCGATTAGCACTTTCACTACTTACAATTTCTTCTTTACTTATTTTGTAATTTTCTTTTTTACGAACTTCCTTAGCTTCTTGAATTCTAGGTGCATTTTGTTGAGGTAAATCGCCTTTAAATAAGAATGAAATAACTTCTTTATTTACACCGTTAATCATATTGCTGAACAAATTAAACGCTTCAAATTTGTATATTAATAATGGATCTTTTTGCTCGTGAACTGCCAACTGAACCGATTGTTTCAATTCGTCCATTTTACGCAAGTGTTTTTTCCAAGTTTCATCAACAATAGCCAAAGTGATGTTCTTTTCAAAATCGGCAACCAATTGTTTTCCTTGAGTTTCGTAGGCTTTTTTCAAATCGGTTATCACTTCTAATGATTTTATACCGTCAGAAAAAGGAATTACAATACGCTCAAAATGATTGGTTTTGTCTTCAAATACATTTTTTATAATTGGATAGGCTTCTCTAGCGCTTCTTTCTACTTTTTCAGTATAATATACTTGAGTAGCTTTGTACGTTTTTCCAGTCAATTCAATATCGGTCATTTTCAAGAAATCACTTTCGGAAACTGGCGATGTAATGGAGAAATAACGAATTAATTCAAACTCGTAATTTTTAAAATCACCTGTCATTTTATTGTTATTCACAATTAATTCGCAAGTGTCGTACATCATATTGGCAATATCCAATTTCAAACGCTCCCCAAATAACGCATGACGACGGCGTTTGTAAACCACTTCACGTTGTGCATTCATAACGTCATCATATTCTAATAAACGCTTACGAACACCAAAATTGTTTTCTTCAACTTTTTTCTGAGCTCTTTCTATAGATTTGGTCATCATTGAATGCTGAATTACTTCGCCTTCTTTCAATCCCATTCTGTCCATTACTTTTGCAACACGCTCTGAACCAAATAAACGCATCAAGTTGTCTTCAAGCGACACATAAAATTGTGAACTTCCTGGATCACCTTGACGACCAGCTCGACCTCTCAACTGACGGTCCACACGACGTGAATCGTGGCGTTCTGTTCCCACAATTGCTAATCCTCCAGCCGCTTTTACCTCAGCCGATAATTTAATATCTGTTCCACGACCAGCCATATTGGTTGCAATGGTAACCACTCCAGCTTTACCCGCTTCTTCAACAATTTGAGCTTCTTGCTTGTGCATTTTTGCATTCAATACGTTATGAGTCACCCCACGCATTTTCAACATTCTACTCAATAATTCAGAAATTTCTACAGATGTTGTTCCAATTAATACCGGTCTTCCCGCAGCCGATAATGCAGTTACATCTTCAATAACAGCATTGAATTTTTCACGAGTTGTTTTATAAATTAAATCTTCTTTATCGTGTCTTGACATTGGACGATTCGTTGGGATTTCTACTACATCCAATTTATAAATTTCCCAAAGTTCACCAGCTTCAGTTACCGCAGTACCAGTCATACCGGCTAACTTGCTGTACATTCTGAAGTAATTCTGTAAAGTAACCGTTGCAAATGTTTGCGTTGCAGCTTCAATTTTTACGTTTTCTTTCGCTTCAATTGCTTGGTGCAAACCATCAGAATAACGACGTCCGTCCATGATACGACCCGTTTGCTCATCTACAATCATGATTTTATTGTCCATGATTACATATTCTACATCTTTTTCAAATAATGAATAGGCTTTTAGCAATTGAGTTAAAGTGTGAATTCTTTCGCTTTTAATACTGAAATCTTGAAACAACATTTCTTTTGCTTCTGCTTCCGCATCTTTATCTAAATTTTGTCTTTCAATAGCTGCTATTTCTGTTCCAATATCTGGAAGAATAAAGAAAGAGCTATCGGTATCTTTAGATAAAAATTTAATTCCATTGTCAGATAATTCTACCTGATTATTTTTCTCTTCAATTACAAAATACAAGGCTTCATCCACTAGGTGCATGTCTCTTTTGTTGTCTTGTAAATATTGATTTTCTGTTTTTTGAAGTAATTGTTTTACGCCTTCCTCACTTAAAAACTTAATTAAAGCTTTGTTTTTAGGTAAACTACGGTAAGAACGCAATAGGTTAAATCCACCGTCTTTAGTGTTTCCTTCCTTGATTAATCGTTTTGCTTCCGTTAAAAAACCATTTGCCAATTGTTTTTGTAGGTTTACTAAATTTTCAATTTTTGGTTTCAACTCGTTAAACTCATGACGGTCTCCTTGAGGAACAGGACCTGAAATAATCAAAGGAGTTCTTGCATCATCAATTAAAACAGAATCGACCTCATCTACAATGGCAAAGTTGTGCTTTCTTTGAACTAATTCAGCTGGAGAATGCGCCATATTATCTCTTAAATAATCAAAACCAAATTCGTTATTTGTACCATAAGTGATATCGGCTTCGTATGCTTTTCTTCTTTCGTCAGAATTCGGCTGGTGGTTGTCGATACAATCAACTGTCAAACCATGGAATTCAAATAACGGTGC
>CANKLD010000167.1 GCA_947483095.1 Bacteroidota bacterium
AAGTATCGATAAAATCATGGCTGGACCTTCAAGTGGTGATTATTTTTCCGCTGCTCAATTTTATTTACAATCCAATGGTGATTTAACAAAAGCACTTACTTATGTAAATAAAGCATTGGAATTAAATAAAGCAACTCCTTATTGGTACACCAAGTTAAAATCATTAATTCAAGCAAAATTAGGTGATAAAAAAGGAGCAATTGAAACGGCTAAAATTTCATTAGCTTCAGCTAAAGAAGCTAAAAATAATGATTACGTGAAGATGAATGAGGATAATATTGCTGAATGGAGTAAGAAATAATTCATCTTTTTAATTACAATTTGAAACACCTAAATTTACATAATTTAGGTGTTTTTTTTATTCAATTCCTTTATCTTTGAAGGAAATTTATTTATCAAATGAAATTTAAGAATTCGGTATTACTATTCATATTGCTCATTTCTTTTACAATGAAAGCTTCTTTTATTTTGCTTCCAATGGATGAAACTACCCAGCAAAATCATCTAAAAGCTTACGGAATTACCTATTGGTGTTTGGACAAAAAATACAAAGCCAGTTGGCTATTAAATTACAGAGGCGGTTCGTTTTTATTACCTGATGTTGAAGAAATCCGTAAAGAATGTCAAATACGTGGGGTTAGTTTTGAAGTGCTTTCAGACGCAGAAACGAATTCAATTCTGAACGATATTTCCAGCCCCTCACAAAATATGGAAAACGTAATTTTGGAAAAAGCGCCAAAAATTGCCGTTTATACTCCAAAGGGAAAACAACCTTGGGACGATGCGGTAACCATGGTTTTAACTTATGCTGAAATTCCTTTTACACCAATATATGATGAAGAAGTTTTGTCCGACGGATTATTACTTTACGATTGGTTGCATTTACATCATGAAGATTTTACGGGTCAATATGGTAAGTTTTTTGGTGCCTACAGAAATACGCCATGGTATATTGAGCAAAAAAGTGATGCGGAAAAACTAGCCGCTAAATTAGGTTTTAATAAGGTTTCAGAAGAAAAATTAGCGGTAGCCAAAAAAATTAGAGATTTTGTGATTGGTGGCGGGTTTATGTTTGCCATGTGTTCAGCTACAGATAGTTTTGACATCGCTTTATCTGCTGAAGGAGTTGATATTTGCGAGCCTATGTTTGACGGTGATCCCAGTGAAGGTAGTTATCAATCTCGAATAGATTATTCCAAAACATTTGCTTTCAAAGATTTTATTTTAGATAGGAAACCCGAACATTATGAGTTTTCATCAATTGATATGACTGAAAAACGCATGCTTCCAATGGAGAAAGATTATTTTACTTTGATGGAATTTTCAGCCAAATGGGATGTTATTCCGAGTATGTTATGTCAAAATCATACCCAATTAGTGAAAGGTTTTATGGGGCAAACAACTGCTTTTACTAGAGATCAAATAAAATCTAACGTTTTGGTTTTAGGTGAAAATGCTTTAAATAGTGAAGCGAGGTACATCCATGGTCAAAAAGGGAAGGGCTTTTTCACCTTTTTTGGAGGTCATGATCCAGAGGATTACCAACATATGGTAGGAGATGAGCCAACAGTGTTAGATTTACACGCAAACTCTCCTGGTTTTCGTTTGATATTAAACAACGTGTTATTTCCTGCAGCCAAGAAAAAGAAACAAAAGACGTAATGTACAGATAACAAAAAAACCATTCTTTCGAATGGTTTTTTTTATAGTAAGTAAGTTCAAATATAGTTTATAAAACGTTTATTTTACTTTATTAAGTACCGCTTTGAAAGCAACTGGATGATTCATCGCTAAATCGGCAAGAACTTTTCTGTTCAATTCGATGTTATTAGCTTTTAGTTTTCCAATTAATTGAGAATAAGACATTCCTTCTAATCTAGCTCCAGCGTTAATACGTTGAATCCATAAAGCACGGAAATTTCTTTTATTCACTTTTCTGTCACGGTAAGCATAGCACATGGCTTTCTCTACCGCGTTTTTCGCAACTGTCCAAACGTTTTTACGTCTTCCAAAGAAACCTTTGGCTTGCTTCATTATTTTTTTTCTTCTTGCTCTTTTAGCAACTGAATTTACCGATCTTGGCATAATTTTACTGTTTTTTTGTAGCAGGCGTCCCGAATTTAATCAAGGGAACTTAAAGGCTCTACTCCAAGGTTATTAAATTTAATTTTAACCTAAAGAATTTTTAATTGATAATTGATAACTAATTATACATTATCAATTGTGCATTTTCAATTATTAAATAATTCTTAATTGTTGTTTGATGCTTTTCATATCTGTTTTGTGAACTAGCGCTGAGTGTGTCAAAGCTAATTTACGTTTTTTAGATTTTTTAGTCAAAATATGACTTTTGAAAGCATGTTTTCTTTTAATCTTTCCAGAACCAGTAACTTTAAATCGTTTCTTGGCGCTAGATTTGGTTTTCATTTTAGGCATTTTTCCTAGTGTTTAATTTATTCTTACTTACTATTGTGTGTCTAAAGTCAAAAGTCTTAAAGTCTAACGTTAAGACTTTAGGACATTACGACTTTATGACGTATTTATTTCTTCTTCTTCGGAGCTATAAAAATAATCATTCTCTTTCCTTCCAAAACTGGCATCGATTCTACTTTACCATATTCTTCTAAATCAGTTGCTAATCTTAAAAGCAAGATTTGACCTTGGTCTTTATATATTATTGATCGTCCTTTAAAAAACACAAAAGCTTTTAATTTAGCTCCGTCTTTCAGAAACTTCTCCGCATTTTTTCTTTTAAATTCATAATCATGTTCATCCGTTTGTGGACCAAAACGAATTTCTTTAACCACAACTTGAGTAGATTTTGCTTTCAATGCCTTTTCACGCTTTTTTTGTTCGTATACGAATTTTTTATAATCCATAATCTTACAAACGGGAGGTTCAGCATTTGGTGATATTTCAACTAAATCTAGTTCAAATTCATCCGCTAAACGCAAAGCTTCTGAAAGTTTAAAAACTCCAGGCTCAATGTTTTCTCCAACAAGCCTTACTTCTTGAACTCCACGAATAAGATTGTTTATTCTGTGGGCGTCTTTCTTTTCTACTCGAGGTTGATATCCTCTGTTGTTTCTTATTGCTATGACTTTATAATTTAAGTTAAACTGTAAATACTTTTAATGTTTTGTTGATTTCTTCATTCACAATCGAAGCAAATTCTTCAATTGAAACGCTAATATTGCCTTTTCCTTCCTGTCCGTGACGACGTATTGAAATGGTTCCGTTTTTCTCTTCTTCCTCGCCTACAATCAACATATACGGGGTTTTTTGCATTTCAGCATCTCTAATTTTCTTGCCTATAGTCTCATTTCTGTTATCTACAAGGGCGCGAATTTCGTGATTTTCTAGCAGATTTAAAACTTTTTTCGCATAATTTTCATATTTTTCGCT
>CANKLD010000168.1 GCA_947483095.1 Bacteroidota bacterium
TCATCGATACATTCTACAATAAAATCAGAAATATCTTCCAAGTACAAAGTGGCCAAATGCTTGGCTTTATCCTGAGTTCCCATTGTTCCAAATGCCCAATCCATTTCTTCTAATTGATTGAATCGAGACCCTTCTGGCAAGTAATCACCTTGACAAATTTGCAGCGCTAACGTTGGATTTTTTCCTTGCAAAAAAGAAATTACACTGTCAATCGTTTTTATATATTCGTCTTGTAAAGCAAGTATTCTTTCGGTGTTGGGTGTTGGGTTTTGGGTATTAGTCTTCGGGTGGTTAAACAAATTTATAAGTCCTTCTTTGGAAAACAATTCTAAAATCACTTCAATCCCCAAATCAGCTTGAACCGTAGGAACGTCAAGCGTATTCAAAAAACCTTTGATATATGCAGAAGCTGGATAAGGCGTGTTCAGTTGCGTGAACGGTGGGGTGATAATAAAAACGTTGGTTTCCAAATGAACTAATTTTGTACAAAAATAACTGCAAAAAATAACTTTATAGCTTTAATCGATAAAAACTATTCCTTTGTATTTTTCAGCTTCTTATAAATAAGGTACGAATACACAATTGGCACAATCGAAATTACAGCGGTAATGCTTATTAAAAAGTAATAATTGATATTTTCAGGCAAAATTAAACTACAAATCACAATTATAATTCCGCCAATAACCCACATTTTCCCTGCTAAAAGATGAGTCAATTTCCATACTTCTTCATTCTCTAATGTCCATGGTGTTTTGATGCCAATGAAATAATTTTGCTTAATAACCTTGAAATAATTACCCATAAAGACAAATAATATTCCAACCAAAATTACAATCATATTTGGATTTGAAAGCTTTTGATTTTTAGAAATATACATAACCACAAGCACTACAACCGACATAAAAGCCACCAAAATAAACTTAAACTGATTGTATTTACCACCCATGGATTCTATACTTTTTTTGGGATCTATTTTTGGAATAACCAACATCAAAACATACGTAAATACTGGCAATAAAAAAGCCAATCCAATTAACGAATATTTACTTCCCCAATTATCAATTTCGCCTTTCAAATTCCAATGCATCGGCACTTGTTCAGGCAAACTGTTCCAAATGTAGGCCAAATAGATAAATGGCAATAACACAATTCCAATTACCGGAAGTTCTTTTTTAAATGATTCGTTCATCGTTTTTATTTTTTAAAAGTTAAAACCCACTGTAAGACGTCTCCCATAATCGTGGTATTTATGGCGTAAATTACGAATTGCCCTTTTTTCTCAGAAGCTATTAAATCGGCACGTTTCAAAATGTCTAAGTGATGCGAAATACTTGGTTTTGATATGTCAAAAGAAGCCGCGATATCTCCTGCGGTCAAATCTTTCTCTTTCAAAAGCTCCAAAATTTCCCTTCTTGTTACATCATTCAACGCCTTGAAAATAGCATTCATGTATTTTTATTTATATATTTAGACAAATATCTAAATATTTATTAGATTAAAAAAATAAAACAGAATTTTTTTATAAACCATTTTAAAACTTATGTTCCTTTTTAGAAATAACCAATAGAGAAATAAACGAAATCGATGCGGCAAGGGTCAAATAATACCCCACAAAATCAATTCCGTAGTTTTTGGCAAGCCAAATGGCAATCATTGGTGCAAAAGCGGCTCCAATAATTCCTGCAAAATTAAAAGTTAGGGAAGCACCTGAATACCTAACTTCGGTAGGGAAAAGTTCCGATAAAAAAGTTCCCAAAGGGCCGTAAGTTAATCCCATTAAGGTCATTCCTACAATTAAAAATAGGGAAGTCATGCTCGTGTTTACAGAACCCAAAAACAAAGAAAATAACAATCCAAATACAGCAATAGCAACTGAAATTGACATTAAAACTTTGCGTCTCCCATATTTATCGGCTAAAAGTGCAGACACGGGAATTGCGATTCCGAAAAATACAACAGAAAATAATTGCATGATAAGGAAATCTCTTCTGGAGAATCCTAAATCAGTGGTTGCCCAACTCAAAGAAAAAACGGTCATTAAATAGAAAATAACAAAAGTTGCCACAGCTGCCAAAGTCCCAAAAATAAGTTCCCGTCGGTAGGATTTCAGCAAGGTGAACAAGGGAATTTTTACACTTTTTTTGGTTTCTACAGCATTTATAAACGAAGGTGTTTCGGTAATTTTTAACCGAATATAAAATCCCACTAGTACCAAAACTGCACTTGAAATAAAGGGTATTCTCCAGCCGTAATCAAAAAATTGTGCTTCGGTTAAGGTGTCATTCAATAAAAGAAAGGTGCCTCCAGAAAGTAACAAGCCAATGGGAGCACCCAACTGCGGGAACATCCCGTACCAAGCACGTTTTGTTGGTGGTGCATTTTCAATTGCCAATAAAACGGCTCCGCCCCACTCGCCTCCAAGTCCCAAACCTTGACCAAATCGGCAAAGCATCAATAAAAAAGGAGCTGCAATCCCGATTGAGGTATATGTTGGTAAAAAACCAATGGCTACGGTAGAAATTCCCATCGTTAATAAGGCAAAAACCAAGGTTGTTTTTCTACCAATTTTATCTCCATAATGTCCAAAAACTGCAGAACCAATTGGGCGTGCAAAAAATGCTATTGAGAAAGTTGCCAACGATTGAAGTATGGAAGCAGTTGGATCTGAACCTGGAAAAAACAATTGTGGGAATACCAAAACCGCTGCATTGGCATAAATATAAAAGTCGAAAAACTCAATTGAAGTACCGATTAAACTGCCAAAAAGAACGTGTTTTAATGAATTTACTTTATTTGCATTGTGAATTTCATTCATAAAAATTATTTTTTATAGGGTTTAAACTGGTTTTAATTTTTCAAATATAATGAATATTTAGTTCTGAAAAATTGAATTTCGGTGGCATATTGAAATCCTGATTAATTTTGAAAATGATATATTTGCGAATTATTGCAACAGCTAAATATAGCATGTGCAACACTTTTAACTAAAATAGTATTTAAAGATATTTTGAATAAATACTAATAACCCATTTTTTTTGATAATTTTACTCAAAATAAATTTTCTATGCCAACGGATTGTATCAGCTATAAAAATTCAGGATATTTTACTCCTATGATGAATGATTATTTAAATCAGGAATCCAGCTTGCAATCATTTTACAATCAATTCCCAACAATTGAAAATTTCGAAAATCAGATTAAGGAAAAACAAAAAAATTTCAATTCGAACAATAGAGAAATAGTGGTGACTGTTTTAAATGAACAATATGAAACCATTTCAATTTGTGAGAAAACTAAAAATAATATTGATCTACTATTAAAAGAAAATACATTCACAATTACCACTGGTCATCAGCTAAATTTATTCACTGGGCCTTTATATTTCTTATACAAAATAATTTCA
>CANKLD010000169.1 GCA_947483095.1 Bacteroidota bacterium
GCAACTTCAGGAACAAATCCTGGACTGATGAAAAAATCAGCGCCAACCGAGAAATATTCTTCTGCTTGTTGCAAGTTTTTTATGGTTCCAATACCCAATAATAAATCAGGCATTTCAGCATTTCTCACTTCTACCATTTTGGTGAAGTTACTCAAAGCCGTTTCGCCACGACTGGTATATTCTACGGCTTTAATTCCTGCTCTGTAAATCGCTCTTAAAACTTCTATTGTTACGGTTTCATCGGCATTGAAATACAACGGAAGCATTCCTTGTGCTACAATGGCATCCGATACTTGTTGGATCTTATTCATTATTTAAATTTTAACTTTTATTACTACTTTTTTTATTTCGCCTTCGCCAATCATTGGTGCGTGAACATCTTCTGGGTAAAAAATACCAAATTGATGGTCTGTTAATTGAAAATACATATCAGGACTGTCATTGAAAAAACGAACGTCTTTCTCGGGATTGTAATCTCCGTTGGGTTGTACGCATTTTTCTCTTGGTTTCCAGCCAATCGTTTCTAAACCGCTTACGCAAATTTGGATATCGATGTTTTTATCATGGCATTCAAATTTTTCTAAGCTTACTGCTTGGGTTTTTCCATTTCCAACACTAACGATCATTTTTAGGCCTTCGCCAAGGTCTGAAACTCCAACAGGCAAATTAGCCAAGTCTTGCTTTTTGATGTAATCAAATGCTTGTGCAAATAATGGGTTTAAACTCGTATATTTCGATGCGTTTGCTAAGGTATCTATTATCATAGGATTTTGTTTTCTTATCTTGCAACTCTACCAGAAGCGTCACCTCCCATTAATTTATTAACCTCATCAACAGTAACTAAATTGGCATCACCTTTAATAGTGTGTTTCAAACAAGAAGCGGCTACTGCAAAATCCAGTGCGTTTTGATCGTTATCAGGATACGTTAATAATCCGTAGATTAAACCTCCCATAAATGAATCTCCACCACCTACTCTATCTACGATATCTGTAATTTGGTATTGACGGGTTTGTAACATTTGCTTTCCGTCATATAAAACTCCAGCCCAAGTATTGTGTGAAGCAGAAATTGAACCTCTTAAAGTAGTAATTACTTTTTTAGCTCTTGGGAATTTTTTCATCATTTGTTGGCAAACAGATAAAAACGCTTCCGCTTTTACATCATGACCATGTGTTTGAACAGCTGCTCCGTCAGGCTTGATACCAAAATGCATTTCGGCATCTTCTTCATTTCCTAAAATCACATCACAATAGGAGGTTAATTCGGTCATAATAGCCTCACGATCCCCACCATATTTCCAAAGTTTTGCACGGTAATTTAAATCCGTTGAAATTGTAACGCCTAATTTGCTAGCTACTTTTACTGCTTCTAAACAAGCATCTGCAGAACTTTGTGAGATTGCTGGTGTAATTCCTGTCCAGTGAAACCACTCCACACCTTGAAAAACTTCTTCCCAATTCACCATTCCTGGTTGGATATCAGACATAGAAGAATGCGATCTATCGTAAACCACTTTACTTCCTCTGCTCACAGCTCCAGTTTCTAAAAAGTAAATTCCTAAACGGTCTCCACCCCAAACAATTTTATCGACACCTACGCCTCTCTTACGCATTTCCATCATGGCGCATTCTCCAATATCATTCTTTGGTAAACGGGTTACAAAATCAACTGGAATTCCATAATTTGCTAATGAAACTGCTACATTCGATTCTCCTCCTCCATAAACAACATCAAAATTGTCTGCTTGTGAAAATCTTAAAAATCCTTGTGGTGCCAATCTTAACATTATCTCACCAAATGTTACTACTTTTTTAGACATGGTCTTACTTTTTAATTGTTATTAATTGTTTAATTTATTATTTTTTAAATTACGTTTTATCTTGAAACTCTTCCTCCACCCGATCCGCTCATAAGAGCTGTTATTTCGTTTACGGTGGCCAGATTAATATCTCCTGAAATGGAGTGTTTTAAACAGGCTGCTGCAACTGCAAACTCTAATGCGGATTGATTATCTTCTGGCCAGGTAATCATTCCGTAAATAATTCCGGCCATAAAGGCATCTCCTGCTCCTATTCTATCAATAATGTGTGAAACATTGTATTTTTGAGAATTTAATAATTCCGTTCCGTTCCAAAAAGAAGCGCTTATCCCATTCGACGAAGCATTTGCGGCTATTCTTTGTGTGGTTACAATGTTCTTTAACTTGGGAAATGTTTTCATCCAATTGGCGAAAATCATTTCTTGTGTATCGTTTTCTTTTACTTTAATTCCCAAAACTTTCTCCGTTTCATCTGCGCCTCCCAATAATAAATCGCAATGTTTAACTAGGTTAGGCATGATTTCATTGGCGTCTTTTCCATATTTCCACAAGGTCGGTTTATAATTTAAATCCGCCGAAATTGTCAATCCCATTTTGGAAGCAACTAATACGGCGTCTTCACATAATTCTGCCAAATCTAAAGACAAAGACGGCGTAATTCCAGACCAATGAAACCAATCGGTATCTTTGAAAATCGTTTCCCAATCTATCATTCCTTTTTTCAATAAAGAAAAAGAAGAATCTTCTCTGTCGTAAACCACCTTTCCTGGTCGTTCCGAAGCCCCTTGTTCAAAATAATAAATTCCAAGTCTTTTGCCTTGTATAGTCGCCACTGGATCTACACCAAAAGACCGCAACATGCTTAATGCCGATTCACCCAATTCGTTTTGAGGAACTGCGGTTATGAATTTTACTGGCAATCCAAATTTAGAAAGCGAGGCACCAACATTAGCTTCTGCACATCCGTAATACAAATCAAAAGAAGTCGCTTGCGTAAGTCTTAAATGACTTGGAGGCGACAACCTGAGAAGTATTTCTCCAAATGTTACGACTTTTTTTGACATATATAAAGTTAATTTATTAAAACAAAAATAAATCGTGTACGAACACGGATATGCAAATCTATATAAAAAAAATTAAAAATTACTTTATTTTTTATAAATTTGGATAAAAATATAATTATGTATAATTTAAAGAATGTTTAATTAAAAATTAGCGCTATCATAACAATAAAAAAAATCGCAAAACTGGCTAATATATCTGTTGGCACAGTCGATAGAATTCTTCATAATCGAGGTCAGGTTTCCCAAGAAAATATTGACATAGTTAATGCTATTGTTAAACAATACGGTTATAAGAGGAATATTTATGCCAGTAATTTAGCATTTAATAAAACGTTTAAAATTGCTGTTTTCCTACCCCATCATGAAGGATTAGAATATTGGTTAGGCCCTTTATTAGGTGTAAAAAAAGCAGCTCAAGAATTTGAAAGATTTGGTATAAAAATGGAGTTCATCAACTACAAATACAATTCTACAGCATTTAAAAAAGTGGCACAAAAAGTATTAGAGGGAGAATAC
>CANKLD010000170.1 GCA_947483095.1 Bacteroidota bacterium
ATATAGAAACATAAACGAAAAAGGCGTTGTTAAATTATCCAATAATAAATGTTTGTTGAGACGATACGTTTCGCGAAGCACCCGTTTAAAATAGTTTCTGTCAACCGCTTTTTTAAAATGTTTTTTAGATACTGAAACTCCCATTTTTAAGGGAATGCCCTCGCCAAAATCTCCTTCAATGTAAACCAATCGCAAGGGATATTTCGACACCGATTTTCCTTTTGAAAAAAGTAAATCAATTGTCGTTTTGCTTTTTAGTTTTTCGGCTTTTGAATAGGTGAAATTCATATTTAGTTTCTAATTCTGATTTACAAAGGTACGAATGCAATTCAAATAAAAAACCACGGAACGAATCCCGTGGTTTTTGTAATAAAATTTCAAATAATTACAATGTTTCTTTCAACCATTTGTAAAATTCTTTTTGCCAAACTTGTGCATTTTGAGGATTCAAAACCCAGTGATTTTCTTCTGGGAAATATAGAAATCTACTTCTAATACCGCGCAATTGTGCCGCTTGAAATGCTTCTTGCGATTGCCCAATTGGAACTCTAAAATCCATTCCTCCTTGAATAATTAAAATTGGCGCATTCCATTTATCAACGTGGCTTGCTGGATTAAATTCGGTGTAGGTTTTTTGAGCTACTTTGTTGTCTTTTTCCCAATAAGCACCTCCAAAATCCCAGTTGTTAAAGAAGACTTCTTCTGTAGTTCCAAACATACTTGTAGTGTTAAAAACCCCATCGTGAGCTATAAAAGTCTTGAATCTGTTGTTGTGAATTCCGGCCAAATAAAACGCTGAATAACCACCGTAACTGGCTCCTACACATCCTAATCTCGCTTTGTCAACATAGTTTTCTTTGGCCACGTCATCAATTGCCGAAAGGTAATCTTTCATTACTTGACCGCCCCAATCCTTACTAATTTGCTCGTTCCATTCTACTCCGTGCCCCTGCATTCCTCTTCGGTTTGGTGCCACAACAATGTATCCGTTAGCGGCCATTAATTGGAAATTCCAACGGAAAGAGTAAAATTGTGTTAACGGAGATTGTGGACCCCCTTGGCAATATAATAGCGTAGGGTATTTTTTTGAAGCATCAAAATTGGGAGGTAAAATTACCCAAACCAACATTTTTTTACCGTCGGTTGTCGTTACATATCTTCTTTCGGTTTTGCTTAACGCCAATGAGGAGTAGGTTGCTGTATTCACATTGGACAATTGATTCCAAACTTTTTTCTTTAAATCACACGAATACAATTCGGCAGCGTGGTTCATGTCCGATTTGGTAACGAAGATTTTGTCGCCTACAATTCCAACCAATCCGGAAACATCAAAATCACCATTGGTAACTTGAACGACTTGTGGCAATTTTTTGGTTAAACCCGGAAAATCAACTACAAATAATTGAAGCGTTCCATCAACAGGCGCCTGAAAATAAACAGTCTTTCCGTCTTTACTCCAAACAAAACTTTCTACACTTCCATCCCAATTTGCCGTGAGGTTAATAGTTGTTCCTTTAAAGCTAACCACAATATCGTTTTTATCGGCTTCATAACCGTCGCGTTTCATTTGCAACCAGGTTAAATTTCCTGTTGGAGAAAATGTTGGATTGGTATCATATCCTAAATTACTTTCGGTTCTGTTTTCTGTAATTCCAGTTTCAAGATGGTATTCGTAAATGTCAGTATTGGTAGAAATTGCATAAGCCGTTCCTGCTTTTTTCTTGCATACGTATAAAATACTTTTGCTGTCTGGCGACCAAATGTAATCTTCATCGCCACCGAATGGTTTTTGAGGCGCATCGAAATTTTCACCTTTCATAATGTCAATTCCAACTGATTTTTCTCCGTTTGATTTATAAAAAACATGATTGAATTTACCTTCGTTCCAAGCGTCCCAATGGCGATAATCCAATCCATTATAGATTTGAGCATTGGATTTATCTAAATTGGGATAGAAGTCTTTTCCGTGAACCTTGTCAATTTTTACCTCTTCGTTATAAACGGTATATTTTCCATCAGGAGAAATATTTTTATCGGCTAAAAGCGATTTGTAATCGGAAATTTCAATAGCATTTCCACCATTTACAGGCACAGAATAATACTTAGAATTCGATTTATTTTCATCAACAGAAGGCGTTGACACCTTATAAATAATATTTTTCTCGTCTTTAGAAATTCCTAATGGCGAAATTCTGCCCAATTTCCAGAGTAATTCAGGCGACATTAAGTTTTGAGCCACAACCGCATTTATACTCATAGTAATTAATGTTAAAACCAGTAATTTTTTCATAGTTATAATTATTTTTCAAGCTTTAAAAGTACTCAATTTTTCTAATATATTTATTTTCTAAGGATCAAAAAGCAGTGATTGAACATTTACATTATTATTATATCCCAAGATTAATTACATTTGAAATAAAAAAAGATGCACCTCAGTTATTGGGAAATAAAAAATTGGCTTACCAATGTTGATTATACCGTAGTAGGAAGCGGAATTGTGGGCCTTCACGCCGCATTACGACTTCGCGAACGATTTCCTAATAGCAAAATAATGGTGCTAGAAAAAGGCGTCTTGCCTCAAGGGGCGAGTACTAAAAACGCTGGTTTTGCCTGTTTTGGAAGTTTGTCGGAAATTATAGACGACCTAAAATCCCATTCCGAAGAAGAAGTTATTCGTCTGATTCAAAAACGCTGGGAAGGGTTAAAATTATTACGAAAACGCATTGGCGATGAAAAATTAGATTTCAAACCTTTTGGCGGATACGAGTTGTTTTTAAAAAAACACGAATCGGATTATTTAGAGTGTATCAATAAACTTCCTTTCATCAACGAAATTTTGAAACCCCTATTTAAAGCCGATGTTTATTCTAAAGAAATAGATCGTTTTGGGTTTAACGGAATATTTGAAAGTGTAATTTTCAACCCTTTTGAGGGCCAAATTGACACTGGAAATACGATGCAAGAATTATTAAAACAAGCTGCTGCAAATGATATTTTGATTTTGAACCAACAAAAAGTGACGGCTTTTAATGACAATGGAATCCATGTTGAGGTGGCGCTTGGAGATTTTTCATTCAAAACCCAAAAGCTATTATTTGCTACCAATGGCTTTGCCTCCGAACTTACAAAAGGCGACGTTAAACCAGCAAGAGCACAAGTTTTAATTACCCAGCCCATTCCAAACTTACACCTAAAAGGCACCTTTCATTTTGACAAAGGCTATTATTATTTTAGAAATTTTGGAGATAGAATCTTGTTTGGCGGAGGCCGAAATTTAGATTTTCAAGGCGAAGCAACCGATGAATTTGGCGAAACGCAATTAATTCAAAACCATTTGGAAAAGTTATTAAAAGAAGTAATTTTACCAAATCAAGAT
>CANKLD010000171.1 GCA_947483095.1 Bacteroidota bacterium
AAAAGCCAACTCGATGTGATTCCCTCTATTGGTAATTCTCTTGCTGGATAAATATCTAACAACAGCACTTCATCAAATTGGGACAAGCTTTTTGCAAATCCATCACCAAAATCTTTCGTTCTACTGAAAAGATGTGGCTGAAAAATGGCAAGAACTTTTTGGCTTGGATACAATTCAGAAAGGGCTTGAAAAACAGCATCAATTTCTGTTGGATGGTGCGCATAATCATCGATGTAAACTAAGTTTGATTCTTTTATTTGATAAGAAAATCTTCTTTTTATTCCTTTAAATGATTTTAATCCAGTTGCAATATCATCGTTAGAAGTTCCAAATGTTTTGGCCATGGCCAATGCCATGAGTGCATTTGTTAAATTGTGTTTTCCTGGTAATCCAAATTGTAAATCAGAGATTACTTCCATTGGCGTTTGCACATCAAAAACATAATTTCCATTTTCAATTCTAACATTAAACGCTTTGAAATCAGCATTATCATTTACAGCAACTGTTACCCCTTCAAGATCCAAGTTTTTAGCAATGAAAAGCTGACTTTTATCTGTAATTTTATTTGAAAATTCTAAAAACGAAGCTTCAATTGCCGCACTATCACCATAAATATCCAAATGATCGGCATCCATAGAAGTTACGCAGGCAATATTAGGATACAAATGCAAGAAAGAACGATCAAATTCATCTGCTTCAACCACGGTTATTGTTTTTCCAGTTCCTATTAAATTCGAATTGTAATTTTCTACAATTCCGCCTAAAAAGGAAGTTACATCCGCACCACTTTGATATAATATATGACCTAAAATACTTGATGTGGTTGTTTTTCCATGTGTTCCAGCCACTGCAAAACAAAAAGTGTCTTTGGTTATTAATCCCAAAACTTCAGCTCTTTTTTTTACGATAAATTCTCTTTCTAGAAAATAATTCCATTGAGAATGAGTTATTGGAACGGCTGGAGTAATCACCACTAATGTATTTTCAATATAATAATCGGTTGGAATAAGACCAATTTCATCTTTAAAATGAACGTCAATTCCGCTTTCAATTAATTCATTTGTAAGCTCAGTTTTTGTTTTATCATATCCAGATACATTTTTGCCGATGGACTTGAAATAACGTGCCAAGGCACTCATTCCGATTCCTCCGATTCCTATGAAATAGACGTTATGTATTTGGTTTAAATTCATTTATTTGGATAATAATTATTTTATCAGTTTCACAATTTCATCAACAATATCTTTGGTTGCATTTACTTTAGCTAACTTTTTTATATTTTCAGAAAGTTGCTTTTGCAAATTTTCATTTGTAACTAAATCGCTAAAAATAGTATTGAAATTTTCATCTAATTCACTTTCTTTAATCATCAACGCCCCATTTTTATCCACTATCGATTTGGCGTTTTTTGTTTGATGGTCTTCAGCTACATTGGGTGACGGAATGAATAGTACCGGTTTCCCCACAATACTCAATTCAGAAACCGATGACGCACCCGCTCTTGAAATCACGAAATCGGCAGCAGCATAAACCAAATCCATGCGATCTATAAAAGCTAAAACTTGAACGTTATTGGAATCATATTTTTTATATTCATCCAAATAGAATTTTCCACATTGCCAGATAATCTGTAACTTATGTGAAGCAAAAAAACCGAGTTCTTTTTCAATTAACTGGTTCACTCTTCGAGCACCCAAACTTCCTCCTAAAATTAAAAGTGTTTTTTTGGAAGGATCCAAATTGAAAAATTTAATTGCTTCCTTTCTTTTACTATCAATAGCTATTAAATCTTGACGAACGGGATTTCCAGTTAGAATCATCTTTTCTTTTGGGAAAAAACGTTCTAAGTTTTCATAGGCAACACAAATCTTATTGGCCTTTTTACTCAATAATTTATTGGTAATTCCAGGATAGGAATTTTGCTCTTGAATTAACGTTGGAATATTTAAAGAATTGGCCATTTGCAATAATGGTCCCGAAGCAAATCCTCCGGTTCCTATAACCACATCAGGTTTAAAACTCTTAATTATCGCCCTTGATTTCAATAAGCTACTGAATAATTTTACAGGAAAAATTAAATTTTGCAAGGTAAATTTTCTTTGCAAACCAGCAATCCAAAGCCCTTTAATGGCATAACCTGCTTGAGGTACTTTTTGCATTTCCATTTTATCTTGAGCGCCAACAAATAAAAATTCTGCTTTTGGAAAACGCGATTTTAATTCATTTGCAATAGCAATTGCTGGGTAAATATGACCCCCAGTTCCGCCACCGCTAATAATGAATTTAATCCTATCCTGGCCTTCCAAAAGAGAAGGAGATAAAACTGAATTGCTGCTATTTGTATTAACTACTTTCATTATCTATTCTAATTCCCGTTATGGGATAGTGAATGTTATTTCTTTTTCAAATCGGGTTCCATAGGATTTGCAGAAGCATCTTCTATAGAATAATTGTCGGTTTCTACTATTTCTTCTTGCTCAAGCGCATTTTCTTTTTCTATTTGTTCGTCAATTAATTTTTGTAAAATCTGTTCTCTTTTTTCGGCTTCACTTAGTTCTTGAGCAATTTCTTCTTCTTTTTTGGTTACCCCAATAATAATTCCAAGAGAAACACATGTCATCCATATTGAACTTCCTCCGCTACTTATTAATGGTAATGTTTGACCTGTAACTGGCAACAATTCAACAGCAACACCCATATTGATTAGCGCCTGAAATATCATTGGAAAACCGAGCCCAACGACCACTAATTTTCCAAATAGCGTATTGGCTTTGTGGGCTGCGACTATAAATCTAAAGAAGAGCAGCAAGTACAAACTGAGCACTAAAAGTCCTCCAATTAAACCATATTCTTCAACTATAATTGCATAAATAAAGTCGGAAGACGATTGAGGAAGTACGTTTTTCTGTACACTTTTTCCTGGTCCCAATCCATAAATCCCACCCGATGCAATGGCTATTTTTGCATTTTTAATTTGGTAATCGTCTTCGCCAGGTTTGTTAGAAGTATAATTTTCAATTCTACTTGACCAGGTTCCTACCCTATTGAAGAATTTGGAATCTGGAAATGCTTTAGATAATATTACGAAAAACAATAGAAATACAACTCCCGATCCGATGATGATACCAATATATTTTAGCGGATAATTTCCTACAAAGGTCAGCATGATCACCATAGCAAAAATGAGCGCTGTGGTAGAAAAATTTGCTGGTAAAATAAATCCTAACGTTATAAATACTGGAAGCCAAAGGTCTAATAAGGACGACTTAAAAGTAACCGGTTCCTCTGATTTTTTAGAAAGAAATCTCGCAACAAAAATCATTAATACAACAAATGCAAAAGTCGATGTTTGAAA
>CANKLD010000172.1 GCA_947483095.1 Bacteroidota bacterium
AAAATTGATTGAAGAAAACGAAAAAGAACGTTTAGAACTTCAAAAGGAAAAACGAGAACAAGAAGTTTTAGCAAATTCAATTAAAAAAGACAAGAAAAAATATCTTGCTGAAATCAAGAAAAAACAACAAGAAACAAGAGCAATTGATCAAAAAATAGACCGATTGATTCGTGAGGCTATTGCTGAAGCAAATAGAAAAGCAGCCGAAGCAAATAGAAAAGCGGTAGAAGCAAACAGAAAAGCAACTCCAAATAATACAAAAATTCCTACCAAAGAAGCGGTAGTTGCTGAAACAAAAGCAATAGAATCTTCTACTAAAATTGTATTAACTGCGGAAGGGAAAATTTTAGCTGATAATTTTAAAGCAAATAAAGGCCGTTTGCCTTGGCCAATTGAAAAGATGGTTTCAATTTACTCAGCCTATGGCGAACATCCTCACCCAGAATTTAAATCTCTGGTAATTAAAAATAGTGGTGTAGATATTGAAACTGAAAAAGGCGCCAATGCAAGAGCCGTATTTGGGGGAGTGGTAACCAGTATTATGGTGTTTTCTCCAGTGAATACAGCTGTTATGATTCAACATGGAGATTTTTTCACGGTATACCAAAATCTAAGTTCGGTTTCCGTAAACAAAGGAGATAAAGTTACTATAAAACAAACCATTGGTAGAGTTAGAACTAGCGGTGATAATGGAAAAACTATTCTCAAATTCACCATTTCACAAAATACAACCTATTTTAATCCATCGAGTTGGTTGTATAAAATGTAAAAAAAGGGAGTCTAAATTGACTCCCTTTTTTATTAATCAAAAAGTGCTTTTAATTCTGTGGCTTCATTTGGTTTCATCTTTCCTGCCAAAACCAAACTCAATTGTTTTCTTCGTAATGCTCCGTCAAATCTAGCTTTCTCTAATTCAGTTTCTGGAATTATGGCAGGAACTTCAACAGGACGACCTGAATCGTCAACTGCTACAAAAGTATAAATAGCCTCATTGGCTTTACTTCTAGTTCCCGTTTCTCTGTCTTCAATCCACACATCAATATAGATTTCCATGGAACTTTTGTAACTTCTGGAAACTTTTGCCTCTACCGTAACTACACTTCCTAAAGGTATCGCTCTATTGAAAGCAACATGATTTACAGATGCCGTAACAGCTACTCTTCGGGAATGTCTTCTAGCTGAAATACTTGCCGCTCTATCCATTCTAGCTAATAACTCCCCTCCAAAAAGATTATTTAAGGGGTTGGTTTCACTTGGTAATACCAAATCGGTTAATACTGTTAAAGATTCTGAAGGATGTTTTGGATGCATATTTTTTTTACAAAGGTAATTACACAACATAAAAAATCCCGATATTAACGGGATTTTTTATTTAAAATTCTTCAATTAGAATCCAAGCATTTGGATTTTCTAATTTTTGAATATCTGATTTTATACTTTCCGCTTCTTCAAGAGTTGAAAAACTTCCGTAAAGCACTGGAAATAATCCATTAGAATTTGGAGCTAATCTTTTTGCTTTATATCCCTTTCTAGTAAGTCTTTTGTATGCTTTTTCAGCATTTTTATCTGACCTAAAAGCTCCTGCAACAATATGATAAGGCTTGTTTTCTTCTTTTACAGATAGCGTTACTGAAGGTAGTGGGTTGCTAATAACAAATGTTGCTTCTTGTATAGTATTTTGAACTTCCTTTTGAACTTCTTTTTGAACTATTAAGGTGTCTGAAGCTACTTTGTCTTGGTATAATTTAATGCCCATTATTCCAGAACATGATAGAGATAATACTATTAATGCAGCATATTTTAGATAAGTTTTACCAATATTTCTATCAGAAACTAATTGAATTACCTCCTCTTCTTTAATATCTTCAAAGAGATGTTCTATTACTTCTCTTTTAATTGAAGGAGCTATTAAAGAGGTTAAACCAAATGAACTAGCTAAATAATTAACTTGTTCGTAAGGGGTAAAAACGATATTTTTATCCGCATTTAAATTAAATTCTCCAATGCTTTTGATGGAAATTTTATTTGCAGATTGCAATTCATTCTTCCATTTGGTAATTTCATTTTCAATAGATAATACCGCTGATTCATAAGAGATTTTCTCGTTTTGAGCTACGTGATTTGCCAACAATCCGTCATTATTTTTCAAAAACGAATTAAAAGAAATTAATTTCTTCGGAGGATAAAATCCATTACTCGCTTCGTGCCATTGAGCTGATTGAATATCAGTTAAAAAAGCGCCAAAACCAGGAATCGTTACACATTGATATCGATATAAAAGCTGAGAGATGTAGTGTTCTAAATTCATAATAACAAAGTTATACAATCAAAATAGTTTTCAAAATTTTATTCGTAAAATTTATTAACAATTTTCAAAAAAAATCTTATCTTACTAAGATAAATATATGCCATGAATGAAACCGAATTGTATTATCTATTAGCGTTACAAAAAGTAGAGGGTGTGGGCGATATTGTTGCTAAAAAACTACTTTCCCATTGCGGAGAAGCGGCTGCAATTTTCACTACTAAATCTTCCCAACTAGCCTCAATTGACGGAATTGGATCTGTTTTAATTTCAAAATTAAAAAATAAATCCATCTTTGCTAAAGCAGAAGCAGAATTAAAATACATCGAAAATAACGGAATAACCGTTTCTTATTTTCAAGAAAAAACCTATCCAGAACGACTAAAACATTGCATTGATGGGCCGTTGTTGCTTTTTTCTTCAGGCAATATTGATTTTAACAATAGTAAGATAATAAGTATTGTAGGCACACGCAAAATCACCTCTTATGGAACTGAATTTTGCAAATCACTAATCTCCGAATTAGCGCCCTTAAATCCAATAATAGTTAGCGGTTTTGCTTACGGTGTCGATATTGTTGCGCACCAAACGGCAATAGAAAACGATTTACAAACTATTGGAATAGTTGCCCATGGATTGGATCAAATTTATCCAAGTTCCCACAAAAAATACGTTTCTAAAATGGAAAAAAACGGAGGTTTTATGACTGAATATTGGAGCGACACCAATCCTGAAAAAGAGAATTTTGTAAAACGAAATCGTATTGTAGCCGGTATTTCTGAAGCTACAATTGTAATTGAATCTGCAATAAAAGGAGGCTCCTTAATAACTGCCAATTTAGCCAACGACTACAATCGGGATGTTTTTGCTGTGCCAGGCAGAACTTCTGATAAATTAAGTTTAGGATGTAATAATTTGATTAAAACTCAAAAAGCAAATTTGCTAACAAGCGCTGCCGATTTAGTTTATATTCTAAATTGGGATATCGAAAAAACTACCC
>CANKLD010000173.1 GCA_947483095.1 Bacteroidota bacterium
AAAGACGAATTGTACCAAATAATTTCTAAGCATTCCGGACAAACATTTGAAAAAGTACACCTAGATTCAGAACGCGATTATTGGATGATTGCCGATGAAGCAAAAGAGTACGGAATGATTGATGAAGTGTTGAGAAGAAGTTAAAAATCGCAGTTACAAGTTTAAGGTTTAAAGTTTAAGGTTGCTCGAGTAACTTTAAACTTTAAACTTTTAAACTTTAAACAATAAATAATGGCAAAAGAAAAATTAGAATGTTCCTTCTGTGGAAGAAAAAAACCAGAAACCAATTTATTGATAGCTGGAATAGATGCGCACATTTGTGATAAATGTATTGAGCAAGCGAATGGCATTGTGGTTGAGGAATTAAAATCTAATGTAAAATCTAATATTGGTGATTTAGTCCTCAGAAAACCAAAAGATATTCGTGCTTTTCTTGATAAATATGTTATTGGTCAAGACCAAACCAAAAAAGTTATGGCAGTTGCTGTTTACAATCATTATAAAAGGTTGATGCAACAAGAATTAGAAGATGAAGTGGAAATTGAAAAATCCAATATCATCATGGTAGGTCAAACAGGCACTGGGAAAACCCTGGTTGCCAAAACCATTGCAAAAATGCTAGACGTACCATTGGCTATTGTTGATGCAACTGTTTTAACCGAAGCAGGATATGTAGGAGAAGATGTGGAGAGTATTTTAACACGCCTACTTCAAGCTGCCGATTATGATGTGGCCAAAGCCGAAAGAGGAATTGTTTTCATTGACGAAATTGATAAAATTGCCCGCAAAGGCGATAACCCTTCAATTACTCGAGATGTTTCTGGCGAGGGAGTGCAACAAGCTTTGTTGAAATTATTGGAAGGAACAGTTGTAAACGTGCCACCAAAAGGAGGTAGAAAACACCCCGACCAAAAATTTGTAGAAGTAAATACCCAAAACATATTGTTTATTGCCGGAGGTGCTTTTGATGGAATTGAAAAAATAATCTCTAAAAGATTGAACCGTCAAGCGATGGGCTACAGCACGTCTAAAAATGCTGATAATATCAATAAAGACAATTTATTGCAATATATCATTCCAAAAGACATCAAAGATTTTGGTTTGATTCCTGAAATTATTGGTCGTTTACCTGTGTTAACTCACATGGATCCATTGGATAGAGAAACGTTGCGTGCTATATTGACCGAGCCTAAAAACGCTTTAATCAAGCAATATAAAAAGTTGTTTTTAATGGACGAAGTCGAATTTAATATCTCTAATGAGGCTTTGGATTTTATTGTAGATAAAGCTTTAGAATATAAATTAGGAGCTCGTGGATTGCGTTCTCTATGCGAAGCGATTCTTACCGATGCGATGTATGATTTACCTAGTTCCGATGAAAAAACTTTGGATATTGATAAAGAATATGCACAACATACATTGAGTAAAAACTTACTAAAACGCTTGGAAATAGCTTCGTAATTCTAAATAAAAAACCATCTAATTTTAGACTGTTTTTATTTTATAATTTGCATTCCCTTCAATTTTTCCAAATAATCCCTTTGATTTGAAAGTCTCGGGATTTTGTGTTGGCCCCCTAATTTATTCTGGTCTTTCAGCCAATCATAAAATAAATTGGGACGTGCAATATTTATTTGCAATGGATTTAAAGTCATGTTATTGTAGCGTTTGGCCTCATAATCTGAATTTAATGTTTGTAACGTTTCATCCAATATTTTTGCAAAAGCAGCCGCGTCTGAAGGGTTATTCTTAAATTCAATCATCCATTCATGAGATCCTTTTTCTTTACCTTTCATAAAAACTGGAGCTACAGTATAATCCACCACTTCAGTATTGGTAATTTGACACGCTTTGGCAATAGCTCGGTCGGAATTTTCAACCATTAACTCTTCGCCAAAAACATTAATGTGGTGTTTGGTTCTACCAGTAACTCTAATTCTGTAGGGGTTTAACGATGTAAATCTAACAGTGTCCCCAATCATATAGCGCCACAAACCAGAATTTGTTGTTATTACAATCGCATAATTTTTATTTAACTCAACATCGCATAAGCGAATGGCATGTTGGTTTGGTGTTCCAAAAACATCCATTGGAATAAATTCATAAAAAATACCATAATCCAGCATTAGTAATAGTTCATTGGAATCATTACTATCTTGAATGGCAAAAAATCCTTCCGAGGCATTGTAAATTTCGTAATATTTGAAATCGGAATGGGGAACTATTTTTTGATACTGATCTCTGTAAGGATCAAAATTGACACCGCCATGGAAATAAACTTCCAAATTTGGCCAAATTTCCAATAGATTGGATTTTCCAGTTTCTTCCAATACTTTATTTAACAATACTAACATCCACGAAGGAACTCCAGCAAAACTTGTTACATTTTCGTTTTTTGTTTCATTGATTATCGCAGTAATTTTCGTTTCCCACTCACTCATTAAGGAAATTCTATTGCTTGGAGTACTTATAAATTCAGCCCAAATTGGCATATTTTCAATTAGAATAGCCGATAAATCACCAAAAAAACTATTGTTGTCTTCATAGATTTGAGAACTACCACCCAATCGTAAACTTTTTCCCGCAAATAGTCCTGAATTTTCATTGTTATTTAAGTACATGCACAATAAATCTTTACTCCCCTTGTAATGACAGTTTTCTAATGCTTCATTACTCACAGGGATAAATTTACTTTTTGCATTAGTGGTTCCACTAGATTTTGCGAACCATTTTACAGAAGTATTCCAAAAAACATTTTGTTCTCCTAATCGGGTTCGCTCAATTAATGGCTGTAAATCCTCATAGGTTGAAATAGGAACGCGTTCAATAAAAGTGGCATACGTTTTAATTGATTCGTATCTGTATTCTATTCCGATAGTGGTTTTTTCAGCCGATCGAATTAAACTAAAAAGCAATTCTTCTTGTACTTCATTAGGGTATTTTAAAAAAAGCTCAATCTGATGAATGCGCTGTTTTAAAACCCAAGAGGCGAAGGAATTGATAATAGAAATTGGCATTTCAACTTTAGATTTAGTTTTCGACTTTTAGATTTGTTAAACGATAAACAAATGCTAACTTTACCAAAAATAGCAAATTTTACGGAACTTTAAACTTTATACCTTAAACTTTTCAATAATGACATACGAAGGCGTTCTAAATAAAATGCAAACGCAGTTTGAAACTCCAATTCAATATTTTTTGATCTTTCAAGATAGTTTTCTGAATGTGAATCAATTATTGAACAAGAATATTGAAATCAATTTTGTTGGTTACCAATGTTTGAATTGTGC
>CANKLD010000174.1 GCA_947483095.1 Bacteroidota bacterium
AACTGGCCTTTAAGTCGCGTATTATTGTCTTATTTTGCCTCCTATTATGTTAAGAAAATAACTGGAATGAAAATCCATGATGCCACCGCTGGATTTATGTGTTACAGAAGAAACGTATTGGAAAACATAAATTTAGATAAAATCAAATTTATTGGTTATGCTTTTCAAATAGAAATGAAATACAGGGCCTATTGTAAAAATTTAAAAATAGTTGAAGTTCCAATAATTTTTACGGATCGAACTAAAGGACAATCAAAAATGAGTAATTCAATAATTAAAGAAGCTATTTTTGGAGTTATATCCTTAAGAATACGCCAATTATTTAATAGATTATAAGCAATAAACGATGAATAGAATTTTAATCAAAAACGCAAAAATTGTAAATGAAGGGTCAATTTTTGAAGGTGATGTATTAATAGAAAATGAATTTATAGTCGAAATGGCTGATTTCATTAGCGCAAAATCTTCCGATTGTAAAATAATTGATGCCGAAGGAAATTTCTTAATTCCGGGTGCCATTGATGATCAAGTTCATTTTAGAGAACCTGGATTGACTCACAAAGGCGATATCGAATCGGAATCTCGGGCTGCTGTTGCCGGAGGAATTACCTCGTTTATCGAGCAACCCAATACCATTCCGAATGCGTTAACCCAAGAAATATTAGAAGAAAAATACCAAATTGCGGAGAACATTTCTTTTGCAAACTATTCTTTTATGATGGGTGCTAGCAACGATAATTTAGCTGAAGTTTTAAAAACAAATCCCAAAAATGTTGCTGGAATTAAAATATTCTTAGGATCCTCAACCGGAAATATGTTGGTGGACAATGAAGAAGTATTGGAGCGCATTTTTTCAAGCACGCCGTTACTTATAGCCGTTCATTGTGAAGATGAAACGACAATTGAAAACAATTTAGAAAAATTCAAGGAAGAATATGGCGACGACATTCCAGTTCAAGCGCACCACTTGATCAGAAGCGAGGAAGCATGTTATTTATCTTCTTCAAAAGCGATTGCTTTAGCAAAAAAAACGGGAGCGAGATTGCATATTTTCCATCTTTCTACTGCGAAAGAAATGGATTTGTTTACCAATAAAATTCCGCTAGAACAAAAGAAAATTACTGCTGAAGTTTGTATTCATCATCTTTGGTTTACCAATGCGGACTATGATACCAAAGGGAATTTTATAAAATGGAACCCTGCAGTAAAAACAGAAAACGACCGAAATGCCCTTTGGGAAGCGTTGCTTGACGATAGAATTGACGTGATTGCTACAGACCACGCGCCGCATACATTAGAAGAAAAACAGCAGTCGTACTTGAAGGCTCCTTCGGGCGGTCCATTAGTTCAACATGCTGTTGTAGCAATGTTTGAAGCGTATCTTCAAGGTAAAATTTCAGTGGAGAAAATCGTGCAAAAAATGGCTCATAATCCTGCAATTTTATTTAAAATAGAAAAAAGAGGATTTGTGAAAGTAGGTTATTATGCCGATTTGGCGATTGTGAATTCGGGTTTGCCATGGACCGTTAAAAAAGACAATATTTTTGCAAAATGTGGGTGGTCTCCATTTGAAGATTTTACCTTTAGATCGAGAATTACCCATACCTTTGTGAATGGCGAATTGGTGTATCACAATTTTAAAGTGAAAGATATTCGTCGTGGAAAAAGATTATTGTTTGACCGTTAGAATTTAAAAATTTCAATCATGAAAAAAGTAAGCGTTTTATTCTTCTGTTTTGCACTATTTGTAAGCTGTCAAAATAATCCAATTGAAAAACCGGATAATTTAATTGATGAGGATACAATGGTCGATATTATGTTTGACATTACTGTTTTGGAAGCCATGAAATCTCAAACTACGGTAGTTTTAGAGACCAATAAGATCAATCCAAATACGTATATTTATAAAAAATACAACATCGATAGCCTTCAGTTTGCCAATAGCGACAAGTATTACGCTTCGGATGTAAAAAAATACAAGGAAATTTTTGATGCGGTTAATAAAAGAATCGAAGACAAAATGGAGTTATCAAAAAAACAAAATACTTCTCTTCTGCCTATGCCAGTTAAGTAGTTTCTATTTTAAATAAAATCTCCCAATCTCTGAAACATACGAAGTCACATTTTTAAATTGGTAATCAAATTGATGCCTCACTTTTTCATTGGAATAGCTATCCAATTGGTGACTTGAGCGCATCGTTTCTTTCGAAATCATTCGTTTTTTATTCAAAAGAATTGAGGTCAGCCAATTCCATCTCCAAGCCAATTCCGTTTGCCAATATGTAGCATAGAATTTTGGTTTCCCAACATTTAAAGCATTGGCAATTTCACTAAATATTGTTTCGTAAGAATAATTGTTTTCAATAGCGATATAGCGTTGACCATTTTCCTTTTCATCAATTTTTGATATCGCCATAATCAATAAATTCACTACGTCGATAACGGATACAAATCCAGAAGTGCCTTTAGTATAGAATTTTAATCCATTGGCAACAGTCGAAAAAAGTTTCCCGCTGCCTTGTTTCCAAAATCCAGGGCCTAAGATAATCCCAGGATTGAGAACCACCACTTGAAGTCCTTCTTGTTGGCCTCGAAAAATTTCCATTTCGGCACCGTATTTTGAAATGGCATAATCGCTATGGTGTTGTTCAGGATTCCATTCGGTTTCTTCGGTGATAATCGTTTCGTGTTCTTTTAAATCTCCCAAAGCAGCGATTGAACTTACATATCCCATTTTTTTTACGCCATTTGAAAGAGAAAGATTCACAATATTCGCGGTTCCTTCAATGTTGGTTTTCCTAAGTAAATCTTCATCATTAGGGTCAAATGAAATTAACGCGGCGCAATGAAATACCGAAACCACATTTGCGAAAGCGATTTCTAAGGAAGGAATATCGGTAATATCGGCTTTAATCCATTCGATTTTATCAAAGAAATGGCCTTTTTCGTACAATTCAAATAGCGATTTCGTTGCCAAAATAGAAGATTCATTTCTATAAATAGCTCGAATTTTCTCTCCATTTTCTAGCAATTGCAATGCCAAATGAGAACCCACTAAACCAGTTGCGCCAGTTACTAATATCATACTACAAAAGTACGAAATAGCAAGAAGCAAACATATTTTTTTTCGAATTACCGAACAAACAAAACAACAAATCAACATTAAATTTTATCTTTGCTTAAATTGTTATAAAAATGAAGAATATTATAGAAGAATTGCAATGGCGTGGACTGGTTCACGATA
>CANKLD010000175.1 GCA_947483095.1 Bacteroidota bacterium
AAAATTTAACTAAAATAGGGTAAAACTTTAATAAAATATTAGGATTAAATGAATATCATTAAAGTAAATTTGTTATTGTAAAAGGTTGAAATTTATTGTTTATTTAGATAAATAATAAATCTAATATTGTTAATTCAAATTTAAATATTGAAAAAAGCTCCATTAAAAACGGAGCTTTTTTTATGTTAAAATATTTTTTAACGCTTCATCGATAGTTTTGTATTTAAAGACAAAACCTTTGTCTATTATTTTTTTAGCACTTAAGTTTCTATTTTCAAATAATAATTCGTGCATTTCTCCAAGAATTAATTTCATAATAAACTTTGGTATGTTGGGCATAAAAAGTGGCTTTTTTAAGACTTTAGCAATTGTACAAGTAAGTTCTTCATTAGACACTGGATTAGGAGAAACGGCATTATAAACTCCGTCTAAATCATTTTTAATTGCAAAATAATAAAGTGAAGCAATATCATGGATATGAATCCAAGTTTGAATTTGTTTTCCTGATCCGAAAGAGGATCCCAAGCCAATTTTTATTGTTTTAAGCATTTCAACCAATGCCCCACCTTTTGTTGAAAGAACAATTCCTGTTCGAAGTTTGCAAACTTTTAACCCTAAAGAGGTAAATTTATCGGTACTTTCTTCCCATTTTACAACCACATTTCCTAAAAAACTATTGTTGACCTGAGTTGAATTTTCATCGTAAATTACCTTATCACTGTTTGGATAAATAGAAGTTCCTGAGGCAGAAACAATTTGTTTTACTTGATTGGGATTGTTTTTAATTGCTTTAAATAATAATGCAGAAGATAACAAACGACTTTCAATGATTTCTTGTTTGTAGGAATTGGTCCATCGTTTAGAAATATTTGCTCCAGCTAGATTTATTATTGAATCTACGCCCATTAAACAATTTTCATCGATAATCCCTTGCTCTGGACTCCAATAAAAGCCATTATAATTTAATTCATTAACAATTTTATTCTTGGATGTAGTAAGATAATTAACGCTAATACCGTTTTGGAGAAGTAAAGAAACCAATTCTGTACCTATTAAACCTGTTGCGCCTGTTATTAAAACTTTCATTTTTATAATTTATAATTTTCAAAATTACATTTATTGTAAAATAAAATGGGTCTATTTAATTAGGAATTAACTATCGTTAAATGGATTCTAGGTTTTTTTAATTTTGATACTCCATTCAAAATCCATTTCAGAAACTTGGGTTCCCGTTTGATCTACTCCAATTGATTTCATCCAAAATGTTTGTCCTTCGCCTGAAGCTATAGTTTGAGTGATTGCAGTTTCAATTTTATCACCATCAAGGCAGGTAAATGAAATTATCCCTGTTGCTTTTTTTGTAAAATTGGCTTTATTATTGGCAACCAACATAGAAATTTTTCGATTACTTTTTTTGATTTGATACATTACTAATGCTCCGGTAGACAATTCGGCAGCCATTGCTTGCACTGCAAAATACATTGAATTGAATGGATTTTGGTTTATCCAACGGTGTTTTACTGTTACCACACATTTAGTTGCTTCCAATTCTTTGACACGAACGCCACAAATAAAAGCTGAAGGCAATTTGAAAAATAGAAACGTATTTATTTTGCTTGGCGTCAATTCCATAATGATTTGAATTTTCACGAATATAGTGAATAATTATGTTGATTTAAAATAATTGTTTGTTTTTCTAAAAATTTAAAATAAAGTAAATTTTTAATACTATACAAAACATGATTCCGTTCAAAAGACAATAATGATTAAACTTGGATTTAAAGTGACCAAAGATTCATTAAATCAAGATGTGGTATATTCTAACAGTATTTCATTTCAAATTGAAAAAAAAGATGAAAATTTACCATTCATAAAAATCAATAAAAAAGCACAAGGTAATTCATTCGAAAATGCAAATACAAGAGCTGAAAAAATAAAATACGGATTCGAAATTATTGGAAATCAATTGGTTTTAGATAATTATTTAATCACCGAATTGAAGGATAAATACAGAGATCAGAAAGTTGAAATAAAATTATACTTACCTAATGGAACTCTATTTAAGGTAAATTCTAGTGAGAAAAATTATGATTACTCCGATAATTCTTTTTTTAATTTACATACAAGTTCCGAGGAATACTTATACGTTGTTGGTAATTCTCAGATAAAATGTTTGAATTGTCCCGACAGTAAAAATGAATTTGATGATGTAGATAATGATAGTATTGATTGAGTTGAAACTACCACCGTTTCGAAAAAAGTGGGCGGAAAAGAAGTAATAGAAACCGTTACGAAAAAACCAATAAATTGAAATTAAATAGGTAAATAATTCCATACGATTCTCAATAAAAAATGCAATAAAATACTATTTGGATGCTTTTTTTATCTATTTTTGATAAAATTATTATTAGAAAAAATGAAAAAATTAGCATTATTATTTACTGTAGTTCTTTTAACGAGTATTTCTTATGGACAAAAGAGAGAAAAAGTTAAAGGATCAAAAATTGTAACTATTGAGAAAAAAGAAATAGGAAATTTCGAAAATTTAGAAATTGAAGACAATCTGGAGATTTTACTTATTAAAAGCGATAAATGTTCATTAGAAATTGAAGCTGATGATAATTTACATAGTGAAATAAATATCAATACAAATGGAAGTACTTTACGATTAACTACATTAAAAGATGTTGGAGGTTTTAAAAAGTTTCTTGTAAAAGTTTTTTATAATAATGATTTTAAATTACTACTTGCTAAACATGAATCTATAATAACCGCAACTTCTGATGTAGAATTGGACAATTTCACTATTAAAAGTTTTGACTATTCTAAAATTTTCATGAATGGAAAGATTAAAACCTTCACTATTATGCAGAATGACAAATCAAAATCAGAACTAAATTTGAAAGCTGAAATGGTAACTATCGAATTGAGTAAAAACGCACAATTAAAAGCATTAATCGCATCAAATCAATTAAAGGCTGATTTATATCAAAAATCGAGTGCAGTAGTAGAAGGAGATGTAATTGATTTAAAATTGAGATTGGACAATAGCTCCGAATTCACAGGAATGAATTTAATTTCTAAGTCGGCTGAACTTATTGCTGAAGCTAACACCACTACTAAGATAAATGTGGTAACGAATGCAACAATTGAAGCATCAGGCAAATCGGAAATTCAATTTTATGGAGATGCAAAAATTGAACTTAAAAAATTTACGGAGAATACCGTTATCATGAAAAAAACG
>CANKLD010000176.1 GCA_947483095.1 Bacteroidota bacterium
AAAACTCACTTTGTGTTAGGTGAGGAAGTGGTGGTTTTCAATTGGTTTAAAATTCTTTTTATTGAAAATGAAGGAATGGCATGGGGAACCCAAATTCCAGGTACTTATGGGAAAATAATTCTAACTATTTTTAGATTATTTGCCGTTACCGGAATTGCCTATTGGCTTTGGGATTCAGTAAAAAAACAAAGTTCCAATTTCTTAATTGTAGCCATAGCGCTTATTTTTGCTGGGGCTTTTGGGAATATTATCGATTCTGTTTTTTATGGGGTTATTTTCGATGACAGTTACCATACCGTTGCCACTTTATTTTCAGACCAGCCTTACGGACAATTATTTTACGGCAAAGTAGTAGATTTATTTTATTTTCCAATATGGGAAGGGAATTTACCTAGCTGGCTGCCATTTTGGGGCGGAAAATTTTTCACCTTCTTCAATGCCATTTTCAATGTTGCCGACATGGCCATTTCAACAGGAGTGGGGATATTAATTGTTTTCAACAAAAAAGCGTTCGCTAAAACTCAGGATCCAGAGTAAAAATTAGAATTTGATTATTCTATTTGGAGTAACGCAGTAATTGAGTTGGATATCTGAAGTAGTAACATCCGAAATTATTTCTTCTGGTTCAAAAAACGACAGCCCAATTTTAATGGTATTTGGATGGCATTCGGCTAAAAATTTATCGTAAAATCCTTTGCCATAACCTACTCGATTTCCATTTTTGTCATAAGCTAGTAAAGGAATAAAAACCACCTCCATTTTATTGGAAGACACCTCTCCCGTAGCGTCGGGACAATCAACGGGTTCTGGAATATTGTAGTCGTTTTTTTTGATTTTAGTGTTATCGGTCAATAAATAATGAGTCATTTTTCGAGTTTCAAAATCACTTTTTGAAATACAAATTTCTTTGTCTTTTCCAGATAATAAATGTAAAATGTATTCAGTATTTATTTCTTTCTGTTCTTCGATGGGAAGAAAAATATGAAAATACGTCTTCTCCCAAATCGGAAGCAATAAGACCCCATTGGCTATAGCCAAACTCAATTCTTCTATCTGGTTTTCAGATAAAGAACGACGGAATTCCTTATATTTTAAACGAATTTCTTTTTTAAACATCGCTTATTTGAGTTGAAATATGATAAATGGCGTCTCCTTGGTACACAATTGGGGCATCATTTACATTAATTATATATCCGGAATTAGGCGCTTTTACCGAAAATTCAATTTTTCCATAGGGATCAGAAATGGCGGCTAGCAATTGCCCCTTAGTAACATAATTTCCAATTTGTGTATAGCCATGAAACATCCCAGAATATTTTGCTCTGATCCAGTTCGATTTGGCGATATAGATCGTTGGTTTTTCTGGATAAGTAACTTCCTTTTTGGAGTTTAACATCCCAAGATGGTCCAAAACTCTCTTTGTTCCTTCTATTCCTTCCTGGGTTACTTCTGGGTTAATATTCACCGATTTTCCTCCTTCAAATAACAACATTTTCACACCTAATTTATCGCAAGAATTTCTAAATGATCCTGCAATATTTTTGGAGTACAACGCAAAAGGGGCTTGGAAAATATCGGCTAATTTTTTTAAATCCGCATTTTTAGGAACAATTCTAATTTGCGGAGCGTTAAATCTACTAGCGCCACCAGCATGAAAATCAATAGCATAATCTATGTGGGGCATAATTTCTTTTAACAAATAATGGGCAAATCTACTGGCCAAAGATCCTTTTTTACTACCAGGAAAAACCCGATTTAAATCCCTTTTATCTGGGAATTCCCGACTTTGATTTACAAATCCAAAAACATTAATTACTGGAATACAAATAATGGTTCCTGTTTTTGGTTTGTTGATATCTTTGGTAATTATCTGTCTAACGATTTCAATCCCGTTAATTTCATCACCGTGTAATCCCGCCGAAAGTAGAATTGTAGGGCCGCTGTATTTCGATCTTTCTACAATTATAGGGATCTTTAATTTGGTCATGGTATGCAAAGTCGCAATTTCCATGTTGATCGTTTTGCTTTCGCCGGGCAAAACCGTTTCCTTAAAAATAGTGATACTTTTATGTTCTAAAATACTCATAATTTAGTTAAAACGTTAAAAGTAGAAAATTATGACTTATAAAATAGAAGTTCTTGTTTGTTTTTCACTTTTAAATGTTAGTTTTTGTAAATTTGAAAATCGATAAAAATTTAAACTGATTTTTATTTGAATTGAAATAAATTATAAATGCAAAATCCTACTTTACAACTTCAGATACAATCTTTGCCCGACGGACCTGGGGTGTATCAATATTATGATAAAGAGGATAAAATTTTGTATGTTGGAAAAGCCAAAAATCTTAAAAAAAGAGTGGCTTCCTACTTCAATAAAATCCACGATACTGCTAAAACGAATGTGCTTGTAAAAAAAATTGTTACTATTAAACACATTGTCGTTCCCACAGAAACCGACGCTCTTTTATTAGAAAATAATTTAATAAAGACATTGCAACCTCGCTATAATGTATTACTTCGTGACGATAAAACTTACCCATGGATTTGCATAAAAAAAGAACCTTTTTCAAGAATTTTTCCAACGAGAAGAATGGTTAAAGACGGGTCGGAATATTTTGGGCCTTATACGAGTTTCAAAACGGTGAATACCATTTTAGAACTAATAAAAGAACTTTATCCTTTGCGAACATGCAATTATGATTTGAGCAAAAATAACATCGAAGCCCATAAATTTAAAGTTTGTTTAGAATACCATATTGGAAATTGCAAAGGCCCTTGTGAAGGGGATGAATTATTGGAAGATTATCAGAAACAAGTGGATGCAATCCGAGAAATATTGAAAGGTAATTTTAAAGAAAGCCAAAGAGAATTCAAGAAACTAATGAATGATTTGGCTTCAGAAATGCATTTTGAGGAAGCTCAAAAAATAAAAGAAAAAATAGACGTTTTAGAGAATTATCAATCTCGTTCCACGATAATCAATCCAAAAATAACTAATATTGATGTGTTTTCAATTGTTTCCGATGAAAGCGCGGCATTTATTAATTTTCTGCAAATTTCTCACGGCTCGATAATTCGTTCCCATACTTTAGAAATCAAAAAGAAATTGGATGAAACCGATGCGGAATTATTAGAACTTGCCATTATCGAATTGCGGGAACGGTTCCAGTTATTATCGAAAGAAATTATCGTTCCATTTAAAGTTGATTTAGGCGAAAATATCAAAATTAC
>CANKLD010000177.1 GCA_947483095.1 Bacteroidota bacterium
AATCCTTGCGATTCATGTCTACTTCTGCTCAAAGCGGCAATTTCTTGATTTGATTTTCCAATTGAAGGGTAGTAAACGCCAATTTGTAAGGAAGACAAGTTGGTTTTATCCGCCGCATCAAATTTTTCTTTGCTACCATAAAACCACCATGACGTATTGAAAAATTGTCTTTTTGGCTGCCAAGGTTTCACCCATTTTAGCTGATTTGGAAAAGCAGTTGCCTCGTTGGCTAAATCGAAACTTTCCACGCTTAATAAAGCAGAGGCAGTGTGATGTCCGTGGGTTGTTCCTGAGGAACGATGATCAAAACGATTGATAATTACATCGGGTTGGAATTTTCTAATTGCCCAAACCACATCGCTTAAGACTTGGTTTTTATCCCAGATTTGTAAAGTTTCCTCTGGATTTTTTGAATATCCAAAATCGTTTGCCCGGGAAAAAAATTGCTCTCCACCGTCTATTTTTCTGGCTTCAAGAAGCTCTTGTGTTCTAATTACTCCCAATTGCTCTCTTAATTCTGGTCCAATTAAATTTTGCCCTCCATCGCCACGGGTTAAAGATAAATAACCGGTTCTAGCCAATTTCTCATTTGATAAATAGGATATTAATCGGGTGTTTTCATCGTCTGGATGCGCTGCAATGTATAATACCGATCCTAAGAAATTCAGTTTTTCAATTTGCTTGTAAATAACTGCAGAATTTGGTTTTACAGGTTGTTGCCCAAATGACATTTGAACAAAACAGAAGAAAATTAATAGTTTTATTGAACTCGGTTTTATCATTATTAAAATCATTATTTGCTTTAGCTTCAAATGTAATAATTTTAATGCTTTTTTAAATAGAATTTAAAGAATTTATCGAACGTTGTTTTAATTTAATAAAAACTATTCTTTACTTTTGTAGCTCACAACAACACAAACATGTACAAACTGTTAATTCGTCCTTTACTTTTTTGGTTTGACCCTGAAAAAGTACATTATTTTACCTTTTCTACAATACAATTTGTATCTAAAATACCCGGATTCTCTAGTATTTTTAGAGCTATTTATGCAGTGGAAGATAAAAGATTGGAAACAGAAGTATTTGGTTTGAAATTTAAAAACCCAGTTGGTTTAGCCGCTGGTTTCGATAAAGATGCGGTGCTATATAAAGAGCTTTCCAATTTTGGTTTTGGCTTTATTGAAATAGGAACGCTAACTCCTAAACCACAAGATGGAAATCCTAAAAAGAGATTGTTTCGATTAAAACAAGACGCCGCCATTATCAACAGAATGGGTTTCAATAATAAAGGAATTCAAGCGGCAATTGAAAAATTAAAGCAAAATAAAGACGTTTTAATTGGTGGTAATATTGGAAAAAATAAGTTGACGCCAAATGAAAATGCGGTCGATGACTATGTAATTTGCTTTGAAGCACTATTTGATTATGTTGATTATTTTGTGGTAAATGTAAGTTCTCCAAACACTCCAAATTTAAGAGAACTTCAGGAAAAAGAGCCGCTAACTAAATTACTGCAAACCTTGCAGGACCTAAATTTTGGTCGCCAAAAACAAAAACCAATTTTACTAAAAATAGCTCCCGATTTAACGGATGAACAGTTATTGGATATTATCGATATTGTAAACACCACTAAAATTGCAGGTGTAATTGCGACCAACACTACCATTTCTAGAGAAGGATTGCAATCTGAAAATAAAGCCGAAGTAGGTGGGTTATCGGGCAAACCATTAACCTCAAGATCTACCGAGGTGATCCGATTTTTATCCCAAAAAAGCAATAAATCATTTCCAATAATAGGAGTAGGAGGCATTCATACAGCTCAAGACGCTATGGATAAATTAGAAGCTGGAGCTAGTTTAATCCAATTGTACACTGGTTTTATTTACGAAGGACCAGCATTGGTGAAAGCCATAAATAAAAAAATATTAGAATCGGTATAGCGTTAATTTATTCTAATTCTTAGTCTTGAATTCCGGCATTTTTTCTATATTTGAACCAATGGATCCAATAAAAATAATAGAATGCCCTCGTGATGCTATGCAAGGAATAAAGTCGTTTATTCCAACTGCTAGAAAGGTGGCTTACATTCAATCGTTGCTTCGCGTAGGATTTGATACTATTGATTTTGGAAGTTTTGTTTCGGCAAAAGCCATTCCCCAAATGCAAGATACCGCCGAAGTTTTAGCGCAACTGGATTTATCACAAACCAATAGTAAATTACTCGCTATTATTGCTAATACTCAAGGGGCAATTGCCGCATCAGCTCATAAAGAAATTCAATATTTAGGATTTCCTTTTTCGATATCTGAGAATTTCCAAATGCGAAATACCCATAAAACCATTGAAGAATCATTGGTTACTTTGAATGAAATTCTAGAAATTGCTGATAAAACGAATAAGGAAGTCGTTGCTTATTTATCTATGGGTTTCGGAAATCCTTACGGAGATCCTTGGAACGTTGATATTGTAGGCAATTGGACAGAAAATTTGGCCAATCGTGGCGTTAAAATTCTATCGCTTTCCGACACTATTGGAAGTTCAACTCCAGAGGTGATTCAGTATTTATTCTCTAATTTGATTCCTAAATTTCCAAATATTGAATTTGGAGCCCATCTTCATACTACCCCTGAGAAATGGTTTGAGAAAGTGGATGCCGCTTACAACGCAGATTGCCGCCGATTTGATGGCGCTATTCAAGGTTTTGGAGGTTGCCCTATGGCAAAAGATACCCTTACAGGAAATATGCCAACAGAAAAATTACTTTCTTTTTTCACTTCCAATAAGGAGCAAACTAACACCAGTCCAATGAGTTTTGAAAGTGCCTATAACGAGGCAACGAAGTTGTTTAGAGAGTTTCATTAAATTATTTGAAGTAATTCAAACAAAAGCCTTGGTATCAAAGTTTTGCCATATCTAATAATATTTACTATCTTTGCTCGCAATTCAACTACAAATTGCAATGATCGCACACAGCACAAAAATTATTGGAGAAGGATTAACCTACGATGATGTATTGTTAGTTCCTAATTATTCTAATGTTCTTCCAAGAGAGGTTAGTATTCAATCAAAATTTTCTCGTAACATTACTTTAAATGTACCTATAGTATCCGCAGCGATGGACACGGTAACCGAAAGTGCTATGGCAATTGCGATGGCTCAAGAAGGAGGAATTGGTGTTTTG
>CANKLD010000178.1 GCA_947483095.1 Bacteroidota bacterium
GAAGTTTCACTTGGGGTAATTCCAGGTTACGGAGGCACACAAAGATTGCCACAATTAGTTGGAAAAGGAAAGGCAATGGAAATGATTATGTCTGCAGGAATGTTAACGGCCGATGAAGCAAAAGCCTACGGTTTAGTAAATTATGTTGTATCACAATCAGAACTTTTAGAATTCTGTAATGGCATTGGACAAAAAATAGCAAGAAATTCACCAGTAGCAATACGCCAAGCGATTAAAGCTATAAATGCCAATTTTAAAGAAGGGGTAAATGGGTATAAAACCGAAATTGAAGCTTTTGGAAAATGTTTTGCAACCGCAGATTTTAAAGAAGGAACAACTGCTTTTTTAGAAAAAAGAAAACCCGATTTTAAAGGAGAATAAATTATTTTTCACCGTTCCACTCATCATAAAATTGGTTTAAAAACAACTCCATGAACTCGTGCCGTTGTGCTGCAATTTCTTTTCCTGTTTTAGTGTTCATTTTATCTTTCAAAAGCAACAATTTTTCATAGAAATGATTAATTGTTGGTGCCTCAGAATTTTTATATTCTTCTTTACTCATGTGAAGATTTGGTTTTATTTCAGGGTGGTAAATAGCTCTATTTTTAAATCCTCCGTAATTGAAAGTTCTTGCAATCCCGATGGCTCCAATGGCATCTAAACGATCTGCATCTTGAACAATGTCTAATTCTAAAGAACTGAATTTTTTGGCTTCATGACCGCCTTTGAAGGATATGTTTTCAATAATATTGATAACGGGAACAATCTTATTTTCAGGGACATTTTTACTTTCTAAAAATAATCGAGCTTTTTTAGGGCCAACAGTTTCATCACCATCATGAAATTTACTATCGGCAATATCGTGAAGTAAAGCCCCCAATTGCACTATTAAAATATCGCAATTTTCTCCATTTGCAATTAGCAAAGCATTTTTATAAACGCGTTCTATATGAAACCAATCGTGACCGCCTTCCGCATTTTCAAGCTCTTTTTTTACAAATGCAATGGTATCGTTTATTAGATCTTGGGTTGTCATAAAATTATATTTTAAAAAAAATGTTGAATCTTAAAGAGTTACTTCAAAATCCAACATTTAATAGGCTACGTTATTTTATTAAATTCTTGCTGGCTCCACCCATTTAAAAACTTGAGATTCTTGAGGAATAACTAATCTTTCAGAAATTTTAGCCATTCTAGAAGGAAGTTTCATCAAATAATCACGGGCTTTTTCGGCATCGTCAGTTAAATTTGAAATTTTATCAATTTCCCATTTATCAATTAATTTTTGCATTATATCCACATAATCGTTAGCAGTATAAACCCCAATTCTTTGAGCTGAATCAGAAAAATGTTCAAAAGCGGAACTTATTTTCTCACCAGATTCTCTTAAAAATTGTGCTGGCATAACGATTTTTTGTTTCATCATGTATTGAAAAGCAAGCATCATTTCGCTTGGATCCACTTGGAAAATACGATTTACAAATTCACTATAAGCGTGGTGGTGACGCATTTCATCACCGGCTATCATTTTGCAAATTTTAGATAATTTATTATCACCATAAGATTTTGCTAATTGTGCCACACGGTTATGAGAAACATAGGTAGCTAATTCTTGAAAACTAGTATAAACAAAGTTCTTGTAGGGATCTCTTCCGGTACCAATATCAAAACCATCATTTATCAAATGTTGCGTTGTCATTTCTACTTCACGCATATTTACACGTCCCGATAAATAGAGGTATTTACTTAACAAATCTCCGTGACGATTTTCTTCTCCAGTCCATTGGCGAATCCATTTTGACCAGCCGTTAGCTTCCACTTGGTCAATTCCTTCCACGTCCATTAACCAAGATTCATAGGTTGGCAGCGCTTCTTCGGTTATGGTATCGCCAACTAAAGTAACCCAGAAATCGTAGGGTAAATCTTTAGCGATTTCTCTTAATTCTCTTACTTCTTCATAGAAATTTTCACTTTGTGAATTGGGTAAAAAATCAGTAGGTTGCCAAATAGTTTCAACCGGAATAAGATAATTGTCTACAAAAGTGTCTACATTTTTTTCAAGAAATTGCATCACTTCTAGACGCATGTTTGATATTGACATATTTAAATCATTTTATATTTACAGCCTAATTATATAGGTTTATAAATTAAATTAAGTAATTATATTTTTAGTTATTAGGTCTTGTGTTATATTAGTTAATTCATCACAATCTGAATTTTTAACAGAAATTGCTTCGTGAATAGTAAAAATAATTCTAATCCCGAGGCCGAATGGCAAAAAGCCAAATTTAAAGAATTTCCACGAATTATTGATAGTAATTGGCACAACAAATGCTGAAGGCGCGTATTTACAGAGGATTTTTAAACCGCTTTTGGCAAATTCTTTAGGTTTTCCGGTTCTGGTTCGTGTTCCTTCCGGGAAAATTACCGCCGAACGCTTCGTTTTTTCAATATATTTTGATAATTCTTTAATTTCTAAAATTGCTTGTTTAGGATCATTCCTGTCAATTAATACCGATCCGCCATGGTTTAAATTATAGGAAATACTTGGAATTCCTTTGCCTAATTCTTTTTTGCTTACAAATTTTGGGTGAAATCTTCTCAAGAACCAAATGATTCCGATAATATCATACATACTTTGATGATTGGCAACAAAAATGATCGGAACCCCTTTAGGTATAAACTCCCGATTTTCAATTTTGAAGGTTATTCCTAATAAATGGGCAATTCTTAGTAAAAGAAAATTGAGGTAATCAACACTTTTTTTATGAGCTTGGTAGCCAAATAGATTAAAGCAAATCCATTGAATAGGATGAAAAATAAATATGGTTAGCAAAAACAGAAGTAGGCTAATTATAGAAATTGGGTAGGATATTATTTTTTCCATTGCTTAATTATTGCGGTCAAAAGTACGAAATTATTATTTTGCAGTAGTTTTTTTGGGATTCTAAATTCTTTATTAATTCACCACTTGTATCTTCAAAAAAAATAACTATTTTTACTAAAAATAAGTGAAACTAAATGAAAGAAAAGATGAGTTCAGAAAAAGAAGCCAAATTAAAAGCCCTCCAACTTACATTAGACAAATTAGA
>CANKLD010000179.1 GCA_947483095.1 Bacteroidota bacterium
GGCCCAATTCATATTGGACATTTGGCGGGCGTTTACGTACCTTCAGATATTTATTCCCGATATTTAAGATTAAAAGATAAAGACGTTTTGTTTGTTTGCGGAAGCGACGAACACGGGGTTGCCATTTCAATGAAAGCCAAAAAAGAAGGAGTAACGCCTCAGGAAATCATTGATAAATATGACGGAATAATTCGTCAATCGTTTATAGATTTTGGAATTTCTTTTGATAATTATTCTAGGACTTCATCTAAAATTCATCACGATACCGCTTCTGATTTTTTCAAGAAATTGTATGATAAAGGGGATTTTATAGAGCAAGTTACCGAGCAATTATATGACGCTAAAGCAAATCAATTTTTGGCAGATCGATTTGTGACTGGAACCTGTCCAAAATGCGGACACGAAGAAGCGTATGGCGACCAATGTGAAAAATGTGGCTCAACGCTAAATGCAACGGATTTAATTAATCCAAAATCAACCATTACCGGGGAAATCCCAGTAATGAAATCTACAAAACACTGGTTTTTGCCTTTGGATCGATACGATGAATTTTTGAGAGAATGGATTCTAGTGGGACATAAAAACGATTGGAAGCCTAATGTTTATGGGCAAGTAAAATCTTGGATTGACGGTGGTTTAGAGCCACGCGCTGTTACTAGAGATTTAGATTGGGGAATTGACGTGCCTGTTGAAGGTGCCGAAGGGAAAAAATTATACGTGTGGTTTGATGCTCCAATTGGATATATTTCTGCTTCCAAAGAATGGGCTTTGCGCGAAGGAAAAGAATGGGAACCGTATTGGAAAAATGAAGATACTAAACTGGTTCACTTCATTGGAAAAGACAATATTGTATTTCATTGTATCATTTTTCCTGCGATGTTAAAGGCTGAAGGAAGTTATATTTTACCGGATAATGTTCCTGCAAATGAATTTTTGAATTTAGAAGGAGATAAATTATCGACATCAAAAAATTGGGCAGTTTGGTTGCACGAATATTTAGAAGATTTTCCAAATCAGCAAGATGTTTTGCGTTATGCGTTGACTTCTAATGCGCCAGAAACTAAGGATAATGATTTTACTTGGAAAGATTTTCAGGCGAGAAATAATAATGAATTGGTAGCCATTTTTGGGAATTTTATAAATCGCGTGGTGGTTTTAACCCATAAATATTACGAGGGAATTGTTCCAAATCCAAGTTCTTTTTCAGATGTTGACAATGCAACTTTGACCGAATTAAAAGCGTATCCGGCCGTAATTTCAAGTTCTGTGGAGCGCTACCGTTTTAGAGAAGCTCTGGGCGAATTGATGAATGTGGCTCGTTTGGGGAATAAATATCTTGCCGATGAAGAGCCTTGGAAAGTAATAAAAGACAATCCTGAGCGGGTGCAAACCCAAATGTATGTTGCCTTGCAAATTGCCGCCGCTTTGAGCTCACTTTGCGAACCCTTTTTACCTTTTACAGCAGCAAAACTTTCTAGAATTCTAAAAATAGAAACCAAAATTGATTGGAAAACAATATCTCAAACTTCTGAATTAATTCCTGCAGGTCACCAAATTGGCGAAGCAGAATTGCTTTTCGCTAAAATTGAAGACGAAGAAATACAAAAACAAATGGACAAATTAGAAGCTACGAAAGTGGCAAATAAAGAAGAGATTGCTTCGGCCCTCGCAAAGACGGAACCTCAAAAAGAAACGATTCAATATGATGATTTTGCTAAAATGGATTTGCGTGTTGGAACCATACTAGAAGCAGAAAAAATGCCTAAAGCAAATAAATTATTGATCCTAAAAATCGATACAGGAATTGATGTTCGCACCATCGTTTCGGGAATTGCGGAGAGTTTTTCTCCTGAAGAAATTATCGGGAAACGCGTTACTGTTTTAGTGAATTTGGCCCCAAGAAACCTTCGCGGAGTAGATAGTGAAGGAATGATTTTGATGACTACCAATGCAGAAGGGAAGTTGGTTTTTGTAAATCCGGATGTAGATGGAGTTGCTAATGGCGAAACCATAAACTAATAAAAATATATAACACTAATTTCACTAATTTTCACAGATTAAATCTGTGAAAATTAGTGAAATTAGTGTTTAAAAAAACATAAAATGAATCCAAAAATAATAGCTTTTGATGCCGATGACACTTTGTGGCACAACGAACCTTATTTCGACGAAGCCCAAGAGCGTTTCTGTGTTTTATTTCAAGATTATGCTTCGAAGCAAGAAATATTAGGGTTGATTTTAAATCACCAAATTTCAAATTTGCCCCTTTATGGATTTGGAATTAAAGCATTTACACTTTCAATGATTGAAACTGCTTTGGAATTAACCAATCATACTATTTCAGGAAAAGGCATTGATAAAATTATTGCCATTGGAAAAGATTTATTGCAAAAACCAGTTGAATTAATGCCGAACGTGGAAAAGGTTTTAGAGGAATTACAATCCAACTACAAATTAATTGTTGCTACCAAAGGCGATTTAAAAGACCAACACCGTAAACTTCATGATTCAGGAATTGGGGCTTATTTTCATCATATTGAAGTGATGAGTGACAAAACCGAATTGGATTATCAAAAAATGTTAGGGCGATTGGATTGCGATCCTAAAGATTTTTTAATGATTGGAAACTCTCTAAAATCGGATGTTTTGCCTATTTTAAATATCGGAGGTTACGGAGTTCACATTCCGTATCACACCACTTGGGAATATGAAAAAATTGATTTTGAAATTGAACATGAAAATTTTTATTCCTTTGAAAATATTACAGAAGTCTTGTCGCTTCTTAAATAAAATTCGCGGCAATTAGTGTAATTCGTGGCTGAGTTAGAATACTAATAATTTTTTGCCACAGATTATACGGATTAAACGGATTTGCTCAGATTTTTTAAAATATAATTTGTGACAATTGGTGTAATTCGTGGATGAGAAGTAATACTAATTTTTTGCCACAGATTTGACTGATTAAACGGATTTCCACAGATTTTTTAAAATATAATTTGTGACAATTGGTGTAATTCGTGGATGAGAAGTAATACTAATTTTTTGCCACAGATTTGACTGATTA
>CANKLD010000180.1 GCA_947483095.1 Bacteroidota bacterium
GATTATTTGGTTAAAGAACTCCAAAAAATGGGATTGGAAACCCAAATTCAGGAAGGAACAACGCTTTCTGATTGGGGAAATTTGACAAAATCTAAAAATATTTTAGCTAGAATTAAAGGTTCTAACAGCTCGAAAGCGTTGTTGTTGCTATCTCATTATGATAGCGCTCCGCACTCGTATTCCCATGGCGCTAGCGATGATGCTTCGGGAATTGCAACTATTTTGGAAGGCGTTCGTGCTTTTTTAGAAAATAAAACCCCGCACAAAAACGACATTATAATCCTATTTTCTGATGCGGAAGAATTGGGCTTGAACGGAGCGGCACTTTTTGTAACTCAAAGTAATTGGGCGAAAGAAGTGGGATTGGTTTTGAATTTTGAGGCCCGAGGGAGCGCTGGACCAAGCTATATGTTGATGGAAGTGAACAAGGGAAATGCCAATATGGTGAAGGAATTTACGGCTGCCAACCCTAGATATCCGGTTTCAAATTCTTTGATGTACAGCATTTATAAAATGTTGCCCAACGATACCGATTTGACCGTTTTTAGAGAGCAAGCAAACATTCAAGGGTTCAATTTTGCGTTTATAGACAATCATTTTAATTACCACACGGCGCAAGATGATATTGCTCATTTGAGTCCGAAAACAATGGCACATCAAGGAACTTATTTGGTTCCGTTGTTGAATTATTTCTCCAATTCCGATTTGAGTTCTCTTCAATCAGGAGACGATTATGTTTATTTTAATACGCCATTTAATTTTGTGAGTTATCCCTTTTCATGGGTTTTCCCAATGTTAATTGTTGCGGTTTTCCTTTTTTTATTTTTACTTTTCATTGGGCTTGGTAAACGGGTTTTGGTGTTTTCAGAAATGGGAAAAGGATTTTTAATTTTCCTTGTCGCAATTTTAGTTTCTGGATTAACTGCCTTTTTTGGTTGGAAGTTGCTGCTGAAGATTTATCCGCAATACAATGATATTCTTCAGGGTTTTACCTATAACGGTCATGATTATATTGGTGCGTTTGTATTTTTAAGCTTGGCGATTTCGATGTTGTTTTATTCCAATTCAGAAAATAAAACGGAGAATTATTCTGTAGCGCCATTATTTATTTGGATTTTAATCAATTTTTCGATTGCTTTTTATTTGCCTGGAGCGGGATTTTTTATAATTCCTTTATTTTTTAGCTTGTTTATGTTGGCTTATTTTGTGACTACTCAAAAAACAAATCCAATATTGAATTTAATTTTGAGTATTCCGACTTTAATTATTTTGGTTCCTTTTATAATTATGTTTCCAATAGGATTGGGGTTGAAAATTTTAACTGGAAGTGCTGTTTTAACGATTTTAGTTTTCGGATTACTATTACCAATATTTGGTTCGTTTCCTAGAAAAGGGTTTTGGTCATTGGTGTTGTTTTTAATATCAATTGGGTTTTTTATTAAGGCTAGTTTTAATTCGGGTTATGCTATTGGAACGGCAAAACCAAATAGTTTGCTTTATGTTTATAATGCCGACTCGAAAAAAGCAGTATGGACTACCTATGATATAAATTTGGATCCTTGGACGAAATTGTATTTAGGAGAAAATCCGAAAGACGCTAGTGAATTAAATAAGAATCCTTTGTTTAGCAAATATAAATCAGGGTTTACCCATTCAGTTGAGGCCAATGTTATCGATTTAGGCGAACCTACCATTTCGTTTTTACAGGATAGTATTGCGGGGTCTCAACATTATTATAAGATAAAAATTAAGCCAAATCGACAAGTAAATCGATACGATGTTTTTGCCAATGAAAATATGACTTTCTATAATTTAAAAGCCAATGGCGCAACAGCTTTAGATCAAAAAGGAAGTTTGTATGAACGAAAAGGGAAGAAATTAGTTAGCTATTATGTAGTTGATAATGAGCCGTTGGAATTGCAATTTTCTATTCCTGTTAATACGGTTTTTGATATGGATTTAATGGAAAGTTCTTTTGATTTAGTGAGTAATCCAAAATTCAGAATTGCCAAAAGATTGCCTTGGATGATGCCAATGCCTTTTGTATTAAACGATGCGGTGGTAATCCAAAAGAGGATTGTTCCATCAAATGTGGTTTCCAAAAGCGAAATTTTTAAACCAAGGAAATTGACTCCAAAAGACAGTTTGACAGTTAACATTGATACTTTAATAACAAGATAAATATAAGACAAGAATTAGAGAAGATCTGATCACAATTTGTGATGAGATATTGAAGGTTTTTTGCCACAGATTTATAGGATTAAAAATGATTTTAAGCTAGTTGACAAATTAATCTGTGCTAATCTGTGGTAAAAATATATTTATTCTGACGGTTCAAAAGATAGAAAATAAATAGGTTACAAAAAATAATAATGACAAAAATTAGTATTCTTGGTTGCGGTTGGTTGGGATTTCCATTGGCGAAAGCCTTAATAGAAAACGACTTTTCGGTTAAGGGTTCTACGACTTCAACAGATAAAATAGGGTTACTTGAAAACGCTGGAATAGCTCCTTTTTTGATTGAATTAGGGGAAAATGAAATCAATGGGAATATAGATGAATTCTTAGAGAAAAGCCAGGTTTTAATAATCAATATTCCACCTAAACTAAGAGGAAATTCCTCTGAAAATTTCGTTTCTAAAATAAAAAACAGCATTCCATTTATTGAAAAATCAAAAATTAAAAAGGTTTTGTTAGTGAGTTCTACGTCTGTTTTTTCTGATGAAGATGTAGTTGTAACTGAAGATACTATCCCAAATCCAGATACCGAAAGTGGCAAGAAATTGCTAGAATGTGAGAAATTATTGAAAGATAATTCTCATTTTGAAACCACAATTCTCCGTTTTGGAGGACTCATTGGTGAAGACCGTCATCCCATTCATTTTCTTGCTGGACGAACCAATATTGAAAACCCTAATGCACCAATAAATTTGATTCACCAAGAAGATTGCATCGGGATTATTTTAAAAATTATTGAAAGTAATTGTTGGGGAGAAACGTTCAATGCTGTTGCGCCTTTTCATCCAAATCGGGAAGATTATTA
>CANKLD010000181.1 GCA_947483095.1 Bacteroidota bacterium
AAATGACAAGAAACAGGTTTTTTCCAGTCAATTACTCCTTGGTTGTAGGCTTGTTCAATTCCGCAAAGTGCAGTAGCTCCGTCATAAATTACATAGGCGCAATCTTTATCGTCCACTAATGGCGTTTCTAAATCGCCTTCTTTACCTTTGGTCCAAGTGCCTTGAGCTTCAATGGCTTCAATTCCTTCTTTTCTTAAAAAGGGTTTTACTTTTGGAAAAATAGACTCCATAATTAACGTTTCTTCCTGACTTAAAGGCGCTCCCGCATCTCCATCAACGCAACAAGCTCCTTTACAAGCTGATAAATTACATACGAATTCTTTTCCAAGAATGTCTTCCGATACTATGGTTTTTCCTATTTGAAACATGCCGCAAAGATAACTATTGTTTTGAATTGCCTTTAAATAATAATAACAATAATTTCACTTAATTTCTCTATTAAATGGCTACTTTTGTACTCTAAAACCCCGCTAGTATGGAACTTGATTTTAAAGAAATTGCAACGGTTGGAATGGTGCTTTTTGCAGTAATTGATATCGTAGGAACTATTCCTATTATTGTGGATTTAAGAACCAAACACGGGCATATAGAATCTGAAAAAGCATCAATTGTGGCGTGTATAATCATGATTGTATTTTTGTTTGCTGGAGAAGGTTTTCTAAAACTCATCGGAATTGATGTAAATTCATTTGCAGTCGCAGGTTCATTTGTGTTGTTCTTTCTGGCTTTAGAAATGATTTTGGGAATTCGTATCTATCGAGATGAAGAAGCAAGTTCCGCTTCGATTGTTCCCATCGCATTTCCATTAATTGCAGGTGCTGGAACCATGACGACATTACTTTCTTTAAAAGCGCAATATGCTACCGAAAACATTGTGGTAGCTATTGTTTTAAATATTATTGTTGTTTATGGTGTATTAAAATCGTCAGCAAAAATTGAAAAAATGTTGGGAAAAAACGGTTTGGGCGTCATTAGAAAAACATTTGGAATTGTACTTCTAGCTATTGCTGTTAAATTATTTGCCAGTAATGTTAAAGGTTTATTTATGTAGGTAATTTTTAGTATTTTTACGCTTTAAAATACATCAACAATGAAAATATTTACCTCGATATTAGTTGTTATTGCCTTAGCACTAATTGTTTTTAACATCACTTTACTTGATTACACGAATTTATTTAACAAAAAAAATTCGGTAGCACTAATTGGAATTGTAGCCTCAATTTGTGCGGTTTTAATTCTATTAATTTTTAGAATGTCTAAAAAAATTGAAGATCGTTCTAAATAAGTTGCGTTTCTTATTTTAGCGTTACTACTTTTTTTATCATCGCATCTTCCTTAAGTAGTATCGAATAATAGTATTTCTCGCCAAATAATTGTCTTACAAATTCTGCAGTTAAATATCTTTTTACCCACTTTTTGTCTTTATCTAATTTTAGAACCAAGCCGTTTTTTGACAAATATTTTTTGAAATTTTCATAATAAATTTCAACGTTTTCGATTTTGGAGATCATTTGAGCTATTTTCAATCCTTGAAATTGCTTTCTATTTTTGTCTAATTCTTCAAAAACAAAATACCCAGCTGCTCCTGATTGCATTAAATAAACTACGCCTTCGTCGCCGTGTTCTACTTCTAAGGGCACAAAAACATCGGGCACAATTCCGCCGCCGCCATAAACAATCTTACCTTTTGGAGTTTTATATTTAAGTTTTGAATCCACTTTAATACTGTCTTTTTTGTATAATTCTCCGCTCGTCATTCGTTTGTCAAAATCACTATTATAATCGTCGATTCCTTTTTCGTATGGTTTTTGAATAGAACGACCGGTTGGAGTGTAATACCTAGCAATAGTAAGTCGGACTGCAGATCCATCCTGAAAATTCATTTCACGTTGCACCAAGCCTTTTCCAAAGGATCGTCGGCCAATAACTGTTCCACGGTCGTTGTCTTGAATTGCACCGGCTAAGATTTCACTTGCTGAAGCAGAATTTTCATTAATTAAAATATAGACTTTACCTGTTTCAAATTCCCCGTCTTCCGTAGCATACGTCTTGTCTGTTTTGCCTTTTTTATTTTTGGTAAAAACAATTAATTGCTTGTCTTTTAATAATTCATCGGCAATTTCTGCAGCAATTTCCATGTAGCCGCCACCGTTATCACGAACATCAATTACTACTGATTTTGCGCCTTGTTTTTTTAATTCAAGTAACCCTTTATTAAATTCGTCGTGCGTAGTTTCGGCAAATCGATTGATTTTTATATATCCTAAAGTTGGATTTATCATTACAGCGGCAGCAACGCTTTCAATAGCAACAACACCTCGTTTTAACTGGATTTGTAGTTTTTTGTTTTCGCTTTTTCTATAAATTGTAAGCGCAACATCGGTCCCTTTCTCCCCTTTTAATTTTGAAAACAGGTATTCCGAAGTTAGTTTTCTTCCAAATAATTTTTCTTTGTTAGCATACAATATACGGTCTCCCGATTTTATTCCTGCTTTTTCAGAAGGGCCTCCCACCACTGGATTTACAATAGCTATGGTGTCATTTAACATATAAAAATTAACTCCAATTCCCACAAAATCGCCTTTCATGGTTTCTGCAAGTTGCGTTTGCTCGGTTTTGGGAACATAAACAGAATGTGGATCTAATTTGTCAAGGATATTGGATGCGGCTAAATCAACAATGGAATCGGTGTTTACTTGGTCAACATACTCATTGTCAATAAAATCAATTAATTTATTTAGCTTGTTTCTATGGTTTTCTGAGGCCGATAAATTGCCTTGGAATGGAAAATTAAGAGTTGCCCCAAGCACAATTCCTAGAGCTAAGATTCCAAAAAATAAAACAGGATAGTAGTTGGAGTTGATTTTCATTTATGAATCTAAATCCGAAATTTGTTCTACTTCTATTCCTGCTTTTATCAAAAATTGAAGTCCTGAATCATCGCGATAGCCGTTTTGATAAACGACTCTTTTTATCCCTGATTGGTGAATTAGTTTACTGCATTCTTTGCAAGGCGAAAGGGTAATGTACAGC
>CANKLD010000182.1 GCA_947483095.1 Bacteroidota bacterium
GTTCAGGGTGAGTATCAGAGATGAAAAGTTGCCCAAAATCTGAATTATTTACCATTTCAATTATTTTTCCAACACGAGTTTCATCTAATTTATCAAAAATATCATCAAATAATAAGATTGGATTTTCACCACAATTCTTTTTTACAAATTCAAATTGGGCTAATTTCAATGCAATTAAAAAAGATTTTTGTTGCCCTTGAGATCCGAACTTTTTTATAGGATAATGATCGATTTCAAAAGATAAATCGTCTTTATGAATTCCTGCACTTGTGTATTGTAAAACCCTATCTTTACTGATACTTTCTTGTAATAATTTCAATAAATCTTTTTCAAACAATTGACTCTCATAAACCAATTGAACGGTTTCTGCTGAACTGGTAATCGTTTGGTGGTGTTTGTTGAAAATGGGAACAAAATCAGCTAGAAATTCTTTTCTTTTTTCAAATATTATTTTACTTAATTCATCCAATTGCTGGTTGTAAATAGATAAAGTGTCTGTTTCAAAAACCTGATTTAAAGCAAAATATTTCAGCAAAGCATTTCGCTGACTTAGTGTTTTTTGGTATTGAATTAAGTGATTTAAATAGGTAGAATCCAATTGAGAGATTACGGTATCAATGAACTTTCTTCGGGTTTCACTACCTTCTACAATCAAATCTCTATCGGCTGGAGAAATAATTACCAATGGAATAAATCCAATATGTTCGGAGAATTTATCATATTGCTTTCCGTTGCGTTTTAGAATTTTCTTTTGCCCTTTTTTTAGGCTACAAATTACAATTTCGGATCTTTTTGATTTCTCAAATTCACCCTCTATTACAAAAAAATCTTCGCCGTGTTTTATATTTTGAACTGCCAGCGGATTGAAATAACTTTTTCCGTATGATAAATGAAAAATAGCATCTAAAACATTGGTTTTGCCAATACCATTTTTGCCAACAAAACAATTTATTTTGTTGTCAAAATCGAAATTGGCTTCCGAAAAATTTTTATAATTGAATAAAGAAATTTTTTTAAGATACATTCTTTAAAAGGGCTAGAATAGGAGCGATTTTAATTTCTAATTTTGTTTTTTAATACCGTTGCAAATTATTGAAAATTATCCATAAAACCATATTTTTATCAATTTGAATTCTATTTTTTTTGTAATTTGATTAAAAGCGCATCATATTAATGAAAATGTTACTTTTATTTGAATTTAAACCCATTTTTTTTATGACTGTTTGAATAAAAATTTTATTTTTGCCACTCACTAATTAAAATTATAATGGCAACGTACAATAAAAGAGGTTATAAAACTCAAAAAGAAAAAGTTGAAAACGATACTCCAGTTGAAAATATAACTATAGACGAAAAAGATAGCACTACTGCAGGTGTCTTTAATTCATTAGATCAAACCGCTTCTAAAACGGAAGAATTTGTAGCAAAAAATCAAAAAGCAATTTTCGGAATTGTAGCGACAATAGCGTTATTTACTGTAAGTTATGTTTTGTTTCAAAAATTTGTAGCTGAACCTAAAGAAGAAAACGCTTCAAACGAAATGTTTTTGGCTCAACAAAATTTCCAAAAAGCAACAGAAGGTACTAAAAGCGATTCATTATATAATTTAGCACTTAAAGGTTCTGAAGGTAAATTTGGTTTCATCGATATTGCTTCTAAATATGAAGGAACGGATGCTGGAAATTTAGCAAATTATTACGCTGGGATGGCCTACTTAAACACTGGTAAATACGATCAAGCTATTTCTTATTTGGAAAAATTCAAATCTGAAGATATGGTATTAAGCACTTTAGCTATTGGCGCAATCGGAGATGCTCATTCTCAAAAAAATCAACCAAAAGAAGCTTTAGAATTTTATGTTAAAGCAGCTGAAAATAATAAAAACGAATTTACAACCCCTCGTTTCCTTTTAAAAGCAGGTCAAACAGCTTTAGGATTAAACAATAAAACGGATGCATTAAAATATTTTACTGAAATTAAAGAAAAATATGAAGCAACTCCAGAGGCTGCAAATATTGATGCTTTAATAGGTTTATCTCAATAAGAATTTTAGATTTCTGATTTCAGAATTCGGATTCTAAAATCCAAATCAGATGGCTACAGCTAATAAAAATTTATCAAATTACGATAAGAATACAATCCCAAGCGCGAAAAATTTTCGGTTTGGGATTGTTGTTTCTGAATGGAATCCAGTAATAACTGAAGGGTTGTTTTCTGGCGCCCGAGCTGCATTTTTAGACTGCGACACACTTCCTGAAAACATCCTTCGTTGGAATGTACCAGGAAGTTTCGAGTTGGTTTATGGTGCTAAAAAAATGATAGAAACTCAAAATTTAGATGCAGTCATTGTAATTGGTTGTGTGATTAAAGGAGAAACAATGCATTTTGAATTTGTTTGCGAAGGCGTTACCCAAGGTGTTAAAGATCTAAATATTAAATATGATGTTCCTGTTATTTTTTGTTTGTTGACCGATAATAACGAGCAACAATCTATCGATAGAAGTGGCGGAATTCATGGAAATAAAGGAACCGAAGCCGCGATCACAGCATTAAAAATGGCCTATTTAAGAAGTCAAGCCAATTTGAAATAATTAATTAATCATCTTTCTTACAATATAACAAAACCTCTATATTTTAGAGGTTTTATTTTTATAATTTTGGTATGAAAGCCAACAGAAATTAGTTAAATTTGTGCATTCACGAATAACACTAAATTACAATTTATCTAAATGTCGAGTATAATTCAATTGCTTCCAGATCACGTAGCCAATCAAATTGCGGCTGGTGAAGTTGTTCAAAGACCCGCTTCGGTAGTCAAAGAATTGCTTGAAAATGCTGTTGATGCAAAAGCAACCGACATAAAATTAATCATTAAAGACGCTGGAAAATCGCTTGTTCAAGTTATTGATAACGGACAAGGAATGAGTGTTACCGATGCTCGTTTGTGTTTTGAAAGACATGCCACTTCTAAAATTCGTCAAGCCGAAGATTTATTTTCATTACACACCAAAGGATTTCGAGGAGA
>CANKLD010000183.1 GCA_947483095.1 Bacteroidota bacterium
AGAAATTGGTGATAAATAATGCTGTGAAAGAAACGGTTGCCAAACCAAATATTTTGTTTTTTATTGCCGATGATATGACTTCAATTGATTGTGAACCTTATGGAAACAAAGACGTTTACACTCCCAATTTAGCTAAATTAGCTAAAGAAGGCTTGACATTTGACAACATGAATAATGCCACAGCTATGTGCGGACCAACACGTCAGAGTTTGTATACTGGTTTATTCCCAGTAAAAAACGGGAGTTATCCAAATCACGCGCAAGTATATGATAATGTAATTTCTGTGGTGCAGCATTTTAAAAAATTAGGATATCGTGTTGCCTTAATTGGAAAACAACATTATGCTCCTATGGCCAATTTCCCTTTTGAATATTTAGGAGGTAGAAATAGTGATAATGGAAAAGGACCAGACGTGGAATTGGCTGATGCCGAAAAATGGATTAATAAAGACACTTCAAAACCGTATTTGTTAATTGTTGCTTCCAATCAGCCGCATGGGCCCTGGAATAGAGGAGACGTTAAAAAGTATGATGCCAATAAATTAAATGTAGCGCCATACATGGTTGACACCAAAGAAACGCGTGCGGAATTGGTAAAATATTATGCCGAAATTACCTATATGGACAGTTTGGTTGGTACTTGTACAAGAATTGTCGATAATCAAAAAACCAAAGACAATACGCTATTTTTATTTGCCAGCGAGCATGGAAGTTCCATGCCTTTTGCAAAATGGACGTGTTATAATATGGGGTTAAAAGCGGCATTTATTGCTCGTTGGCCAAAAGTGATTAAACCCAATACTCGATCGGGTATTTTAACCCAATATATTGATGTGGTTCCTACACTTTTTGAATCTGCTGGTGGAAATCCGGAGTCTTTACGCGGAAACAAAGAAGGAACAATGAAATTGGACGGAAAGAGTTTTTTCGCTGCATTTAATGGTAAGCCAAAAGAAGTTCGTGACTATGTTTACGGAGTTCATACCACAAGAGGTATAAAAAATGGTTCAGATAATTATCCAGTTCGTTCCATTCAAGATCACGATTATAAATTAATATGGAATTTACAATTCAACGAACCCTTTTTATCCTCGGGTTCTCAACCTAAAAATAAATTATACAGTACGTGGTTAAAGGCTACTAATGTGACTCCAAAACAAGCAGAACATGCTAAATTGTATCGCAACCGACCTCAATTTGAATTGTATAATATCAAAAAAGATGTTTATGAATTGGATAATTTGGCTGATGATGCTAAATTGGCAGCTGTAAAAATAAAACTGTTATCAGAATTGAAAAAATGGATGCTTGATCAAGGAGATAAAGGAATTAAAACCGAAGCAGAAGCATTAAGAAGATTGAAAGGCGATACCTTGGATTGGAAAAATTCAGGTGACTAGAAAAAGAATATCTTTACAAATTAATTTAAATTAACAATAATGAATACAGCTAAAAAGGCTCTTTATTTAATACTAATTTTTGGGATTTACACTTCCTTTTTTGCTCAAGGCAAATTAGATTCTGCTATTCCAAAAACAATTTCTATTGATGGAAAAGCCCTTCAAAACAATCATAAATTAATTTTATCAAATGATAATGATAAAGTGATAGCTCTAAAATCGTTACTCAAAAAAGCAGATAATTTGGTTAAAGAAGATTTGGTATATTCTGTTATGGATAAAATACAAACTCCTCCAAGCGGCGATAAACACGATTACATGAGCACAGGCCCTTATTGGTGGCCAGATCCAAATAAACCTGACGGATTACCTTATATTAAAAAAGACGGACTTCGAAATCCAACGTATTACGATATTTCCGATTCACAAGAAATTGATAAGTTGGAAGATGCTTCATTATCATTGGCTTTAGCCTATTATTTTACTAAAGACGCTAAATATGCTAATTTCACTTCTAAACTTCTAAAAGTTTGGTTTTTAAATCCTGAGACTCGTCAAAATCCACACCTTAATTTTGCGCAAGGCATACCAGGTATTAATACCGGTCGTGGAACGGGATTAATAGAAACTAGAGATTTATACCGAGTTTTAGACGCTGCAATATTAATTCAAAACACCCCTAACTGGTCAAAAAAGGATCATGAGGCACTTAAAAAATGGTTTTCAGAATACTTGACTTGGATGCTGGAAAGCCCAATTGGTCAAGACGAAGCCATAGCGAAAAATAATCACGGGACTTTTTACAGTGAGCAAGTTATCGCATTTGCTTTATTTATTGATAAACCAGAAATTGCTTTAAATGAAATTGAGATCTTTAAAAATAGAATGGAAAGCCAATTGAAATCCGATGGAAGTCAGCCTCTTGAATTGGCCAGAACAAAATCTTGGGGATATGTAAACATGAATATGTTTGGCTATTATTTAATTGCTCAATTAGCTGAAAATGTAAATGTATCTCTTTGGGACCATCAAATAAGTGAAGGTAAAAAAATGAAAAATGCACTTCAATTTATTATTCCATATTTGAAAAATGAAAAAGTTTGGGAATACGAGCAAATTCAAAAAATTGGTTATGGAGAAACCATTAAAATTTTAAAGTTTGCTTCACGCAAATACAATAATCCCGAATACGAAGAAATCGCCAAAAAAATTGATATAAAAACCTATCAATCAGAAATTAACGAACTTACTTATTAACTTTATTACTATGAAAAATATCAAATTACTTTTTATTACACTAACACTGGCAACGACTTCTAGTTTTTATGCTCAAAAAGCCAACACTAAAAAAGGCAGTGAAAAACCCAATATTATCTTTATTCTCGCCGATGATTTAGGTATTGGAGATGTTAGTTGTTACGGTTCAGATTTAAATAAAACACCTATTATTGATCAACTTGCTAAAGACGGAATTCGTTTTACTCATGGATATACCGCTCCGTTGTGCGGTCCTTCAAGAGCAATGATTCTAACGGGTAGATATAGTTTTAGAACAGGTGCTGTAAATCAAGATATGGTAGGGGAAATTAAGCCTGAAAATGAAGTTTTAATTCCTTC